>JAIRVY010000078.1 GCA_031253655.1 Bacteroidales bacterium
CCACCTTGATAAATAAACGGTTCATCAAAATTAATTACTAATTCTTGATTATTACCTATAGCAGTACTAAATTGTCCATCAAAAACCATGGTAAAAGTATTCGTAGGAATAAAGTTAGCAGCAGTAGCGGTGCCTGTTCCAAAATTAGTTAAAGTAGTATGCGTCAAATAAACTTTTATAGGTTTTTCCGGCACGGCAATAGTTGCATTGTATTTATAGGTTAATTTTTTAATTGGAGTACCGGGGGCAAATCCAAGTTCAGATTCAAGGTAAATAGTTTGTGCAACACCGTTTCCATAATAGAAATTGAAAGGAATCGTATTGTAAGTAGTTCCAATTGTTGTAGCCGTTCCAATATTTACATAACCTGCTATTTCTGCACATTCCGACATAACATTAACTGCAAACAAAGGAGTTTCATTATTTCCATCGTTTGCATCACAATCGGCAATCACTTGTCCTTTAATATTTTGGTTGCCTACCATAGTAGTTGGGAAAGCAAAAGTAACATCTACAACAGTAGATGCTCCCGAAGCTAACGGAGTGGTTACCGTAGCAGTACCTAATACTGTGTTAGCCGTATTTAATACGTTTACGGTAAATTTCTTTGCTACCAAACCGCCGAAATTTTTAACAGTAACTGCATACGTACTTTGAACTAAAGCAGGTATCATAACGGGACCTGTAATACTCGCAGCAGTCATATCTACAGGAGGTGCCTCCTGGCAAATATTAAAGATAATATTATTACGCGTTGTTGCTCTGCCTGATGCAGTCGGTGGGGTTTTAATGCCGGCAAATGCAGCATCGGCAAACCAATAGAGAACTCTATTGTCGGTTCCGGTACTGTGGGCAAGATAACGGTTATCAGTAGATGCTCCTATGTATGCAGACTGGTTTAGAAAGACAACCACTAAGTTTTCTCCGGTATATTCAAAGGGGGAATCAAAAGGAACTGTAACCCAGCCTGTTGGCATAGATAATGAACCGGCATATACTTTTGTGAGTTGCGCTCCGGGAATCCATTCTGCTGCGGTTGTGCCTCCAAAAGAAGCTTTAGTAGTATTCGCAATATAAACCGTAACATTTCTTGAATTTGCAGGGAAAGTATGTTGGAAAGAAAGTGATGATATATAAGCACCTGCAGTAATTCCAAGATCGGCAGCTGTGAAAATTTCCTGAACATACGAGTTGTTATAGTAATAGTCGAACGGGTAAATTCTCACTGGGGTTGTTCCGGTTCCAATTTGTTTTTCCGTAGAGCAATTTATTACATCGCACACTTCAAATTTAGCGTTTGGCCGAATAGAATATGCGTTCATGGAACTTGCTGTTGGCGCAGAAGGATTAATGGGACCACTATCTTGATAATATGATATGGCATAATTTCCGGCAGGTGTAGGAGTAGAAACGCGGAAAGTTGCGCTACTTCCCATATCATTACCTTGGTTGTTAACTACCGCAACAACAAGATTGCCACAAGTATATGGAAATGGTATATTCAAATTAATTGTTGACCATTTGTTTACATTACTAAAGGGTACACTGCCGGAGAATACTTGTTGCAACTCTGAAACAGGCACCAAATCTTGTGCATTTGTAAAACTGCTTTTATTGGTAACCCCCATGTATATGGTAACATTGTTAGCATTATAGGGTATTGCGTTGATATATTCAAATGCTATGGATTTAATTTCGCCTGTTTTGCCTATATCGGCAGCCGTGTAAATTTGTTGCGAATAAGTATGTCCCCAGAAAGTATTAATTGGAGAGTAATTCACAGTTGTTGTACCTGTTCCTACAATTTTGTCTTCGCAGAGATTTTTTTCCTGAAAAATAGCGGTAATTGAAAAATCGGCAGAAACGTTAAAAGTGGGGTATGGGTTTGCGGTAGTGTTGTCGCTCCATCTTACAAATTCATATCCAAATTTTGGTTTTGCCAACAAAGTAACAGGAGTTCCGCCAAAATAAACGCCACCTCCCGTTACTGAGCCATAGTCGGGATTATTAGGAGATGCAGTAATGACGAAACAACTTGGAGTTGTTCCTCCGGAGGTGATCATTCGAATGGCAAGAGCGCCGAAACCGGATTGCATGGTTACTGCTCCGGCAGCGCCGGTAGCGCTATACGTTTTTGTATAGCATCTGTTAGATTCGGGGCGTGTGTCGTAACTCACTCCAATATTAGATGCAGTTAGCTGATTTATAGCAACGTAGTATTGTCCGGGCGTAAGCGCGGTTGGAGGAACGGTTACAGTAACCGTTCCACTCGCGGGGCGTGGTTGGTTAGCAGTAGTAAAAGTATGTGCAAGTGTGGTAGTTGCATTACTCATTCTATATAGTGAAACCGTATAATTAATACCTACTATCGCCGGATTATTTAAAAATCCAACTTCAACATCAGTAAGCGTAGTATTATTAGTAATAGTAAAAATATTACCAAGCGTTAGTGTGGCGGTATTTGAGCCCACACCGGTTAGTGTATAATCGGTTATTGCATCCATTTGGTACTTATTGCCTATTTCAAGAGTAAAAGTAGCCGTATTATTAGCAGGGTTTTCATCGGTTTGGGTTTGAGTAACCTTATATTCTATATTATGGTTACCTGCTGCATAAGGGTAATACATACCTTGCGAATAAAGGGTCATTGTTTCTGTAACATTAGGCGCGATAGAAGCGATAGTTGCAGGAGCGCCCAAATTTGTTCCATCCAAATTAGCTGAAAAGGATACATTTGTTTGGGTTGCAGCGCCTACATTAGATACTTGCGCAACAAATTTATTTGGGAAAGGCATATTTCCGGCAACTAATAACCCTGCTACTTGAGAAGCAGGCACTTTTGTAAAAGGGGTTAATGGATTTGCACCGGAAATACTTAAGTCGTTCATTATTATTGAAGCAGGGTCTGCTTCTACGATTTCTATATCGTCAATAGTAGTATAAATACCTTCTTGGGCAGCAGTGAGGTCATGAAATCCTAAATAATAATTTCCGGTTGTTGTTGCTTGAAAAACTCCGGAAACTTTAGTCCAACCTACAACAGTTTGGGTGGTGTTTTTATAAATCAATGAAGCGGTACTTAATCCTGCTGCTGTGTTTGACTGACCTATTCTACATTCCAATCCACTAATTTCGGCTCCATAACCCGGCATCATTAGCCAGAAAGAAACTGAATACCATTTTCCTGCAGTAAGCGCAATTCCGGAACTTATTGCCCAGGCATTTCTGCCTGTTTGCTGCCAGCTAAGTCCCAACATTCTGTTGCCTGAGTGAGTAGGTACAAGTCCTATAACACCGGGTATATTGCCTATGTCCGGAGGAGTTCCGTAAATAAGATTTAGTCCTAAAGAAATCCAAGAGTCGGCAGTGCCTGTGTGGCTCACTGTCCATCCTGCAGGAAGAGCAGTCCCCGTGGTGGTTTCAAATCCTTCCGTATAAACTACATCACCGGGGGCACGAGTACCGTAGTCCTCTAATTGAGTAGTTTGCATAATGTGAAGTGAACCTTCCGGATAAATTGATTTTGTTTGTTGCGCAGAAACTGTACCTAAAACTAACAGTATTGCAGCGATGATAAGTAAAAACTTTTTCATAATAAAATAGATTTTGGTTAATAATTATTTGATGTTTTTTTATTTTTGTAATTTACATAATTAACGCGCAAAAATACATATTTTTTAATATGGCGGGAGAGTGATGTTTTTTTTAAACTTTTTTTGCAAAAAGAATCTTCCGCTACTCAAACAGCGCCCGCCACATCTCCTCTATTTTTCCTATCGGAATGAGCTTTACCCTGTATTTCGATGTCTCAATTCCTTTCATATTATATTTAGATAAGAAGAAGCGTTGAAAACCCAATTTATCGGCTTCAACAATGCGTTGTTCAATGCGAGGCACAGGGCGTACTTCGCCGTTCAATCCCATTTCGCCTGCAAAACAGGTTTTGGAATCAATGGAGATATCGGCAGTAGAGGACAATATGGCTGCCATAATCGCTAGATTGATAGCGGGGTCGTCGATGCTAAAACCACCCACAATATTCAAAAAAACATCTTTCGTGCCCAGTTTGAAACGGCAACGCTTCTCTAATACCGCCAACAGCATATTTAATCGGCGCAAGTCGAAGCCGGTGGCACTACGCTGCGGCGTTCCATACACTGCCGTACTTACCAATGCCTGCGTTTCTATCATAAACGGGCGGTTTCCCTCCAAAACTGCGGCAACAGCAGTGCCGCTAAACTGTTCATCACGATTAGAAAGCAGTATCTCCGAAGGGTTAGTAACTTCGCGTAATCCGGTAGCATTCATCTCAAAAATTCCTAACTCTGAAGTAGAGCCGAAACGGTTCTTTATGCAGCGCACAATCCGGTAGCCATAGTGCTGGTCGCCCTCAAACTGTAATACCGTATCTACGATGTGTTCCAGAATTTTAGGACCGGCAATAGCACCATCTTTGGTTATATGTCCGACTAAGAAAACGGGCAACGCAGCAGTCTTCGCCAAGTGTTGAAACTCAGCTGCGCACTCCTTAATTTGAGATATAGAACCTGCCGCAGAATCAATCACCGAACTCTGCATTGTTTGAATGGAATCTACGATAATGAGTTCCGGTTGAAGTGCTTCAATATGGTTTACAATATCTTGCATTTGCGTTTCACAGAGAATATAGAGGTTGTTATTGGGGGTTTTGGAAATTCTTTCGGCTCGCATTTTCAGTTGCACTTCACTCTCTTCGCCTGAGATGTAAAGCACTTTCTGTTGAGTGAGTTTTAAACCCAATTGCAACAGGAGGGTGGATTTTCCGATGCCGGGTTCTCCGCCCAGCAGTGTAAGTGAGCCCCTCACAATTCCCCCGCCTAACACGGTGTTAAGTTCCTGATACTCGGTAGAAATACGCGGCATCTCTTCCAAATCTATTTCTCCAATAGGTTTTGGTTTTGACTTTAGAAGCGTAGAAAATGCTTTTCCCTTTTGTTTTTCCTCTCGATGAATCACCTCTTGTTCAAAACTGTTCCACTCGCCGCAGGAGGGGCATTTTCCAATCCAATTGGCTGATTGATACCCGCAGTTTTTGCAATAAAAGAAAGTATTTGGTTTGGGCATAAAAAAGAGTTAAGGTATAAGGTATAAGATATAAGGTTTATAAATTTATAAGTTTATAAGTTTATAAGTTGGAATAGAGTTTTGCATTTAGGGCGCAAAATTAATATTTAATAATTAGTATTTGATATTTGAAAAAAGTTTATATTGCCCCAAACTCTTTGTATGAACTTCTCGCACTTCCCGGTACTCAAAGCACTTTGTCCATACGTTTGTGGCGTTATTTTAGGATATTTATTACCGAAAAAGGAGATAAATTTGCTTTTCCTCATTTTTGTTCTCATTTTTTTCTGCATTGTTTTCATATTTTTTTATCAAAAAAAGAATTATTATTTGCAATGTTCACTAACAGGAATGCTACTTTTTTCCTTCATTGTTGCGGGATACTTGTCTATTTTCTTCCATTTTCATAAAAATCCTGATTCTATAAACAGTGAAAAACTATCCCAAAAGCAGACCTGGGTAGCGGAAGTCAGAGAACTACCCCGAGAACGTGAAAAATCGTATAAAGTCATTGCGAAACTTTATTCGTTGAACGACAGTACGTCTTGGATTACCAAAAAAGTGATTCTCTATTTTCAAAAAGATAGTATTATTAAAAACTGCCGTGTTGGTGATAAACTAATTGTTCATACCAAATTATCTTTTATTGAACCCCCAAAAAATCCATATCAGTTTGATTACAAAAAATTTACACAAAGAAAAGGAATCTATCTAACCGGCTATGCCCCAGCATACAGTTGGGAAAAAATTGAGAACATTAAGAAGAGAACTGTAAAAAGATATGCCTCTAACTTGCAACGCTTTTTGTCAAACAAACTCATTGAATCGGGATTGTCGGCTGCTGAATATAGTGTTGCAGCAGCCATTTTATTGGGCAATGATGAAACTCTGGAACCGGAGTTGCGCGCGAGTTATGCAGCTACCGGTGTAAGCCATATTCTTTGTGTATCCGGAATGCACGTAGGAGTCATTTTTATGATAATGGGGTTTCTGCTCAAGCCCTTAGATAGTACGGTAAAGTCTCGATTTATCAAGAATGTAATTCTCTTGCTTGCTGTGTGGTTGTATGCCAACATTACCGGACTTGCTCCATCTGTAACTCGTTCAGCAACAATGTTTTCATTTGTAATTGTCAGTAAATTTCTCAAGCGAAAAACCAATGTCTTTCACAGTTTGTTCGCCTCACTGTTTATTCTCCTGAGTATTAATCCTATACTATTGTTTGAGATGGGATTTCAGTTGAGTTATCTGGCAGTTTTCAGTATTGTTCTCTTTCAAACCAAGATAACAAAATTGTACAAACCGAAATACAAAGTGATGAACTATTTTTGGGAATTATCTGCGGTTTCTTTAGTGGCACAATTTGCTTCTGCTCCCATTGTTACCTATTATTTCGGACAATTTCCCAACTATTTCCTGCTTACAAATATGTTTATCATCCCCATCTCCTTTGTGATGACCGTAACAGGCGTGGCTACGTTAGCATTCTCATTTTCAGATATTATTTCCAAAGGATTTGGTTTTCTCTTAAATATTGAACTTAAAATAATGAATACGGTTGTTTTTTATGTTGAAAAACTACCCGGGGCATTAACTACTAATATCTCAATTAATTATATGCAGGTTTTGGTATTATATTCTTTTTTTATTGCATTATTAATATTTACTAAGAACAAAAAACGCCTACTCCTCTGTTTACTTGCATTACTAAATATATTCATATTGATAAAAACGATAAACATGGTAAAAAACAAGCAGCATATTGATGTTGTGAATTATAGCATATCAAAATGTGTTGCTTTTCAATTTTGTTATAATGGTCAGGCAATATTAGTTTCCGATTCAATTGGAAACACGGAGGACAAACGCTACCAGTTCAATATTCAAAATCATGACAGGGTAAAGAATCTGCAGAACAAATTCATTAATATTGGCGAAGATTTTGAAAATTCTTTTTTTTGTAAAAAAGGAAACTACATTTTCTTTCAAGATTCTATCTATGTATTAGATAGAAACAAAATAAAAGTTGTGAATTAAACTATCAATCTGTTCTTTCAGTCCTCTTGCGCTTCAAAATCTATTGTTACCAAGTTTTTCAGTTCCTGCAAGAAACAAAACGTAATCCGAAAATGGTAAATTTAGTTGTTTATCACAACAATTTGTCCAATGGAGGTTTTCACAAATTGGAGAGATTTCGAAAAACTCAGTAAAGTTTCGATAACCGCTTTTCTTGGCACCTGATTCAGATTCAATTTGGAAGAACTTCTGGAGAGTGTTATTTCTTTATTCATAGGCGACGGAGTACGTAAAATTATTTAACCAAAACGCCTTATAAACGGAAATATTGTAGAAAAAAAAAACAATTAGAGATTAAGAGATAATTACATTCTTCTCTTTTATCAATTTTCTTAGATTTATGAGTGCGTATCTCATTCTTCCAAGTGCAGTGTTAATACTTACGCCTGTAATTTCTGCTATATCTTTGAAACTCACGTCGTCGTAGATACGCATTTCTAACACTTCGCGCTGTTCATTGGGGAGATATTGTACTAAATTTTTCACATCGCCGTATATCTGTTCCGTGATTATTTTTTGTTCTATAGAAGGATCTGTGCCGTTTAGCACGTCAAAAATGTTGAAATCGGTATTTGATTCAAAGGTGGGCATTCGTTGCACCTTGCGGTAGTAGTCAATTTTCAGGTTATTGGCGATACGCATTACCCACTGCAAGAATTTTCCTTCTTCTTTGTAGTTATCAGATTTAAGCGTATTAATCACCTTAATAAAAGTATCCTGAAAGATATCCTCCGCTAATTCTCTATTTTTTACAGACATAAGAATATAAGAAAAAACTTTCTTTTGATGTCTGGTTATTAAATGTTTAAGGGCAACTTCATCACCATCCACATAACGAGTAATCAACTCATTGTCGGTTAACGCAATCGATTTCATATTATTAATTTTGTTATTAAAAATGAGTGTAGAAATTTAATCGATAACGTTCCTCCTATTAATTTAATGGTTTATGAAAATCGCGGCAAATATATATTTTTCTTTATAACAAGTGAAAAAAGTGAAAATGATTGGTTAAAAATTAGTTTGAGGCGTTATGAATGGGATTCCTCGCTGCGCTCGGAATGTCAGCACAATTTTTATATATGGGAGGGGCGGAAAATTAGGCGGGGGCATTTCGACGGGCTCAAAGACCAAACGCCGCGGTGTCA
>JAIRVY010000086.1 GCA_031253655.1 Bacteroidales bacterium
GTTAGTTACTCCAATATAAAGAGTTGTTTTATTTTTGTTTGTGAGAATGTAAACATAACCTCATTTAGTCATCTTCAATTAATTTTGCGACAAATAAACATTTTTGTAAAACACCAAAATAAAAAATAACGCCTCAAACTAATTTTTAACCGAAAGATAAATTAATTTCCGGCAAAACAAAAAAATTGTAGATATTTGCGACCTCATAAAAATAAATATAAAATGCTCAGAACCCATACTTGCGAAGAGTTGAATATCAGCAATGTAAATCAAAAAGTTACACTTTGCGGATGGTTACAAAAAAATAGAAAATTAGGAGGTATGCTCTTTGTTGACCTGCGCGACAGATACGGCATTACTCAGCTAGTTTTTAACAATGAGCGCAATTCCGAACTGTGCGAAATAGCCGAAAGTCTCGGTAGAGAGTGGGTCATTCAAGCCACAGGAACTGTGGCAGAACGCTATAGCAAAAACAAAAATATTACTACCGGCGACATAGAAATTATTGTGGATGCAGTAACGGTGCTGAACCGGTCGGAAATACCCCCGTTTACTATTGAAGATGAATCGGACGGTGGTGATGAACTGCGCCTGAAATACCGCTACTTAGATTTGAGGCGTAATCCGGTGAAAAACAATCTCATCTTCCGGCATAACCTTTCTATTGAAATAAGGAATTATATGAATGGCATAGGGTTTCTTGAAATTGAGACCCCGTTTTTGATAAAATCTACCCCCGAAGGCGCTCGCGATTTTTTGGTACCCTCCCGTATGAATCCGTGCGAGTTTTATGCCCTCCCCCAATCTCCACAAACTTTTAAACAATTGCTGATGATTTCGGGCTACGACAGATATTTCCAAATTGTGCGCTGCTTCCGTGACGAAGACCTGCGCGCAGACCGCCAACCCGAATTTACTCAAATTGACTGCGAAATGTCGTTCGTGGAACAGGAGGATATTTTACAAACTTTTGAGGGACTGATAAAACATATTTTTCATAAGGTAAAAGGTATTGATATTGAATCCATTTCGAGGATCACTTTTGAAGATGCTATGCGGCTATACGGCAGCGACAAACCCGATACACGCTTCGGGATGTCGTTTGTTGAGCTGAACGACAAACTGCAACATAGAGCGTTTTCGGTATTCAATAATTCAGAGTTAGTAGTAGGCTTCGTAGCAAAAGGATGCGCCCACTATTCGCGCAAACAACTTGATGCCTTCACAGATTTTGTAAAACGCCCCCAAATTGGTGCCGGCGGTTTAGTATATATCATTTGTAATGAAGACAGTACCTTTAAGTCTTCGGTAGAAAAGTTCTATTCTCAGGAAGATTTAGCCTCAGTAGCCGAGAAATGTAACGCATTTGCGGGCGATCTCATCCTGATTATGTCCGGAGAGACTAAAAAAGTGCGCAAACAACTTTGTGAGTTGCGTTTAGAGATGGGTAAACAACTTGGGTTGTGCCGAGCCGGTGAGTATAAACCACTGTGGGTGATAGACTTTCCATTATTAGAGTGGGATGATGAGACCCAACGTTTCTACGCCAAACATCACCCGTTTACTGCGCCCAAACCGGAGCATTTGGCATTGATGGATACCCGTCCCGGAGCCGTGCTCGCCAATGCTTACGACTTGGTAATCAACGGCACTGAGATTGGCGGTGGTTCTATACGAATCTATAGCAAAGAGTTGCAGCAAAAGATGTTCTCCGTTTTGGGTTTATCAACTGAGGAAGCCCACAATCAGTTCGGTTTTTTGATGAACGCCTTTCAGTATGGATGCCCCCCACACGGAGGGATAGCTTTCGGATTCGACCGATTGTGCGCCATCCTTAACGACAGCGATTCTATTCGCGACTTTATTGCTTTCCCAAAAAACAATTCAGGGCGAGACCCCATGCTCGATGCCCCAGCCACCATTAATCCCGCTCAATTGAAAGAACTGGGCATATCATTTAAAAATTAATAATTTAAAGATTAGAGTTTAGAGTTACAAATAATAATACAATAGCTATGGAAAATTATTCAAATCAAATTTCTTACGAAAATCCAATGGAAGAAAACAAACGCCCCGCGTTTCTTACTTTCTTGTGTGTGTTAACTTTTATTGGTTCGGGCGCCGCTTTGTTGTCCAATTTGGCTACCCCAATGTTTCTTCCCTCCTTTATAGAAATAATGCGCGACAATACTATGTTTGCCAATATTATTGAAATCTATGAAAAGATGCTGGAAATACCTGTTTGGCAGTACTATTTCTTAGCTATATTTTGTGCTACTGCTATCGTTGGTGCAATTTATATGCTGAAAATGAAGAAAATAGGCTTTCATATATATGCCATTTCTCAAATCGCACAGATGGCTATCGGACACTTTCTTATGGGTGGTTCTTTCAAAATTAATTACTTTAGTGGTTTCGTAACACTATTATTTATAGGACTATACGCAACCTGCTACAAAAAGTTTACAAATTTAGAAGAAAATAACGAACAAATCAACAATAATTACTAATTACTAATCATTAACCATCAATATTTGATAAATAGTATGTAATATTTAATATTTAATAATATGAATCCTATCCTAAACCTTACCCCCTCCCGCGTTTTTTACTATTTCGATGAAATTTGTAAAATTCCGCACCCTTCCAAAAAAGAAGAAAAAATTATTGCCCGGTTGTTAGAATTCGGAAAAGCATTGAAGTTGGAAACCAAACGCGATAAAATTGGAAATGTACTGATTTCCAAACCGGCAACCAAAGGCAAAGAGAATGTTACCCCTGTTATTTTTCAGAGCCACGTAGACATGGTGTGCGAAAAAAACAGCGACACCAAATTTGATTTCGACAAAGATGCCATTCAACCCTATATTGACGGCGAGTGGCTCAAGGCAAAAGGCACTACTTTAGGTGCGGATGACGGTATAGGCGTGGCAATTCAAATGGCGCTGCTGGAAGCTCGGGATATTGAGCACGGACCGATTGAATGTCTGTTTACTGTAGATGAGGAAACCGGACTTACCGGTGCTTTCAACTTGCAGTCAGAGTTTATGAAAGGAAAGATGTTGTTGAATCTGGACTCGGAAGATGAAGGCGAATTTTTTATCGGTTGCGCCGGCGGAAAAGATACACAGGCTATCCTTGAAATTGAATGGGAAGAAAAAATGCCGAAAAATTGTATTGCCTACAACGTCTGTGTGAAAGGATTAAAAGGTGGACACTCCGGCGACGACATTAACAAAGGACTTGGAAATGCCGTAAGACTTCTGAATCGCATTTTATGGAATGCTTACCAGGAGTATGACCTCGCTATCGCTAATATTGATGCCGGAAACCTGCGCAATGCCATTGCTCGCGAAGGTTACGCGCATATCATCATTCCACAAAAAAATAAAGAGGCTTTTGAAAAGTACCTTAAAGAGATGGATAGAATCTATAAAGATGAGTATCGTGTAACCGACCCCAATGTTACAGTTACTTTTGAAGAAACCAAAATGCCGAAAATGGTTTTGGACGAACTACTGCAAATCGATTTGATGAACGCGCTCTATGTGTGCCCGCACGGCGTACTGGCGATGTCGCAGGATATTCCCAATTTTGTGGAAACTTCTACTAATCTCGCTTCTGTAAAGTTTAAAGAGGGAAAAATCTATATTTCAACAAGCCAGCGCAGTTCTTTGGAATCTAAAAAACAGGATGCCGTGGATATGGTTTCTTCTGCTTTCTACACCATTGGCGCCGATGATGTGATATGTGGAGACGGATACCCGGGCTGGACGCCTAATCCCGATTCGGAAGTGTTAAAAGTGCTTGTGCAAGCTTACCGCAATCTGTTTAATAAAGAACCCGAAGTAAAAGCAATTCACGCCGGCTTGGAATGCGGCTTGTTCTCGGAAAAATACCCCGGATTAGATATGGTTTCCTACGGGCCCACGTTAAGAGGAGTGCATTCTCCCGACGAAAAACTAAAGATAGATACCGTGCAACAAGTGTGGGATTTAACGGTAGAATTTCTGAGAATTTTGAAATAATGGACCTCCTTAGAATAACACTCTTCTACTGCCTGTTATTTTCCTGTTTCGAAGCAAAAACTCAAAACGAACCCATTGTTTACAAACCTGCAGTAGACAAAAACAATCAGTTTGTTAGTCAGGGGCATTACTTAATCATAACTGCACCGGAGTTTGAAAGCACACTGGAGCATTTTGTGCAGTACAAGCAAAATATCGGTTTTGAAGTGATGGTAGTGAATACACAAACTACCGGAAAAACCAATGTTGCAATAAAAAACTATATCCAAAATCTCTACGATGATCATGCTACACGACCCAAATTCGTGCTTTTAGTGGGTGATGTAGAGCATATTCCTGCCTATCAGGGAAATCCTTCGGGAAAGATTAAGAAAGACCCAATTACCGATTTGGGATACTCACTTTTGGAGGGCAATGGTCTTTTTGCGGACGTTTTTCTGGGACGTTTCTCTGTGGAAAACAGCACACAACTCAAGAACATAATTGATAAAACAATTTTTATGGAAAAGAATATGTCAGGTTTTGATAAGAAAGCGTTATTGATTGCCGGAGATGAGAAAAAGGGAGTTTGGAATAGAACTTATATGCGAAATTCAATAAAAAGAGTAAATAAAATAATTGTTAAACAGGGATTGCTGCACAATGAATATGAGTTTCAAGCATTAAATCAGCCTGATAAAAAGGAGGTTATGAATGCGATGAATAATAATCCGGTACTGTTAGTCTATTCCGGGCACGGCAGTATTATTTCATTATCTGGAAAAACTTTTGAATGGGAAAACAGTGATATTTTAACCGTTAAAAATACTATTTTCCCTTTCGTTTTTACTTTTTCGTGTAGAACAGGGAATTACGCACAAACTTGTATCGGAGAGCACTTTATCAGAGCGCATGAGAAAGGGGGTGTAGCCTATTTTGGTTCCTCAGTGAATACACAAACCAACTCAGACCCGATAGTGGCAAAGAAAATTTTTGGCGAGTTTTTTTCTAAGGACGCACGCTATCTTTCTGAAATTATTAATCTTGGGAAAAAAAAATATTATAATTCTTTGGGGGTTAGCAAGAAAAAGCGAGAAATTTATCTAAAAGCCTTCAACTTGTTGGGAGACCCTTCTTTTAACGTTAAAGGGAATAGTATTAGTGAATAGTGATTGGTGATTAGCGAAGTGGGTGTTGTTTTGTTTATTAGGTAGAATTATACGAAATTTGTTATTTGCACGTTTGCTATTCAACTTTTATTAATTATTAATGTTATGAATATTAAACTTTCCCTCTTCCTTTTCCTGATTTCTGTAGTCTCTTTTGCACAAAATCCTAACTATAAAACGAATGCACAAAAGATGGACCAGTTGCTAAATCATATTAACATTATGTATTTAGACACGGTTAATTTTGATGCATTGATTGAGAAAGGTGTTATAGAGATGCTAAAAGAACTTGACCCCCATTCAGCGTATATCTCAAAAAAAGATGTTCAACAGGCAAATGAGCCGCTCATTGGTTCTTTCGATGGTATAGGGATATCTTTTGAAATTGTGAAGGATACAATTAATATTACGGAAGTGATTATTAACGGACCTTCCGAAAAGGTAGGAATTTTAGCAAGAGACAAGATTCTCAGAGTGGATACGGCTACAGCTTACGGAAAACATCTTAATAACAAATGGGTTTTCGACCACCTGCGTGGACCTAAAGGAACAAAAGTTAACCTATTAATAAAGAGAGGAAAAAATACTGAACCATTGGAATTTACTATTATCCGCGACAAAATTCCTATGAACAGTATTAACGTATATTTTATGGCGGATAAAAATACTGGTTATATTCGTTTGGAGCGTTTTGCCCAAAACTCTACCCTAGAACTGCGTGATGCTATTACACGTCTGAAAGCCAGAGGTATGAAAAACCTCATCTTCGATTTGCGCGGAAACAGCGGAGGATATCTTCAGGCTGCCTTTGATATTGCCAACGAGTTTATCGGAGATAACAAAATGATAGTTTATACCGATAATTTCCGAAAAACAGGAGAGTCTTTCAAATCCAACAGTCGTGGAGATTTTCAGAAAGGAAGACTGATTATCCTGGTGGATGAAGGTTCTGCCTCTGCTAGCGAAATCGTTTCAGGATCCGTACAGGATTGGGATAGAGGTATCATAATGGGGCGCCGAACTTTTGGAAAAGGTTTGGTACAGAAACCTATCTATCTTAACGACGGCGCGCAAGTTCGACTTACTATTTCTAAATACTACACCCCCTCCGGAAGATGCATCCAACGCCCGTATGAAGACGGATTAGACAACTACCTTAACGAGTTTAACAACAGGAGAAACCACGGAGAACTCATTACTGCCGATAGTATTAAATTTCCAGACTCACTTAAATATCATACGGCAAAAGGAAGAACAGTTTATGGCGGAGGCGGTATTATGCCCGACATCTTTATTCCGTTCGATACTACAAGGTATTCTTCCCTGTATTTTGAAATGCTTAGAAAAGGAATTATAAGCAGTTTTGCTTTGGATTACTTTGATTTTAACAAAGAATTGTTAAAATCGCAATATCCCACTGTTGAAGAGTATAAGAACAATTTCTTAATTTCTGATGAATTTTTGCAAGAGTTAATAGATTATGCACATAAAGAAGGAATAAAAGATTCTGTTACTTTTATTTTTTCAAAACGTGCTGAGTTGTTTATCAAAGAAAAATCTGCAGTTTTGGACTCGCTCTACAATTCTTTAGAAGATTTTACTGGCAGTGAGTCATTTCAAAAGATGTTCACAGAATATATTACCGACTCTTTTAACGAGTCGATGCGTTTACGTAACATTAATAAAGCCAACGAGTTGCTAAAAGATGCGTTGCGCTTCAACATCGCCCGCTATCTTTTTGGGTATAATGAAGCGTATCAAATTCATTTAACTACCGACGAAGGTTTTCTCAAAGCGATAGAAGTAATAAACAACGATAAGGTTTTCAAGAAGTTTAAGGTGGATTATTAATGATAGTTTCCTTGCAGAGATTACACCTTAACTACCATTATTTCGTTCCAATGAGTTGTAAATCTTGGTGATATTTTTCCTTGATATGCCGGTATTTTTCCTGCCCCCTGTGCACTTATGGAAACAGTGTTTTTTCCGTGTAGTGCGTTTAGAAAATCCATAGTTTGCATAAGGGTAGAGTGTTTGGAACGGTCAATGTTATCGAAAAGAATGTTTTGGATTCCGGTGTCCGGTGAAATGTCGTTGAGTATAACGCCGGCTTTTTTATAGGCATAATTTTTTTTGTATATTTCTTTCAGAGCTTGTGTGGCAAATGTTACCATTTCGATAGTGCTATTTGTAGCAGCCGGGAATATGATAAGTTTGCTTTCGTAATGCTGTGCCTTGTCCTTTCGGTGTCTATTTGTGTAAATGAAGATTTGCAATTGGCTCGTGCGGGAGTTTTGTTTACGCAGTTTTTCGGCTGCCATACTTACAAATGTGGCAAGTGCTTCTGTTAGTGGTTCAATGGCAGTTAATTCTTTCGCGAAAGAACGTGACACACAGATAGATTGTTTATCGGGGACAGAATAACCAAAAGCGATACAAGGCTCGCCGTGCAGTTCTTTCCACGTGCGAAGTCCCACCACGCTCATTTTTGTCCTAATCCATTCCGGTGGGAGTTTCCGGAATTGTTCAGCAGTGTGTATATTGTTATTTTTTAGCATTTTGGAATACCTGTAACCGATGCCCCAAATCTCTTCAATGGGAAAACTCATTAGCACTTTTGTAATATCTTCCGGCTTGTGCATTAAGCAACACCCTTCCAATTTCGGATATTTTTTACAGAGTTTGCTTGCTACTTTTGCTAATGTTTTGGTGGGTGCAATGCCCAAACTTACTGGAATTCCTGTGTTTTTAATAATAGTTTTGGCTATCTGTTTTCCATATTCTTTTAGTTCGTAGATATCAAATCTATGAAAGTTGATAAAGGCTTCATCTATAGAGTATATTTCCACAGATGGGGAAAATATTTTGAGTGTGTCCATCACTCTTTGGGATAAATCACCGTACAAAATATAATTGCTTGAGAAAACTGCAACATTGTGTTTTTCAATGAGTTCTTTTGCCTGATAAAGCGGCTGCCCCATTTTTATACCGAGTTTTTTGGCTTCTTCACTACGGGAGATAAAACAACCGTCGTTATTACTTAAAACTACTACCGGTTTTCCGTTCAATGCAGGATTAAAAACGCGCTCGCAGCTGACAAAGAAGTTGTTACAATCGCAAAGTCCAATCATTATACTTTTTTTATGACGTACCGAACTACACCCCAAATAACAAAGTTGTTTTCTTCGGTAACAGTTATAGTTTTGTAGTCTTTATTTGCGGGGATGAGTAGTGCGTGGTCTTTTTTCCGTTTAAAATGTTTCAAGGTAAACTCGCCGTCTATATAGCAAACAGCCAAACAATTATCGTAGGGTTCAACGCTTTTGTCAATTACTAATAGGTCGCCGTCATTAATTCCGTCTTCAATCATGGAGACTCCACTGACTCTTGCGTAAAATGTGGCAGCGGGATTTTTGATGATTTCTTTCGTAATATCGAGTTTGAGATAAAAATTGTCTTCTGCGGGAGATGGAAATCCGGCAGCTATTTTAGAATCGGAGAGTGGCAACTCAAAACTATTGTCATTATCGGGGGTAAATATGGTAATATGCTGTGTATCAGTCATTTATTTTCTTTATTGTTTTTAAAAAGCGGTAATTTCTTCAATTACCGCTTTTAATCAATTGTTAATTATTAATTGTTCATTGCATTACTTCACTTCTTCAAAATCCACATCGGTAACACCTTCATTTGGTGTTTGTTGTCCGGAGGAGGCGTTTGTCTGTGCCTGCGCTTGGGAGAAGGGATCGCCACCGGCTCCCGCAAATGGCTCGGCAGTGGCTCCACCCTGCTGCTGTCCGGCTGCGTACATCTTCTGCGAGGCTTCGTTCCACGCAGCGTTCAGTTCGGCAGTAGCAGAATCAATAGCAGCGATGTTTTTGCTGTTGTGTGCTTGTTTTAACTTGGCAGCGGCTTCTTCAATCTTTGCTTTATCTTCAGCAGGAACTTTTTCGCCAAACTCTTTGAGTTGTTTTTCGGTTTGGAAAACTAATGCATCGGCATTGTTCAGTTTGTCAATTTCCTCTTTCGCTTTTTTGTCGGCTTCGGCATTGGCTTCGGCTTCCGCTTTCATTCTTTTAATTTCATCATCGGAAAGTCCTGAAGAGGCTTCAATCCTGATTTTTTGCTCTTTGCCGCTGGCTTTATCTTTCGCCATCACATTCAAAATACCGTTAGCGTCAATGTCAAATGTTACTTCAATCTGTGGAAGTCCGCGCATTGCCGCCGGGATGCCGTCTAAGTGGAAACGTCCGATACTTTTGTTTTGGTTTGCCATTGGGCGCTCTCCCTGCAAAATATGAATTTCCACAGAAGTTTGGTTATCTACAGCGGTGGTAAAGGTTTCGGTTTTTTTAGTTGGAATAGTTGTGTTTGATTCAATAAGCCTTGTCATTACACCGCCTAAAGTTTCCAAACCCAGTGAAAGTGGGGTAACATCCAATAAAAGAATATCTTTCACTTCTCCGCTCAACACGCCGCCCTGAATGGCCGCACCAATAGCAACTACTTCATCGGGGTTTACACCTTTGGAAGGTGCTTTACCGAAGAAATCTTCTACCACCTTTTGTATGGCGGGAATACGGATGGAACCTCCTACGAGGATAACTTCGTCTATGTCGGCGGTTTTCATACCTGCATCACTCAATGCTTTTTTGCAAGGTTCAATGGCTCTGCGAATTAAATGGTCGCAAAGTTGCTCAAACTGAGCGCGGGTAATAGAGCGCACCAAGTGCTGCGGAATACCGTCAATAGGCATAATATACGGCAGATTGATTTCCGTTTGGTTCGAACTTGAAAGTTCGATTTTTGCCTTTTCTGCAGCTTCTTTCAATCGTTGCAACGCCATCGGGTCTTTCCGCAAATCCACACTAAAATCTTTTTTAAACTCTTCTGCCAACCAGTTAATTATCTCCTGGTCAAAGTCATCACCGCCCAGATGGGTATCTCCGTTGGTCGACTTTACTTCAAATACGCCGTCTCCAAGTTCAAGAATCGAGATATCAAACGTACCTCCTCCAAGGTCAAATACCGCCACTTTTGAGTCGGATTTCTTTTTGTCTAATCCGTAGGCTAAAGCAGCAGCAGTTGGTTCATTGATAATACGTTTCACTGTTAATCCTGCAATTTCGCCGGCTTCTTTGGTAGCCTGGCGCTGCGAGTCGCTAAAATATGCCGGCACTGTAATTACAGCTTCGGTAACCTCAGTTCCCAAATATTCCTCAGCTGTTTTTTTCATTTTCTGCAGCACTATTGCCGAAAGTTCCTGAGGGGTAAATTTTCTATCATCAATAACCACTTTGGGAAGATTGTTTACACATTCTACTTTGTATGGAACTCTGCCTACTTCTGTTTTTACTTGGTCGCAAGTTTCGCCCATAAATCTCTTAATGGAAGAGATAGTTTTGGTTGGGTTCGTAATTGCCTGACGTTTAGCTGGATCGCCCACTTTTCGCTCATCGCCTACAAAAGCCACAATAGAAGGAGTTGTTCTTCTTCCTTCGCTGTTTGGAATTACAACAGGTTCGTTGCCTTCCATAACAGAAACACACGAGTTGGTGGTTCCTAAATCTATTCCAATAATTTTTGCCATAGTAATATATTTTTTTTGTTAATAATTTCAAAAAACATATTACTGTTTGCAACAATTGTGCCAAAACAATTACGAATTACGAATTACGAATTACGAATTATTTTATTCCTTCACAGGTTCAATTCTCAAACTTATTGACTTAATGCCGTAATTATCCGCTTTATTAGAAAATTGGTTGATTTCAAAGGTATAATCTCCGGGTTCTGAGAAATATTTTTTGGGATACAAAGTCAATCTTAAAGTTCTTTCATTAGAGGGAGCACCTTTTTTATAGATGTAGGGTTCATGTGGTGTTATGAAGTTAAATGTTAAGGGTTTTATTGTTTTACCTCCCCCGGGAGAAATAAATGTAAAACTGGCGTAAAACATATCAACGTTCAGGGGTCCAACAAGTTCAAGTTCGAGAATAACGGAGAATGGGTTATCGGAACCCGGGAGCGGGATAGTAAAAGTTACCGCCTTATTCTCAAATGTCCAGTTGTTATCAGGAAAGTAAACTATTTTCTCGTAAATTGCTTTTTTAGAGCAACTTGCAAAAAGGAAAAGAGATAATGAAAGAAGAATAAATGTTATGTTTTTTTTCATCTGTTTTTTTTTGGCGAAATAACAATTTTTTTTTTATCTCGTTAGAAGTAAAATTTTATGTAATTGAAAAACGTTAAAATCATCATTGCAGGTCCTTGCGCCGTTGAGTCAAAGTATCAGCTTTTTGCCACTGCTAAAGAGCTGTATCAGTTACAAACTTCGGATTTCGTTCTTCATTTTTTTAGGGCAGGGGTATGGAAGGCACGTAGTAATCATATTGATTTTCAGGGCATAGGAAATGAAGCGTTGGTATGGTTACAAGAAATAAAAAAACAATTTGGCTTTAACATTTGTGTAGAAGTGGCCTCGGCAGCGCACGTGCAAAGGTGTGTTGAAAACAATATTGACGCGATTTGGATTGGTGCAAGAACAACGGTAAACCCTTTTTTAGTTCAAGAAATAGCTGAAGCAACTACTAATTCTAATCTGACTGTTTTGGTAAAAAACCCCATTAATCCGGACCTTTCCTTGTGGATAGGAGCTATTCAACGTTTTCAAAATGCCGGAACAAGAAAGATTATGGCAGTGCATCGTGGTTTTTCAATAGTTGGCGAAAATGTTTACCGCAACACGCCTTGTTGGGAAATTCCTGTGGCTTTGCATCTTAAATATCTCGATATTCCTCTGCTCTGCGATATCTCACATATTTCCGGTGATGTGTCTTTGCAACCTGCTATTGCTCAAACTGCTACAGATTATGGTTTTGACGGGATTATGGCTGAAGTGCATTACGCACCCGAGCAGGCGCTTTCGGACAGCAAACAGCAACTTTCCCCTTTGCAATTTACAAATTTGTTACGTTCCTTAACATTTTCATTTTCCCGTAATGATGCTGATAATGCTTTGTTTATTCAAAGAAATTTAATAAAAAATATTGATATCCAAATAAGTAAATTGTTAAGAAAACGAATGGAGACGGTGGATGAGATTGCATCTATTAAAGTCAAATATTCACTACCTTTACTACAAACGGAACAATGGAAAAAAGTGGTAGAGATATACGAAGAAAACGCACTGAAAGATAAAAACTATCAGCACTTTATAGAAGAGTTTCTTCTGTTGCTACATAAAAGTTCACTAAAACGACAGGGGTAAAAAACGTGCGTTTTTACAATGTTAAATGTTCCCACCTGGTGAATACAGTTTTGTTAATATTGAAAAAAATATTAAAGAAAACTCTTGCCCAGTACGATTTAATATTAAATCCACTAGGTGATTCTTTAAATTCCTCACAAAGTGCCGGTTCTTTAGTTATGCTATTAAAAATCACCAACCAGACTGCTCCTTTTTTGATGATATTATCGAAAGATTCCACAATGATTAGCATTGAATACTTTGATATTTCTGGAGTTGAAATTTGTCGGAGGTAATTGGTGATAATAGTTTCATCTAAAAGATTTTCCATTCGAACCACATCTTTAACGGGAGAATCTCCTTTATACAGTTTATTCTGTTTTTTTACAAAAGAGAGGTCAAAATGCACAATTGGTTTTCTGAAAGCCACACGGATGTCATATTTTTTCTGGTCTGAAATAATTAGGGCATTCCATTCATTGAAATAGAGTTGCAGTACATCATTAGGAATATCAAAACCTTTTTTTGTAAATGTTGCTTTAGAAAAATCAATACCCAGCCAGGTAATTTCCCTTTCTTTGAGAAAATCTAAGAAAAGTTCTTTATTTATATACACTTATGTAATGCTTGTTCCAAATCGGCGATAATATCGTTTATATCTTCTATCCCCACGGCAAGGCGCACCAAACCATCGGTAATTCCTCCTGCCAATCTTGATTCTTGCGACATTTTGGAGTGTGTCATTGAAGCGGGGTGCGACATCAATGATTCAACACCTCCCAGAGAAACTGCCAATAAGACCAAACGGATACTGTTCATTAGCGTTTTTCCTGCTTTAAATCCTCCTTTCAACTCAAAACTTATCAGCGAGCCGGGACCGTCCATCTGTTTTGTTCCTAATTCATATTGAGGATGTGATTTCAATCCGGGATAAGCCACCGAGGCTACTGCAGGATGTTTTTCTAACCTTTCAGCGATAATTTGCGCGTTTTCCTGCTGTTTTTTCACTCTCAGAGATAACGTTTTTACGCCCCGAATAACCATATAGGCTTGGGTAGGATCCATACAACAACCCATAATAACCATCGTGGCACGAATAATTTTATCTAACTCTTCTGTTTTCGACATAATGGCACCAGCAACTATATCGGCGTGACCGTTAATGAATTTCGTCATAGAATGAATCACCACATCGGCGCCCAAATCCAGCGGGCGTTGCAAGACAGGAGTACAGAAGGTATTATCCACCACTACCAAAATATTGTGTTGGTGAGCAATTTCTACTGCTGCTTTCAAGTCGGTAAGCACCATAGTTGGGTTGGTTGGAGTTTCAATATAGAGAATTTTCGTATTGGGACGGATGGCATTATTAATATTTTCTATATTGGAAGTGTCTATATAACTGTACTCTATGCCGTAGCGCGACCAATATTTTTCAATAACAACCCGTGATGGTCCGTAAACAGCATCCGTAGATACTATATGGTCACCCGGATTCAAGAAAGACATATAGACAGTGTTCACGGCTGCCATTCCACTGGAAGTAACAACGCATTTTGTCGCGTTTTCTAGATTTGCCAAAGTTTTTTCCAACGCCTGTATGGTAGGATTTCCGATTCGGGTATAAATAAAACCGGGGGCTTCGCCGGCAAAACAAGCCGCACCGTGAGCAGCATTTTTAAATTTGTAGGTACTTGCCTGATAAATGGGGGTTACTGCTGCTCCAAAAGGCTCGTCAATATCGGAACCATGTACTAAAACGCTGTCGAACCTAAATCCTGAATATTTCTGCATAATTATTGAATCACTAATTTAACTGTTGTATTTCCTACACTTACAAAGTAGAAACCTCTGCTCAAATCGGAAATAGAAATACGTTGTGTTATCATTTTATCTGCTAAAAAACCATCAATGGGTATTGTTTTTACCAACAATCCTACTGAATTATAAAAATCGATACTAAATATCTTATTAACATTCATAGATATCTGTAAATCGATATAGTCACTGGCAGGATTTGGAATAATATTCAAGACAGGGGTATTTCTTTCATTTTCTTCAATCCCGGTTCCACCCATAAACTCAAAACTCACTAATTTGTTAATACTCGTAATATTAGTAAGTGGTTTAATAATATCTTCATAATCATTGAACCATGATTTCATAGCAGGCAATGTTTCATGAGAAAAAGTGAACTTGTTCTTAGATCCCGGAAAAGGAGTTTCCTGACTGTCTATCTTACCATACGCCGCGGGGATGGGTGTAGTTGATGAAACTTGAGTGATTCGATTACTGCCGGCGCACACAGGATACATGCGTTGCGGATGTTTACAGTTAATACATGCAGTTTGGTTGGGGTGTACATGATATATGATCAAACCTTGCCCAGGGATAACAGTATCAAATTTAACCTTCTGTCTGTTTTCCAAAAGATAAAATTCATCACTTTTATTCGTATTTATTCTGTAGGCAACGGGCTTTTCGGCAGCGTTAGGCATATTGGTAATCGTTTTGGCAGCGTTTAAGATAGTGGGAGTTACCCAACCACACTGTACCTTAATTAACATATTCGGATGTGAAGGGCTCTTGCTTTCACCATTATAGCACCCACTTGCCATTAAATCCCAGTCTCCTGTGCCAAGATAG
Source organism: Bacteroidales bacterium (assembly GCA_031253655.1). Classification (GTDB taxonomy): domain Bacteria; phylum Bacteroidota; class Bacteroidia; order Bacteroidales; family WCHB1-69; genus WRNX01. The sequence goes on from JAIRVY010000086.1 coordinate 15,072, forward strand.
TAACCATCTATATCATAATTAGTATCGTAGTAGTCAGGCATTTTGCAAACTGCATGCATCATTTCATGACATATCACACCTGCACGGGTAATAGACGACCCGGAAAGTCCGTTAAGTTCCGGCGAGCAAGAGTAGGCGCTAATAGAAACACCGTCTTTTACAACAGCAGGTCCAAAAACACTGGCGTGAGACCAAATATCAGAAGGTTTTTGTGATTTTTCTTGTCCAAATCCTGCAAAAATAAAGTGAAAACCATCAACAGTATTAGGGCTGGCGTTTGCGTAATTTTTAATTATAAATCCCGGTTCTTTTACAACTTCTTGTGCCAAAAATCTTGCCAGCGCAGCACATTCACCCGCATCTTGATTTTGCCCATAAAATGCCTTTGTTTTTGGGGCTTCGTAAATACCATATAATGAAATAGTTATGTCCATTTTACCGTAAGAAATCTCTCTAAAATAGTCTTTTACGCTGCCGCCTTTCGCACCAATAGTCGAAACCGTGTATCCTAATTGATTAAACAAAGGTTCAAAATCATCTAAATTCTTTATCATCTTTCTATCAGAAAATTGTACAAAAGCGCATATTGTTTTATAGTGTCCTATTACCGCATTTCCGTTTTTTGCTGCATTATACAATGCTTCATCTTCAATCTCCCAAACTTTACGCATAATTTGTAGTTGTAGCTCACTGTAAAACAATTTTTTCTCAATAGTGTTCAGAAATGAAACAATTGCGGCATTCCTTTTGGCAATATCGGTGGCAATATATTCGGAAGGTTGCAGATTTTCGCTTTCATCTAATACGGCATACACTAGAAACCCGGCTTTATTATGCAGTAAAGTGTAACCATCCAAAGTCTCACTCCAATTAACCCGTTCGTCACCTTTTATCATTATGGTTAACGTATCTCCATCAGGTTGAGTGAAAGTAATGGGGGTAGGATTTGCCGGGACTGCGAATAATAGTTGCGTGAAAAAGAAAATTATCACTGTCAACGAAACTATTTTTAAAGATTCTTTTTTCATAATGATTGAATTTTAATGTTTATAATATGAATGAATTATGTGAATAGCTATCAAAAAATATGTGACCTTTTAGACGGCAAAAATAAAAAAAAACCTTACTTATGATAAAAAAAAATACTTTTGCAGCCTAAAAAAAGAGTTAACAATAATTATAGTATTTATGAAAAACACTTATTTATTATCCACAAACATTTTTTCTAATTGTTTATTATTCTTTAGTTTATTAATCTGTTTTAACGCCTGTTCTCCCAAAAAACCTAAACCGGTTTTTGAGCTAAACACCCCGGGTGGCGAAGTAGTTGCCTCGTATAACGATACTCTTCCTCAAATTGTTGTTTTCTATAAAGTTGATGAAAATGGAAATAAAACACACGAAATAATTGGAGAAGCACATTACTACGAAAATAAGCAAGAGCGCAAAGGTGGTGGATTGAAAAATGGAAAAAGAGACGGTAAATGGTACGCATTCTTTAAGGATGGCTCAGTGCAAACAGATGCTTTCTACATTGAAGGAAAAGAACACGGAATCTACAACGTATATCGCGAAGATGGCAAACCTTATTTTAGAGGACATTTTGACCATGGTAATTGCGATGGGACCTGGTATTACTATGATGAAACCGGAAAACAAACCAGAAAAATTATAGCAGATGAAAACACGATGGCTTGTGAATACTGCCAAAAATGCCTGAAATTAAAGCAGAAATAATTGATAACTAAATCATAAATAATTGATAATTAATAATTAATAACTACTATTTACATGAAAATTCCTTTTGCAGAATCATGGAAAATTAAGATGGTAGAATCCATCAGAAAAAGTACGAGAAATGAACGTGAAAAATGGATCAAAGAAGCACACTACAATGTGTTTCAATTAGAATCTCAAAAAATTTACATTGACTTACTTACCGATTCGGGTACCGGTGCTATGAGCGACAGGCAGTGGTCGGCAATGATGCTTGGAGACGAAAGTTACGCCGGCGCAACTTCCTTCTATAAAATGAAAGATACTATTTCTGCCATAACAGGTTTTAGGTATGTGATTCCCACACACCAAGGACGTGCAGCAGAAAATGTACTCTTTTCCTGTTTGATAAAAGAGGGAGACATTGTTCCCGGCAATTCCCACTTTGATACTACAAAAGGACATATCGAATCAAGAAAAGCATTGGCAGTAGATTGTACAATTGCCGAAGCCCGAGACACCCAATTGGAAATTTCCTTTAAAGGAAATATGGATATTAAGCTATTGGAAGATTGTTTGTTAGCCAGTTCTGAGAAAATACCTTTTGTGTTGGTTACCATTACCAACAACACCTGCGGCGGCCAGCCCGTTTCGATGCAAAATATGAAAGAGATTTACGCAGTGGCAAAGAAATACAATAAACTTGTACTGTTCGATTCCGCGCGTTTTGCCGAAAATGCCTACTTTATCAAAACCCGCGAAAAAGGTTATGAACATAAAACGATTAAAGAGATCTGTCTGGAAATGTTTAGTTATTCAGACGGTATGACCATGAGCGCAAAAAAAGATGCGCAGGTAAATATGGGCGGTTTCATCGCAACAAATTTGGAAGATTGGTACGAGCAAGCAAAAGTGAAATGTATTATCTATGAAGGATATATTACTTACGGCGGATTGTCTGGGCGCGATATGAACGCTATCGCAGTCGGATTGGAAGAAAATACCGATTTTGAAAACTTAGAAACACGCATAAAACAAGTGGAATACTTAGCACAGAAATTGGATGAATACGGAATTCCGTATCAGCGTCCTGCCGGTGGGCATGCCATTTTTGTAGATGCACAAAAAGTGCTTACCGAAGTTCCCAAAGAGGAGTTCCCCGCACAAACATTAACTATTGAACTCTATTTGGAAGCCGGTGTGCGCGGCTGTGAAATAGGCTATCTTTTGGCAGACAGAGATCCCTTTACTCGCGAAAACCGCTTCGGCGGAATGGAGTTCTTGCGCTTGGCAATACCTAGAAGAACCTACACAAACAACCACATGGATGTAGTTGCCGCCGCCTTAAAAAATGTTTTCGACAGAAGAAAATCGATTATCCGCGGCGTACAAATTGTTTGGGAAGCACCCATTATGAGACACTTTACTGTGAAATTGGAGAAATTATGAAATCCAATTCAAAAAAGGTTTCAACCGGTTTTTTGAGACAATAAAATATATTTCTCCAAGTTTTACTACGCGTTTATTTATTCTTGAATCTATTTCCGTAATATATCTTCCATTGATAAGTATATTTTTGCGAATGCGGAAAAAACCAAATACACACAATTGCCTTTCAAATTCGCAAAGTGTCTTTATTTCTGAAATAACTTTTTCTGAGTTTAAATATATGGAAGATAAGTGGTCTTCACAAATTATGTATTTAATATCCTCTATAATAACTATCTTTTTTCTATATCCCTTAGTGGTGATTGTTCTTCCTGCTTGCCTGCTGTAATCTATAACCATAATCTGTAGTTTGTCTCAATTTTCTGCAATAAAAAAAGCGTGATACTCAACATATCCGCTTCTTGAGGTGTTTGAGGAAACCCGACTACACAAATAAGTTAAGTTCACGCTCAACACGAGAACCAATACTTATCTTTTGGTTAAAAATTAGTTTGAGGCGTTATTTTTTATTTTGGTGTTTAACAAAAATGTTTATTTGTCGCAAAATTAATTGAAGATGACTAAAGGAGGTTATGTTTACATTCTCACAAACAAAAATAAAACAACTCTTTATATTGGAGTAACTAACGAATTATGTAGAA
>JAIRVY010000123.1 GCA_031253655.1 Bacteroidales bacterium
AAAGAAGCAACTTTAGCCGATGCCATTTTGGACAGAATTGTACACACATCGCATCGCTTCGAGTTAAAAGGTGAAAGTCTTAGAAAAAAATAATACTTTTGCCGCACGTTCATTGAAATATTACCTCACAAAAAGTGGGGGGGTATCACCGGAATCGCTGGGGGGATATGAACGGAATTTGCATCAATCTCAAAAAATGTAATAAAATTATAATGAAACACATTATTATTGGAGGAGTTGCCGGGAGGGCAACAGCCGCAGCAAGAATTCGCAGTACTGATGGGTTTGCCGAAATTATTATGTTGCAAAAAGGAGAGCAACTGTTTCTCGAACAATGTGTGGGCTATGAAGGGGTTGACAAACGTATTGACCAGGTTGACCTACTGATTAAAAACAGCGGTACTATCTATGATTTGCTCATAATTGAACACGCTTATGCGCCTCCTTTCTCTTCCGCAAAAGACCCTGTTGCTATCGCAAGCGCGTGTCTAAATTAATAATCTATGCCACAAACTTTTTACATCGCTACCTTGGGTTGTAAACTAAATTACAGTGAGTCTTCCAATATTGCCCGTGAACTTCAAAACTCAGGTTTTCAGACTTCTACCACACCGGATTACTACATTTTGAATACCTGCACAGTTACCACAACTGCAGAAAAAAAAGCGAGAAGTTTAATAGCGAAATTTCATAGAAAGAATCCTTTTGCAAAAATTATTGTCATCGGTTGTTTCACAGCAAGAGATAGAGGAGTTGTTGAAAATCTTCCGGGCGTGGCAAAAGTGTTCGGCTCAGAGGAAAAAATGAAAATTATTCAGTACCTGTTAGATATTAGCAAAAAAAATACTATTCACGATACACTATTCACTAATCATTTTTTCTCTACCTATTCTTCGCACGACAGAACGCGTTCTTTTCTGAAAATTCAAGATGGATGCGATTACCATTGCAGTTATTGCGTGGTGGCTCGTGCACGAGGAAGCAGTAGAAGTGATACCATTGAAAATGTGCTGGAAAATATAAAAAAAATAGCCGCGTTGGATTGCAAAGAAGTGATATTAACAGGCGTAAATACAGGCGACTTCGGAAGAAAAAACGGAGAAACTTTTTATCAACTACTATCTGCCATTAAGAAAACTAAACTTGTTGCCAGGGTGCGTATTTCCTCTATCGAACCCAATTTGTTAACCGATGATATTATTCATCTATTTGCAAACTCTGATATTTTGATGCCACATTTTCATATACCGTTGCAATCGGGTTCAGATGGAGTTCTTGCTATTATGAAACGCCGGTACAAAACAGCACTTTTTGTAGAGAAAGTTCAACAAATCAAATCTTTGATGCCTCACGCGTGTATTGCAGTGGATGTAATTTCCGGTTTTCCATCAGAAACAGAAGATAGTTTTGAGGAGAGTTTCCGTTTTTTAGAAAAACTACCCATCAGCTATTTGCATGTGTTTACCTATTCAAAAAGACCTAACACGCCCGCAGCAGAAATGAAACCCCAAGTAAAAGACAGTGTTAAGAAAGTACGTACAAAAAAATTATTACTGCTATCTGAAACCAAAAAAACAACTTTTTATCAAGAATATGTCAATACTCAAAGAGCCGTATTATTTGAAGATGACGTTAAAAACGGACAGATATTCGGGTTTACCGACAACTACATCCGCGTATCCGCCCCATACAATGAAAAACTAATTAACCAAATCGCGTATGTAGAGATAACCGAAAACAATACGTACGTATAATTGAATAACAATATTTTTTCGGTAAATAATTTATCAAACTTATAACTTATAACCCTTAAACCTTAAACATGACAATATTGGAAGCCGAACAACAACTGATTGAAGAGTTTTTCTATTTCGATGAATGGATGGACAAATATGCCTATATCATTGAATTGGGCAAAGAACTTCCCATGATTGACCCTCAATACAAAACTTCGCAGTATCTTATTTCGGGATGTCAATCTCAGGTATGGCTTCACGCAGAATTTGTTGATGGTAAAGTAGTATTTACTGCCGATAGTGATGCCATAATTACCAAAGGAATTGTGAATCTGCTCATTAAAATCTTATCTAACCGCACCCCGCAAGAGATTTTGGAAGTGAAATTACATTTCATTGATGCGATTGGGCTTCGGGCGCATCTTTCTCCTACACGCTCCAATGGGCTAAATTCAATGCTGAAGCAGATGAAAATGTATGCAACGGCGTTTTTAGTGGCGAGTAACAAGTTACAAGTAATGAGTAATGAGTAATGAGTAATGAGTAAAGATTTGCAGGTTGTGTTTGTGTGAATAATTTTTGTTTATTTGTGCATTCATATTTAACTTAAAGAAAACTTATGAAACTCCTTATTACAGGCGGTACTGGATATATCGGCTCACACACCATTATCGAAATGATTGAAAAGGAAAAGTTTACCCCTGTTTGTGTGGACAGTTGTGAACGTTCAACCCCAGATACTGTTGATAGGATTGAAAATATTACCGGTTTCCGCGTGCCTTTTTATAAGTTGAATATTTGTGATAAGGAATTGTTTTTTAACATTTTTGAAGAACATAAAGATATTATAGGGATTATTCATTTTGCTGCCTATAAGTCGGTGTCCGAATCAGTGGAAAAACCGCTAGAATATTACAGAAATAACTTGCAATCGCTGGAAAATGTGTTGGAAGCCTGTTCAAAGTTCAACATTCCGAATCTAATTTTTTCCTCCTCGTGTGCTGTTTATGGAGCTGTTGATAAATTGCCGGTGAACGAGGAAACACCGATGGGAATTCCGTTTTGCCCTTATGCTCACACCAAACAAATAGGTGAAGAGATGATACGATTTTATACTCAAATTCATCCCCAATGTAAGGTGGTGATTCTTCGCTATTTCAATCCTGTGGGGGCACATAGTAGTGGCTTGAACGGCGAACTTTCCCCTGATAAACCCAATAATTTAATGCCCATTATTACTCAAGTGGGAATTGGAAAAATAGAAAAACTAATAGTTTATGGTACCGATTATAACACGCGAGACGGCTCCTGTATTCGCGATTATATTCACGTTTCCGATATTGCCGATGCCCATATCAAAGCTATGGAATTTCTCATTGAAAAGAGAAATATTATGAATTTTGAGGTATTTAATCTCGGCTCAGGATCCGGCATTTCAGTGCTGGAGATGATTCAGGTTTATGAAGAAGTTACCGGAGTAAAACTTACTTATATGTTAGGCGAAAGGAGAGCGGGCGATGTGCCAGCCGTTTACAGCGACTCTGCTCGCGCGCTTAATCTGCTCGGCTGGAATTGCAGAAAAAGTTTGGCTGATATGGTAGAGTCGGCTTGGAAATGGGAACAAAATCGTAAATTTTAACAACTTTTATTATGATAAATTTTAACAATATTGGAAAACACTCGTATGCATGGGATATCATTATGCCTTATTATCGTTTTGCCCTACGAGATATCTTCTTCAAAGAACACGTGATAATCGGTCAAGAGAATATACCACCTCCAGGTACTCCAATTTTTATTGTAGCCAACCACCAAAACAGTTTGAACGACGGATTGGTTATAGTTACCATGTTTAAAGATTACCGCCAGCCGGTTTCGTTAGCCCGAGGCGATACTTTTAAAAATGATACAGTGGCTAAAATATTACGTTTCTGGAAAGTTATGCCCACGTATCGCCTAAAAGATAGTGAAGGAAAATCAGATCTCCTGAAAAATTTGGAAACTTTTCAAATTGCCGCTAATGTACTAAAAGATGGAGGTGTAATCATAATGTTTCCGGAAGCTATGCATCAACAGGGAAGATACCTAACTACTTTCAAAAAAGGTGTACCCAGAGTTTGTTTTGAAGCAGAAGCCGGCGCCGATTTTAATCTTAATCTGCAAATTCTCCCGGTTAACCTGCATTATTCGAGTGTTCAACTATTTAGAGAGAAAACGCTGATTGAAATAGGAAAACCTTACACCATTTCAGAGTTTTTTGAAATCTATAAAACAAATCCCAATGAGGCCTATCTGAAATTTAATGAAAAAACGAGAGAAGTCTTAAAATCGATGGTGTTGCATATCGAAGATAAAGAACATTATGAAGAATATGACACGCTTCGGGAGATGATTAGAGATATTAGAATAATAAACAACTACAAAAGATTCAATTATTACGATGAATTTAAAGAAGAAAAAAAAGTGGTTGCTAAAATTGATGAAATGAAACTAAAAGAAGAAGGAAAGTTTTTGAATTTAATGTCTGAAACAAAACAATATTCCAATTTGTTACATAAATTGAATTTTAAAGATTGGTTGGTAAACAAAAAAATCAACACATTTCGGGTAGTAACAAAATCGTTCTTAATGGTACTCCTTTTTCCTGTTTTTCTTTTTGGATTTATTAATAACGGAATACCCTGTATATCGGTAAATCGTTTCACTCGCAATTTTAAGGATAGAGTATTTGTGGGTTCAGTACGTTTTTTACTGGGCTTTCTATTTTATCCGCTTTGGTTTATTGGTATCTGTGTGGCTGCTTCATTAATTTCTAAAAGTATTATTATAGGAATTTCTTACACAATTTTAGCATTTTTATCCTTGTTTATCTATTACAGATACAGAGTGATATCTGTAAAACTGTTGCATACGTGGCGCTATTATTTCAAAAGAAAATCGGATGAGGTGCAAGAATTGAAAAATCAGAAAAATAAGATTTTGTCCTATTTTAGTTAACTTAAACTTTCACTAACCACTCTATCGCCTCGCCAACGCTTTCCACATTTTTGATAATGAACTGCGGTTTGCCATTTGTGAATTTCATTTCAACTCTTGGGTGAAATTTTTGCAATAGTACTATAATGTTACTAAAGAGTTCGGATTGGAAAAACGGAGATTCCATATTGCCGATGAAACTACCGATGAAGTTTCCGTTTTTTAGTACAATTTTTTCAAAATGAAAACGAATGGCTTCGCGGCGCAAAGGAATAATCTTCAATAGTTCAACTGTCTCTAAAGGCAAAGTGCCAAATACGTCTATCAATTTCCTTTCAAATTTTGCTAACTCTTCATCGTTTTTTATGCTGTCTAACTCTTTGTATAAACTCATCCGTTCGCTCACATTGGCAACGTAATCGGAGGGGAATTGCAAACCAAGGTCTGTTTCTATCACACAATCACGATGAATTAGTGCTTCATTATCTGCCATTTGATTGCCCAAGTCGCTCTCTTTCAATTCGAGAATCGCTTCATTGAGTATTTTCTGGTACATTTCAAATCCAATCTCGTTGATAAATCCGCTTTGTTCAGCACCAAGAATATCTCCTGCTCCGCGGATGTCCAAGTCGCGCATGGCAATTTGAAACCCGCTACCGATATCGGAATAATCTTCAATTGCTTTGAGTCGTTTGCGGGCATTGTCATTTAGTATCTCTTTAGATGGCACTAACATATAGCAAAATGCTTTCTGATTGTTTCGCCCTACGCGCCCGCGCAACTGGTGAAGCACATTCAGAGCAAAATTCTGCGCATCGTTAATCAACATTGTATTGGCGTTAGGAATATCCAACCCCGATTCGATAATAGTAGTGGCAACCAGCACATCGTATTTATCGTTGATAAAATTGAGCATTACACGCTCTAATTCAGTCCCTTCCATTTGTCCATGACCAATTCCGATGCGCGCATCCGGTACTAACCGCTGTACCATACCGGCTATATCTTTGATATTTTGCACTTTGTTGTGTACGAAAAAGATTTGTCCCCCACGTTTCATTTCATAAGCAATGGCATCTCGTATTAAATCTTCGTTAAAAGTATGAATTTCAGTCTGAATGGGGTGACGATTGGGTGGCGGAGTGGCGATGACCGATATATCTCTTACCCCCATCAACGAAAACTGTAAAGTGCGCGGAATGGGGGTAGCACTCATCGCGATAGTATCGACTGTGGTACGCATTTCGCGCAATTTCTCTTTTGCTGCAACTCCAAACTTCTGTTCCTCATCCACAATAATCAATCCTAAATTCTTAAAAACAATATCTTTACTCAATATTCTATGGGTACCAATGAGAATATCTATCGTTCCTTTTTTTAATTTCTCTTTTATTTGTTTTATCTCAGTAGCTGTTTTAAAACGATTCAAGTACTCTACAGTGCAGGGCATATTTTTTAGCCTTTCTAAAAAAGTGTTAAAATGTTGCAATGCTAATACGGTGGTAGGCACCAAAACGGCAACCTGTTTACTGTCGTACACGGCTTTAAAGGTCGCGCGGATGGCGATTTCCGTTTTTCCAAACCCCACATCGCCACAAATTAATCTGTCCATCGGTTTATCCGATTCCATATCTTGTTTTATTTCATGAGTAGTTTTCAACTGGTCAGGGGTATCTTCGTAGATGAAAGAGGCTTCAAGTTCGGTTTGTAGGTAACTATCGGGCGAAAAACAGAATCCTTTATTGGTTTTGCGGGAGGCATAAAGATTAACCAAATTAATAACCAAGTCTTTAACTCGCAATTTAGTGCGTTCTTTGGTTCTTTCCCACACACCTGAACCCAGTCGGTGAATGGTGGGGGGCGCACCCTCTTTTCCTACATATTTGCTGATTTTGTGCAACGAATGGATACTGATATAGAGGGCATCGTTATCTTTATATAGCAACTTAATCACTTCTTGTTCACGACCTTGCGCCTCCATTTTGGCTAATCCCTGATAGATTCCTATACCGTGGTCAACGTGCACTACATAATCCCCCGCTTGCAAATCGTACAACTCTTTCAACATAAACGCCTCACTGCGTTTGTAGTTGTCTCGAATAATAAAACGGTGATATTTTTCCAAAAACTGGTGATCGGTGTAAACACAAATCTTGTTTTCTTCATCTCTGTAACCTTCGTGTAACACATAATTTCGTGATTCAAAAAGTTGTGCAACGGTGTATTTGGTGTTTTCAAAATGATTATGATTTGCCAGCAGATCTTTCATAATCGTTCTCATTCTTTCGTGCTGATTAGGATTTTCGGAGAGAAAAATCGTTTGATAGCCGTGCTCTAAATTATCTATCCATTCTCTAATAAGTAACTCAAAATTTTTGTTAAAAAAACGTTGAGGTTTGATATTAAAGTCGTTAATACTTTCACTCCCAAGAAAATTCGAGTCTAATTCAATAACCTTATAATCGTTTGTGAAATCTGTTATTCGCATTGGTTTTTCCAATTCCATTTTTTCGCAGGTAGAGTTAATTCTTCCCTGAATTTCAGGGAGGTTTTTTAACCAAATGCAACATTCATTGGGTAAGAAATCAAAGAAACTAACCATCTCAGTTACATCTTCCCTGAGTAGCGCAGGCATAATGTACAAATTATCCAATTCGTGAAGAGAAAGTTGCGTGCCCGGATCGAAACTACGTATAGATTCTACTGTTTCGTTGTTGAGTTCAATACGATAGGGGTTTTCCTCTGAGAACGAAAATACATCAAAAATACTGCCGCGCCAAGCAAACTGTCCGGGCTCAAACACAAAATCATCTTGTTTGTATTGATATTCATAAAGAAACTCTAAAAAAATATCCACCGGAAGCAGTTCTTTTTTTGCAATGGAAAAGGAGTTGTCTTGTACATATTGTTTGGAAACAATTTTTTCGCATAGCGCATCGGGATAGGTAACAATGAGAAGTCCTTCTTGGTTATGAAGCAATTTGTCTATAACTTCGGCGCGCATCTTTAGGTATGTGGAATCTATTTCGTGCCAGTTTGTAACTTTGTTGAATGATGCCGGAAAATAGCGCACTCTTTTTTTATTAAGTGGTTTCTCTTTATCTTTCAATAAGATTTCGAGGTCATTGAAAAAGAAGAGAGCCTCTTCTTTTCCGGAAAGTACAAAAAGATGAGGTTGTTCTGTGTTTTCTGTTTCTTTAGCGGCGTAAACTGCCAAAGAGGAGCCGGCGAGATTGCGAATGTGAGTTCTTGAATGCATTAATTGAAGCTGGTTGAAGCAACTTGTTTTTTTGGCAAAAATAAACTTAAATAAGCAACTTTGTGAAACGAAACTCAAGTTTATATACTTTTGCCAACCAATAAATAACCCATGTGCTCTAAAACCGTAATTCTTGCCAACGGCGAAAAACCAATCCATCACGTTCCTTTATCTATTTTACGTGAGGCGGAAAGGATTATCTGCTGCGACGGTGCTATCGCTTTTTTAGAACAAGAAAAAAAAAATCCACACATTATTATTGGAGATTGCGATTCAATATCTTTTGAACATAGAAAAAAATTCAAATCTATCATTCTAAAAGATGAAAATGAAAATTACAATGATTTACAAAAGGCGCTAAAATATTGCATTGCAAATGGGTGGAATGAGGTTGTAATTTTAGGTGCATCCGGTTTGCGTGAAGACCATTTTTTGGCCAATATCGGAATATTAATGAATTATTCCGACAAACTTTTTCTGAAAATGGTTACTAATTATGGGATTTTTACCACCCTACAGAAAACCACTACTTTTGAAAGTTTTGCCGGACAGCAAATCTCTGTTTTTAGTTTCTCTCCCGAAACCGAAATAACTTATCATGGACTAAAATATCAAGTTTTCAAGCAGAAATTCAAATCATTGTGGGAGGGCTCTTTAAACGAAGCATTGTCCGATTCTTTTACTATTGAAATAACCAGTAGGGGAAAAATTCTTGTATTTGGAGCGTACAAAATTTAAAGATTTAATACATCGAACCTCATTTTATTAAAAAATCTCAGTAGCAATCAAAAATACAAAATTGTTGATAACAATATTCTTACATTGTGTACCCAATGGGTAGATGAAGTTGTTGCAATTGTTCCTGCTGATGTTAATGAGGTTCCATAAACGACTGAAGTATATTCCGGTTCTAAACAAAATTGTAATCTATGGGCAGTATATTACAATCGGGTGCTAAATCTGTACAAATAATCGGCATTAGTTATCCGCGAATAGTAGGATTCTTTATTGTAAAATCCTGAATATTACTAAAACTGCCCAGATTTTTGCAATATCCTCCAAAAATGCCAATCTCCCATGAACGGTAATTCATGTAGAGGTCTCCCCAATAGGAGAGGGTATTTAAATTGGTGTAATCATAGTCCACTTTATTACTCAAGGGTTTGTTTTTATCATATTCTTTAATGGCATAACCTCCAATCATCAAATATTCATAGCTGTTTTGCATAAAAACGCCTTTTAGTTTAAGTCCCACTTTCAATTTCTTATTGAGTTGAATATCATAACGTAAAAACGCAATCCCTGAATAACTATTTAATCCTTTGTTTGTTGCAATAGTGTCTGCAGTAATAAGTCGTGGCACAAGTCTTTTATAATTGAACCCTAAACCCGCATAGATGTTGTATTGTGAAGTTTTTTCACTATCTTTTTTTTGAAAATCTAAAATATACTGCAATCCCATTTCGGGGATTGCACTTTGGCGAAGATATTCAGATGATGCACCGTTTGGTCCCAAACTCAACAGGTCGCGCTGCGTATTAAGGTAGAGAAGTAGAAAATTGTTTTTCGAAAACCTTTGGGTTACTCTAATTTGCGGCACTCGCGCAAAGGGCTGAAACGGCGCACCGGCACTACCCGCCACCGTATAGGCAAACATTCGCTCGGTAAATAGCGGGTGCCATGTGTGACCCAATAATAATTGTGTGGACTTCCAATCCATCTTAATAAAGGCATGGCGCATTGCCAAGCCATTCATGTCATTACTTGAAACCCCCATAAACCACCCTTCTACCATTCCCGATACTTTTGCGCCCAGTGCTTGGGGGGCTTGTATTTTCAAGGTAAGTCGTGTGTTCATCGCTACAAAATTAAAAGAGGATCTGGCATTAATGTCAGTTCCATTCTTATCGGGCAAGACATCGGCTGGATATAAATAGATTCCCCCGTCTCTTGCTTCAACCGGTTTTCTAGTGTCCCAAAAAGCATCAAAACCCACCAAACCGCTCCATGTTAAATTCCATTTCTTTTGTTTTTCGGGAAGATAATCACTTGCAGTAGTAATGGTATTTTTTATACGAATGGTGTCTGTATCTTGTAGAGATGTTTTGCGTAGCGTCTCTACATCTTGCCCGAATGTGTTAAACAATATGCAGAAACACAAAAAAGTGTAAATAATTCTCATCTGAACAATCGTTGTTTAATTGTATTTCTTAAATCAATTCCCCAAAGTAGTTTTTCGCGAATAACAGAAAAAAAATCGGTATTGTGAAAACGTACCATTGAGATTTCAAATTCTTCTTTTTTAATGATTAAAGTAGTGGAGGTTGGTGCAATAATACGTTCATTGTCAATAGCTAATGAAAATTTATCTGTTCCTCTGCTGTGTACCTTTATCTTTATTTCATCGTTCTCGTTCACAATAATCGGTCTGGTGTTTAGCGAATGGGAGGCAATGGGAGTGATGATATTCACACACGAGGCTGGGTGAATGATAGAGCCACCGCAACTTAAGGAATAAGCGGTGGAACCGGTGGGAGTTGCAACAATCAAACCATCTGCCCAATAGGTGTTTACAGGAATGCCGTTCAAGCAAACTTCAATACCGCATACAGAATCTTCTTCTGTTGCCCTCACTGTTATATCGTTAAGTGCACAGACATTTTCCAAAGGTAAATCTTGGTCGGTATTCAAATGCAAGAGTTTTCTTTTTTCGATTGTAAATTTTTTCTTATAAAGCATTTGAAATTGGGGTTCGAAATTCTTTTTAGTAATAGTTGTTAAAAAACCAATACGTCCGGTGTTTATTCCTACCATATTGATATTCAAGTTACCAACCAATTTTGAGGCAGCAATAAAAGATCCATCGCCACCAAAAGAAAAGAGAAAATCAATATTGGGAATCTGTTTCAGTTCTTCGTGAGTGGAAAAAACATTGCAATTCTGTATAATTTCTTCCAAATAAGGTTTATTGGTTAATTTTTCATGTACAATCAATTCAACTTCTTTATTTTTAAGAAATTGCAGTGCATCTACAATAAATTCTTTATCATTATCGCTATGTTTTCGATAAAAAACGGCTATTTTCATTTATTATTTATAAGTTTTAGCTTCTGTTTCACCGTTTAATATCAGATATGCGTTAAACGCTAATGCTCTCATTTCGTCTTCTCCCGGAAATACTTTTACGGGAGAAATCCAATCAATATAACGGGTAATTTCATCCACAACGGGTTTTCCGTAGGCTATACCGCCGGTAAGTAGAATCGCATCAACTTTTCCTTTCAGCACAACTGCGGCTTCACCAATGGCTTTGGCTACCTGATAAGCCATCGCATTTTGTATAAGAATTGATTTTTCATCTCCGGCTTGTGCGTTTTTTTCAACCTGATAGGCGTCGTTAGAGCCAAAATATCCTACGTATCCGCCTTTTCCTACCAATATTTTCTTAACCTCATCTTTGGTGTATTTTCCGCTAAAACAAAGATTTACCAACTGACCTGTGGGTAGAGTTCCTGAGCGTTCGGGAGAGAAAGGACCTTCACCGTCAAGAGCTTGGTTTACATCAATAACGCGTCCTTTTTCGTGAGCACCCACACTGATTCCCCCGCCCATGTGCGCTACTATGAGATTCAGAGTTTCATACTCCTTGCCAATCTCTTGCGCATAACCCCGTGCAACTGCTTTTTGATTTAATGCGTGGAAAATAGATACCCGCTCAAATAGCGGATGGCCGGTAATTCTGGCAACAGGTTGGAGTTCATCTACTACAACGGGGTCTGCAATATAGGAGGCAGGGAGTCCTATAGAGTGCGCAATACTGTCGGCAATGAGTCCGCCGAGATTAGAGGCGTGTTCTCCTTTATACCCGTTGTAAAGGTGTTCTTTCAGCAATTCGTTAACTTTGTAAATACCGGATGGAATAGGTTTAATCAACCCTCCTCTACCTATCACAATTTGAATAGAATCTAATAGTATATTATTATCTTCCAATTCTTTAAAAATGACTTTTCTTCTAAAGTCGCTTTGATCGGTAATTTTTTTAAAATCCGACAGCTCTTCAGTAGAGTGTTTGATGTTTTTTACAAAGAGTTGCTCTTTACCATCGAAAATGGCGATTTTTGTTGAGGTTGATCCCGGGTTAATGGCTAAAATTCTGTTCATAATAGTTATTAATTGCAAAATTCATTGAAACTGACCCCTCAATTTCAGTGCAAAGTGACCCCCTTGAGTTGTGATTCAAAAAAAGAGAATTTGCTTGAAAAATTGAAGTAAAAAAAATGTCATTTTTGTCAATAGTGAATAATTAATTTTGGGACAAAAGTATATTTTTTTCTTGAACGTCTTTTACGCCGATTTTTTTTTCTGAGCGACTCTTCTATTACCCGTCAGCATAAAGTGCACCGTTGGGTAAAAAAGGTTAAAAATTAGTTTGAGGCGTTATGAATGGGATTCCTCGCTGCGCTCGGAATGACAGCACAATTTTGCTATAGGGGGGGGGCGGAAAATGCGGCGGCGGCATTTCGACAGGCTCAATGACCAGCCGCTGCGTTGTCATTCCGAGCATAGCGAGGAAGCCTTTCCCTACCGGTGGCGTCGTTGTCATTCCGAGCGTAGCGAGGAATCCCTTCCCTAAGCGGGGTGCTCAAGAAAAATGATTTGCCGCAGAATCGGCAAAGACAAGTCTGTATTAAGCAGAGAACTACGTAGAAATAGCGACAAGCGCACAGGAGAGTATAATCCTGAATTGGCGCAGTGCAAGTATGAAAAGAGGCAAAAAGAAAAGCCAAAATTTATATATTTTACAGATATAGTTAAACAATTTGTAATTATCCACTGACAAGATGATTTAAGCCCGGAACAAATCGCCGGGCGAGCAAAATACGAAAGTATGGAATGCGTTAGCCACGAAACGATTTACCGCTTTGTATGGGAAGATAAGAAGAAAGGCGGAGTGT
>JAIRVY010000005.1 GCA_031253655.1 Bacteroidales bacterium
GTTAAAGAAGTGGAACAGAAACAAGAAAGAATTGTTAATTAACTCCATGAATCCGAAATGGAAGGAGTTAGTTAATGAGTTTGGATTTGTTCGAGATTCCTCGCTGCGCTCGGAATGACAACGACGCCACCGGGAGGGAAGGGATTCCTCGCTGCGCTCGGAATGACAACGCGGCGGCTGGCCAGCCATTTATGAAAGATGAACTATTTGAAAACATAGGGCGACTACTTGAGTCTATTAATTTGCTTATTACATACGGGTTGCCTCGCTAAGACCATTTACAAACTCATTAAAAATCAACAAATTAAATTAATTATTAACCTACATTGTTTTACAACGAAACTATTACTTTGTGTAAACCAAAGTGTAAACCAAGAACCACACCACCACCAAGCCGCGAAAAAAAATAGAGTTACCATAAAAAAAAGGCGCAAAAATTTCTGATATTCTTTATTTATAAATGAAAAATTATCATAAAATCGAATAATTAAACGCCTCATTACCAATCAGAATCATCAAATTATCTCATTACCTCAACCCTTAATCCGAAAAAAACTATATTTTCGCCGCCTCAAAGCGGTCCCGTAGCTCAACTGAATAGAGTATCTGACTACGGATCAGAAGGTTGCAGGTTTGAATCCTGCCGGGATCACAAAGAATCGTAGAGACGTGGTACGCCGTATCTCTACGGTTTTCAAACTATTTACTATGAACGTCAACCGATTAACCGCCATCTCGCCCATAGATGGTAGGTATTATGCGCAAGTTCACGAATTATCTAACTATTTCTCAGAGTTTGCACTAATCAGAGCGCGTATTATTGTAGAAATTGAATATTTTATTGCATTATGCAAATTCCCTCTGCCCCAATTACAGAGAATCAATCCCGCCGCTTTTGAGGAATTACGCAGTATCCCAGAAAATTTCTCTGAAGATGATGCCCAACACATTATTCAAATTGAAAGAACTACCAACCACGACGTAAAAGCGGTGGAATATTTTCTGAAAGAGAAATTTGATACATTTAATTTGTCTGAATATAAAGAATTTATTCATTTCGGGTTAACCTCGCAAGATGTAAATAATACAGCAATTCCCTATTTATTAAAAGAATTTCATTGGAAAATTTGGTATGATGAGATGGAGACAACGCAGCGTCTTCTACAAAACTGTGCGAAAGAATGGAAGAATATTCCGATGTTGGCGCATACACATGGGCAGCCTGCCACCCCAACTACGATGGGAAAAGAATGGTTAGTGTTTTCAGAACGTATTGGAAATCAGTTTGATTTGCTTAGCAACACTCCGTTTTACGGTAAGTTTAGCGGTGCCACAGGAAATTTTAATGCTCACCACGTGGCATATCCCGAAATAGACTGGGTTACATTCGGTAATAGATTCCTTGATGAATACTTTGGATTGAAACGTTTGCAAACTACCACACAAATAGAGCATTACGATATGCTTGCAGCCTATTTTGATACTATGAAACGTATCAACACGATTTTATTGGATTTTGCCCGCGATATTTGGTTATATATTTCTATGCACTACTTTACTTTAAAAGTAAAAGAAAGCGAAACAGGCTCTTCGGTTATGCCGCATAAGGTGAATCCTATTGATTTCGAAAATGCGGAGGGAAATATTTGCGTCGCAAATGCTTTGTTTGAAGCCTTTTCTGCAAAACTGCCCGTTTCCCGATTACAGCGCGACCTGAGCGACAGTACTTTTTTGCGCAATATTGGCGTTCCATTTGCTCATAGCTTCGTAGCATTGAAATCTCTACAACGCGGGATACAAAAATTGGAGGTTAATAGGGAAAAATTGAACGAGGATTTGGAAAACAACTGGGCGGTGGTTTCCGAAGCGATACAAACTATCTTACGCCGAGAGTCTTATCCCCAACCTTACGAAGCTTTAAAAACCGCCACAAGAGGCAAACGAATAACCAAAGAGGCAATATTCGATTTTATTGATAATCTGGATGTTTCAAATGAAATAATAAATGAGTTGAAACAGATTACTCCACAGAATTATGTGGGAGTTCACTGAAATATTATTTGCTTACTAACTCACTTCATCCCCTCTTTTTCGATACAGACAATTGATACACCAAAAAAAAGCGATTGAGTACCACTTAATTATACAATATTTCTAAACAAAAGTTGTTTTCCCAATTTTTTCTAGAGATACAAAATTCAGCCTTCCGTTTTTGTTCTTTTTGTCGTCAAAACAGTAATGGGCAAGATACGTAATATCAGAATTAGTGAGAGATAACGGTTTATAAAAGCGCAGGATAAACCGGAGGATTTCTTCTACTTCATCAAGAGTAATATATTCTTGTTTGTAAGATAAATATGTTTCATAACAAATTCCCATCGCAACGGCATAACCGTGCGATACAGGGCGTTTTTTTTCGGCAAACAACCGTTCAATGGCGTGTCCTACCGTATGCCCAAAGTTCAAGATTTGCCTTACCCCGTTATCATAAAAGTCCTTTTCAATCAATTTCATTTTAAATTGAATTGCCTCATCAATCCATTCATTTTTAATAGTTTTGTGATTTATTTGTATTAATTTCTGCATTTCTTCCCATAATGTAATATTTCCTATAAGTGCATATTTTATTAATTCTGCAAAACCATTCAGTAGTTCTTTTTTAGGGAGTGTTTTTAGAAAATTTGTGTCAATAATCACTTTTTCGGGAAGGTAGAAGGTGCCGATTACATTTTTTTGGTGTTGCAAGTCAATGCCATTTTTCCCTCCGTGCGCAGCATCTATCATCGCTAAAAGCGTGGTAGGTACATTCACTAACCGGATACCGCGTTTAAAGGTTGCCGCCAACATTCCGCCGAGGTCACAAATTGTGCCACCTCCCCAACCGATTAACAAACTGTTTCGGTCGAACTTTTGTTCCAGCAAGAAATTCCATCCAAAAACAATAGATTTAATGTCTTTGTTTGCTTCTATGGCTTCTAAAGAGATGTAGTGCACTTCAGCCACACCGTTTAATAACTGAAAATAATCGGGATAGTGTTGCCACACTCTTTCATCGCATAAGATAGCGATTTTTTGTATTTGATGTTCTTGGATATAGTCTAATAACCGACTCATTGAAAATGCACTAATATTTTGCGAAAATAAATTTAAAAATGAATTACATTAAGTAAATACTTTCAAAAAAAAACTACCTTCGCAGCCATTTTTATTATCAAATATTTTATAAATATGAAACCAAAATTTGTTATTCCATTATTGTTATCGTTTTTTTTTGTAAATATCTGTTTTTCACAAACATATATAGGTTCAGAAGCAAACCAAAGAGTTAAAAATACCGAATTGGTGAAGTTTAAAGACTATACCGAAGTTCCGAATTATTTCCGATTTTCTGAAAATTCGACCCATACCGAGCAAGAAACTATTGATATTGTAAAAGGTTTTATTAAAAACAACAATTCCGATTTGCAGTTAAAAATTGCTCAAAAACAAGGAGATGGGAACTTTACACTTAGGTACTTCCAAACCGTAAATGGCTATCCCATTGAATTTACCGCTTTAAATCTTCAGTTAATAAACAATAAAATAACAGAAGTTAACGGCGAAATTTTAGACAATCCGCAAATAACTCCCAATTTTCTTATTTCGGAAGAAACGGCATTGCAATTTGCATTAAATTATGTAAATGCAAAGGAATATATGTGGGAAGATGAGAAAGAATACCTACCTGAGGGCGAGAAAGTTATTGTTACAGATAAAATTGAGTTTGCAAACTCAATCCTGAAATCTGCGTATAAATTCAATATTTATTCAAAAAATCCACACAACCGGCAAATGGTTTATGTAGATGCTGAAAATGGAGAGATTGTAATGGACTTACCTTTGCTTCATTTTGACAATGTTGTAGGTACGGCGCAAACCGCTTATTACGGAGTGCGAGAAATTAACACGGATTATACTGGTACACAATATACTCTGTATGATGCTACCCGCGGCAACGGCATTCACACCTACAACTGTAACAATACTGCAAACTGGCTCAATAACTATTATACTAATAGTACAACTATTTGGAACAATACCCCTTACGGTACCGATGCCCACTTTTCCACAATCTCTACATACGATTATTTTTTTCAAAAACACGGATATAACAGTATTAATAATGCGGGTTTTGCTTTAAAATCTTATGTCAACTTTAACTTAGTTCAATATGGTTATCCTAATAATATTAATGCATTTTGGAATGGCAGTTGCATGACGTATGGCAATGGGAATCCGCCGACTGTTACGGCATTAACTACAATAGATATTTGTGGACATGAAATTACGCACGGTTTAAATACTTTTACCGCAAATTTAGTTTATTCTTACGAGTCCGGTGCTTTAAGCGAAGGTTTTAGCGATATTTTCGGAACTGCTATTGAGTTTTTTGCCGTTCCTGAAGATGCTAATTGGACTATGGGGGAAAAAATGGGGTTGATTATTCGTTCCCTATCAAACCCGAAGGCGTATGGTTTGCCCGATACATACAAAGGGCAACATTGGTATAACGGAAGTGGGGACAACGGGGGTGTGCATTACAACTGCGGTCCGCTTTCTTATTGGTTTTATCTGCTCTGCGTGGGAAAAGCAGGTATTAACGATTATGGTAATAGTTACAATGTTGCCGCTATTGGCATGAGTAAAGCTGAAAAGATTGCTTTTAAACTGCTTACCCATTATTTAACACCAAATTCTAACTATGCGGATGCTTGTTTTTATGGATTGCAGGCGGCCGCTGATTTGTATGGGGCGTGCTCAGATGAAGTAAAATCGGTAGGAGATGCTTTCTATGCTATCGGGGTTTTACAACAACCGTATGTTAACCAGGCGGTTGCAGATTTTAAAGCGAATATGTTAGAGAGTTGCTCTTTCCCACTTACCGTGCAATTTACAAATACGAGTTTCAATTGCGTTGACTTTGTATGGGATTTTGGAGACGGGTCCCCCACCTCAACACAAAAAAATCCTACCCATATTTATACACAAAATGGAAGTTTTACCGTAACTTTAACCGGAAGCGCCAACAGTTGCGGAACAGATACCAAAATAAAACAAAACTATATCAATATCTCTCCCAGTTTACCATGTACCTATATAATGACACAAGGTACGCAAACTGTTGAAAGTTGCTTTGCTATGATTTACGACGACGGAGGCCCTGATGGAAATTATTCAAATAATCTCAATTCAACTCTTACCGTACACTCTGTTGGAGCCACCTCAATATTTTTGAATTTCCTTGAATTTGACGTAGAAGCAGGAACAGGTTCACAATGCAACTACGACTATTTGGAAGTACGTTCCGGAAATTCAGTTTCCTCTCCTTTGGTTGGAAAATATTGCAACAACGTTCCGCCGCCTGCCACGCTGACCATCACGGGAGAATATGTAACATTTCGATTTGTTAGCGATATGTATGTGAATGGGGAAGGTTATAAAATTGAACTTCTCTGTGTAGGTCCGAATAATCCACCGTTCCCTGCATTTGATTCCGATATAACTAATTCCTGTAACGGAGTTATTAAGTTTACCGATAAATCCTTAGGTTCAAATATTAATTCGTGGTTGTGGGATTTTGGAGACGGCAAAACCTCTACATTAAAAAATCCTGAACACCAATACCGAAACAACGGCAGTTATAATGTTACACTTACTGCAGGAAATGATGCCGGGGAAAATTCAATTACAAAATATAATTATATCGTCATTGATAAAATAATAGTTTTGGGAAATCATGAATTTAAGGTTTACGACACTCTCGCATTTGAATTGTATGTCCCGGGAGCAAGTGAGAATTTAAAATGGTTTGCATATAATGAAGAAAATCCTTACGAAACAACTCCTCTATTCGTTGGTAATCCGATTCAACATCCTCCTGTTTTGGAAACCATAAAATATAAAATATTAGATGAATATGAAGATC
This sequence comes from Bacteroidales bacterium, assembly GCA_031253655.1. Classification (GTDB taxonomy): domain Bacteria; phylum Bacteroidota; class Bacteroidia; order Bacteroidales; family WCHB1-69; genus WRNX01. Next base: position 5,966 of record JAIRVY010000005.1, read on the forward strand.
ATTTGGAGAAAGTTGGGGAACTAGACTGTAATTCAAATGGCAGTTATTTCACTCTTGCCGATGTGCACTATCTCGTTTTTGATGTTTTCCAAAATTTTGAACTGAAATCTGTACTTGTTAATGCAAACTCTGCAGAAAACAGAACAATATCGTTAAGAAATGCTTCCGGAGAAACTATTTGGACGAAAACGGTATATATTCCGGCCGGCGTAAGCAGAATTACGATTGATAAAGTGATTCCAATAGGTACAAATTTGCAGCTGGCAGGTCCGCCATTTCCCAATCTTTACCGGTCAAATTCTGCAAATCTACAATACCCTTATAACATCAATAATGTAGTTAGCATTAAATCTTCAAGTGTAAGTTCCAATCCCACATCTTTCTATTATTATTTCTACGACTGGGAAATATCGGTTATGGGGTGTATTAGCGAGTTAGGAACTATTTCGGTAATCCTTTCTACCAAAGAACAACAGCCTGAACCGGAATCTCCTAAATTAGATAATGTTACTACTACAAGTATTGCTCTCGTTGCTGTGGAGAATTGTGAGTATAGAATGGTTGGCGGCAAGTGGCAAACATCGCCGGTTTTTAGTGAACTGATACCCGATTCTCACTACACCTTTACCCAACGTCTTGCGGAAACTGCTACGCATTATGCATCACCGGAGAGTATGTCCTCTACTTTTAAAACAGATAAAGAAGTTGATATCGAGGAAATTACGAATTCCAATTTACGAATTTATCCGAACCCAACAACGGGGGAGTTTCGAGTTACAGGTAACAAGTTACGGGTGACAAGTATTGAGATTTACGATGTATATGGTAGAATGCAGAAAGGAGAATGGAGAATGGAGAATGGAGAATGGAGTTTTGATTTATCTAATTTATCATCAGGTATTTATTTTATCAAAGTAATGACTGAAAATGAAATCATAATGAAAAAAATAATAAAACACTAAAATCTCATCACCTTATCATCTAATCATTTCATCTCCACATCTTCTCATTACTCTCCACCTCTTTTCGTAATTTATTAGGCAGATTTTCTACACAATTGTGGCACTTCATTTCAATGGAGTACATTCTACCAATACAATAATTGGAATGTTTGCACTCGCTTTTTTCGATTTCGCCGGTTTTTATTTTGTTTATAAAATCGGTATCGTGAATAAGAGGGCGTGCCAGTTGAAAAGCCACAAACCCTTCATTCAACACTTCTTCCATTTTAGATTTTGAAATCATTCCGCCCACATAGATTAACGGCATTTTTAACACTTTTCTGAACGCTTTCGCAGGTTCTAAGAAGTAGGCTTCTTTGTAGGGTACGGTCGGAATCATCCACCTGCCCACTATAGATATTCCTATTTTGAGCCACCAAAAACGGAACATATCCATATAGTAGGTTAATGCTTTCAGGGGCATAGCGCCCCGCAGAATCTCCATCGGCGCTTTGCTCACAAATCCTGCCGAAAGCACTAAGGCATGAACGCCCTTTTTTTCCAATTCTTTGGCAACCGTCAAACAATCAACCATATTCAATCCGTTTTTAAATCCGTCGTACATATTGGTTTTCACCACCACCGCCATTTTGTTTCCGGCAGCTTTCATAACCTCCTCCATTACCATTTTCATAAATTTCATACGGTTTTCGAACGAACCGCCGTATTCATCTTTTCTTTTGTTGGTGTAAGGTGAGAGAAACTGGCTGATGAGGTAGCCGTGTCCTGCGTGAATCTCAACACAGTCGAATCCTGCTCTTTTGGCAAGGCGTACTGAATTTCCAAAATCGCATACTAAAGCCAATATTTCCTCTTTTTTCAGTGCTCGCGCCACCGTTGGGGAATAGATATTGATACCTCCTGAAGCACCCACAGGCATCTGTCCGCAAGAGTACCGATGGGTCATATTTCCACAGTGTCCCAATTGGATGGCTGCTTTCGCACCTTCCTGATGAATGGCATCGGTAAGTTTTTTCAGTTCCGGTACAATCTCTTCACGCATATACAGTTGTCCGTCGAACGACACGCCGCTCTTGTTCACGGCAGCGTAGGCAATGGTGGTCATTCCTACACCTCCGCGGGCTACGGCAGTGTGATAATCATACAACATTTCGGTTGGAGCATTATTTTTGCACATATTTTCAAAAGCCGCAGAACGGATTGTTCTATTGCGGAGTTCAATGGGTCCTATTTGGCAAGGTGTAAAAATGGGGGACATGAAGTATATCGGTTTAAAGTATAAAACTATTAAGTTTAGTTAATCTTTGGGGCGCAAAAGTATTTTTTTTATAATAAGAAAGCAATATCGTTTTTTACAACAATTTTCAACAATTCTATATGTAAATTGACTACAAACAGTGGGTAATTAGCCTAATTCTTTATTGCGGCAATATCGGCAACAGCTTGAATGGCTACATCAATCTCTGCTTCGGTGTTAAAGGGTCCGATACTAAAGCGCACCGTTCCGTGCATATCCAGAGTTCCTATATGTTCGTGCACTTTCGGGGCGCATTGCAAACCTGTACGACAGGCAATGTTGTAGTCCACATCAAGCATCATTCCTACATCTGCTGCTTCAAAACCGGTAATATTAAAAGGCAACACCGGATTTTTTCTTTCAGGAAAATTGGCGCAATAAGTAGTAACTCCTTTTATGTTTTGAATGCCTATACGCAGTTTTTCCCACAACTCCATCTCGCGCTTGTGAATATTTTCAATACCTTGCTCTAATACCCACGAAACTCCGGCATACAATCCGGCAACACCAACCAAATTCAAAGTTCCATATTCTAATCTATAAGGATATTCATCCAAATGTTTCGGATAGGCTGAGCGCACTCCTGTTCCTGCGTAACGCGTGTGCTTGATATGCACGCCTTCACGCACGTACGCCCCGCCGATACCGGTGGGTCCCATCAAACATTTATGTCCGGTGAAAATATAAACATCAATGTTGTCGGCATGCATATCTACTTTAGCAGCTCCGGCACCCTGACTGCCATCCACCACAAGAATCAACCTGTTTTCCTTGCAAATTTTTCCAATTTCGTGTAGGGGCTGGAAAGTACCTAATACGTTTGAACAGTGTGTACAAACTACAAATTTAGTATTCGGCTGAATCGCTTTGCGAAAGTCTTCAGGATCAACATAGCCCTCCTTATCAAAGGGAAGGTAAGTAACCTCTTTTAGTTTTCCTTCTTCTTTCAGGCAATAAAGGGGTCGAAGCACGGAATTGTGTTCCAACATGGTGGTAATCACGTGGGCTTCCGGGTCAGCCAGCCCTTGAATAATAAGGTTCAGCGAATCGCTAGCGTTGTAGCTGAAAGTAAGTCTGTTAAAATCTGAACCACCGTTAAAGAGGTCGGTCATTATTTTACGGGTTTTTTGCACTACTTCTTCTGTTTCTATCGCCGCATCAAATCCTGATCTTCCGGGGTTAACACCATGTTGTTTATAAAACCCGCTCATAAATTCATACATACAATCGGGTTTTGGAAATGTTGTAGCCGAGTTGTCTAAATAAATCATAAATATTTTCCAACTAAATGAATAAATTACAAAACGCTTAAAGCGTGTGCAAAAATAATATTTCTTATGAAATGATTATTTTTTTCCTTTATCTTTTTGACCTGCGTGACCTCTAAAGATGCGTGTAGGTGCAAATTCTCCCAGTTTATGTCCCACCATATTTTCAGTAACATAAACGGGAATAAATTTATTTCCGTTATGTACGGCGATGGTAAGTCCCACAAAATCAGGAGAAATCATTGAAGCGCGTGACCATGTTTTGATGGTAGATTTTTTACCGCTTTCTTGCGCTTCAATAGCACGTTTTTCTAATTTATAGTGGATATATGGTCCTTTTTTAAGTGATCTGCTCATACTATGCTACTTTAAAATTATTTCTTTCTTCTTTCAATGATATAATTGTTGGAATGTTTCTTTTTGGAGCGGGTTTTGTAACCTTTTGCGGGTAACCCTTTTCTTGAGCGCGGGTGTCCACCGGATGCACGACCTTCACCTCCACCCATTGGGTGATCTACGGGGTTCATTACCACGCCACGAACTCTCGGGCGGCGTCCCATCCAGCGATGGCGACCTGCTTTACCGGAAACTTCGAGGTTGTGGTCAATATTAGAAACAATGCCAATAGTAGCACGGCAACTGCACAGTATCATGCGGGTTTCTCCAGAGGGTAATCTCAATACTGCATATTTTCCATCTCTTGACATTAATTGTGCGTAACTTCCAGCGGAGCGCGCCATTTTGGCACCTTGTCCGGGGCGAAGTTCAATGTTATGGACCGTAGAACCGAAAGGAATTTCACCCAACGGAAGTGAATTTCCGAGATCGGGAGAAACGCCTTCGCCTGAGATAATTACCTGGTCAACTTTTAAGCCGTGCGGCGCAACGATGTAGCGTTTTTCACCGTCAACGTAGAACAACAAAGCGATACGAGCCGAGCGATTCGGATCATACTCAATTGTTTTTACCGTTGCCGGAACACCATCTTTGTCTCTTTTAAAATCAATACAACGATACATCTTTTTGTGACCGCCTCCGCGATTCCGCATCGTCATCTTACCACTGTTATTTCTTCCGCCTGTCCTCGTTTTGGGACACAATAAACTGTCTTCCGGTTTATTGGTGGTAATCTCGTCAAACGAACTAATAACTTTGAATCGTTGACCGGGCGTTACTGGTTTATACTTTTTTAATGCCATGATTAAATATTGCTATAAATGTCAATCTTATCTTTTTTATTTACAAAAACAATCGCTTTTTTAACGGTGTTTTTTTGTCCTTGTATCATGCCGGCTTTGGTTTGTCGGGTAGTAGTTCTTCCCCTTTGAACCAACGTGTTAATTCTGTCAACTTTAATGCCGTAGAGGTCTTCAACTGCAAATTTGATTTGCGATTTGGTTGCTTTTCTATCTACAATAAAGCCATAGCGGTTGTATTTTTCCGATACTGCCTGCATCTTTTCACTAATAATGGGCTTAATTAAAATATTCATTTTTGTTATCTGATTTAATGTTATCAATAATTGAGTGAAGCGTTATTCCATTATCTTGTTTATTTCAGCTATGCTGTTTTCGAAGATAATCAATTGTTTGGCGTGTAATACATCGTAAGTATTTAGGTCGCAGGCACGAATTGCTTTTGTACGTGGCAAATTTCGGGTGGAAAGATAAACATTGTTGTTACTGTCATTCAGTAATATTAATGTTTTCGTATTTTCCAGGTTAAATTTGGTCAACATTTCCAAAACAGTTTTAGTTTTAGGCGTTTCCAACGACAAATCTTCGATAACTAAAATATGATTATCTTTTGCCTTGTAAGTTAATGCAGAAAAACGCGCCAAGCGTTTAATTTTCTTATTCAACTTAAAAGAATAATCTCGTGGATGCGGTCCAAAAATGGTAGCACCACCCCTTAGTAGTGGCGATTTTATACTACCTCCTCTAGCACCGCCGGTTCCTTTTTGGCGTTTCAATTTGCGTGTAGAACCCGAGATGGTAGATTTTTCTAACGTATCGTGGGTGCCTTGTCTTTTATTGGCTAATATGTGCTTCACATCTAACCAAATAGCGTGATCATTAGGTTCAATGTTGAAGATGTTATCATTCAACGCAACCTTTTTATTAGATTCGCTTCCGTCTGTTTTATATACTTTTAACTCCATCTTTCAATAATTAGATATGAACCATTTGGTCCCGGAACGGAACCTTTAATTACCACTAAATTTTTCTCAGGAACGAGTTTTACGATTTGCAGGTTAATCATTTTCACCTTTTGGCAACCTGTTTGCCCTGCCATGCGCATTCCTTTCATAACTCTTGAGGGCCAGGAAGATGCGCCCAACGAGCCGGGAGCTCTGAGGCGGTTGTGCTGACCGTGTGTGGCATCACCTACACCACCGAATCCATGGCGTTTGATTACCCCTTGAAATCCTTTTCCTTTTGATACTCCGCTTACATCCACATATTCGCCTTCCATAAAAACGGAGACATCCAACACTTCACCGAAAGTTTTACGGTATCCTTCTTCAAAACGGGTAAATTCGCGCAAGATTTTCTTGGGCGATGTGCCTGCTTTCTTAAAGTGCCCCCTTAACGATTTGGTTGTCCGTTTCTCCTTTTTTTCGTCGAATCCTAATTGGATGGCGCTGTAACCGTCTTTTTCAACGGTTTTAACTTGCGTAACCACGCAAGGACCAGCCTCGATTACTGTGCATGGTATGATTTTACCAGAGGCATCGAAAATGCTAGTCATTCCAATTTTTTTTCCTATTAATCCAGACATTTTTAATAAATTTATAGTTTTATCTGCGCAACGTGCGCAATAATTTTCAAATATCTTAGAGACGCGGCGCGCCACGTCTCTTCATCATACCTTTATTTCTACATCCACCCCGCTCGGCAATTCAAGCTTCATAAGAGCGTCAATAGTTTTTGAGGTGGTACCGTAAATATCTAACAAACGTTTGTAGGTAGCCAGTTCAAATTGTTCTCTTGCCTTTTTGTTTACAAACGTAGCCTTGTTCACGGTAAAAATCTTTTTGTGTGTCGGCAATGGGATAGGTCCTACTAATACAACCTTGTCATCTTTAACGGCTTGTACCGTTTTAACAATTTTTTCTGCCGACTTGTCCACCAATGTATGGTCGAACGATTTCAGTTTGATTCTAATTCTGTGACTCATTTGTCAATTATTATTGTTTTATGTTTAATGTTCAATAGTTTTCTGTTTTTTCCTCTCTTTTTTTGGGGGCGGCAAAAATATAAAAATATTAATGCAAATTATCTGAGGTGGAAAAGTTTTTTTTTACTCCAAAACGCTATATCAGAAAAAAATATATTTTTGCACCCCAAAAAAAATGACTTGGGATATTTTGCCGTTGTAGCTCAGTGGTAGAGCACTTCCTTGGTAAGGAAGGGGTCACGAGTTCAACTCTCGTCAATGGCTCAATAATGATTTAACAACCTCTATTTGAATTAAATAGAAATAATAATTTTAATAACCTTTTAATTAATAAACAATGGCAAAAGAAAAATTTGAACGTACCAAACCTCACATAAATGTGGGTACGATTGGTCACATTGACCATGGCAAAACTACCTTAACGGCGGCAATTACTACCGTTTTGGCTGAAAAAGGACTCTCAGAAGTTCGTGATTTCGCATCGATTGACAACGCACCGGAAGAAAAAGAACGTGGTATTACTATTAATACTTCTCACGTTGAGTATCAAACCGCATTTCGTCACTATGCTCACGTGGACTGCCCCGGCCACGCCGACTACATTAAAAACATGGTAACAGGTGCTGCCCAAATGGACGGCGCTATCATCGTGGTGGCAGCAACCGACGGTCCAATGCCACAAACCCGCGAACACATACTTTTGGCTCGTCAGGTAGGCGTACCAAAATTGGTAGTGTTTATGAACAAAGTGGACTTAGTGGATGACCCCGAATTGTTAGAACTTGTTGAAATGGAAATCCGTGAACTATTATCATTCTACGGATTTGATGGTGACAACACCCCTGTTATTCAAGGCTCTGCATTAGGCGGATTGAACAAAGAACCACAATGGGTAGAAAAAATTATGGAACTTATGGATGCTGTGGATACTTATATTCCGCTTCCGGCTCGTGCTGTGGATAAAGAATTCTTAATGCCTGTGGAAGACGTGTTCTCAATTACCGGTCGTGGTACTGTGGCTACCGGAAGAATTGAAACCGGCGTTATCAACTCAGGCGACCCCGTAGACATTATTGGTATGGGTGCTGAAAAACTTAAATCAGTAGTTACCGGTGTTGAAATGTTCCGCAAAATTTTGGATAGAGGGGAAGCCGGCGACAACGTAGGTCTTTTACTTCGTGGTATCGATAAAGATGAGATTCGTCGTGGTATGGTTATTGCAAAACCAGGTTCTATTAAACCTCACAAAGAGTTTGAAGCTGAAGTGTATATCTTGAAAAAAGAGGAAGGTGGACGTCATACACCATTCCACACTAAATATCGGCCGCAATTCTATTTCCGTACTACAGACGTAACCGGCGAAGTTTTTCTTCCCGCAGGTGTTGAAATGGTAATGCCCGGAGATAACTTGACAATTACAGTTAAATTGTTATCTGAAATCGCTATTAACATGAACCTACGTTTCGCTATCCGCGAAGGTGGACGTACTGTGGGCGCTGGACAGGTGACCAAAATATTGGATTGATATAATATGGGCGTTGCAAGACGCCCCAACCAAGGGGAATAGTTTAAGGGTAGAATAGCGGTCTCCAAAACCGTTGGTGGGAGTTCGAATCTCTCTTCCCCTGCCAAAAAAAAATTTTTTAACTCACAACTACCTTCTAACCATTCACTTTTTACCGGTTCAATTTGTGGTAGGTTCGCCACCACCGCTCCGGAACCTCATCTTTACACGCTGTGTCGAAATCGTTTTTGGAACAAGGAAGATAATACTTCTTATCCTGCTGAGTTTTAATGTGAAAAAACGGAATCTCCATCCACCAACGACCGGTTTTTTTGCTTTGATAAAACACCAATCCGTGTAGCGCATTGGTAACAGGTACCGCGTGTCGGAAATATTGTTCCTCCTCTTTAAAAAGAGTATCGTTGCGGCGGTTCGTAAATCCTTCTACAAAATACCAGAGAATCTGCGCAATAAGTTGAGACGTTTGTGTATTGTAATCGAAAATAGGGTTAAACTCGTAAATACCGATTGATGAGAGTTTGTCACTCAGTCCTGCAAAAAAAGCAATCTGGCATATCTCCTCGCCGTAAAATCCGTTTGCAGAGACGTTTGGATTGCCCGGGGCATCGCTTTGACGCACAGCAGAAATATCTATTGCCAACATTTCTGCATTTCGCACAATGGGCTCAATCTCCTCCATATCCTTTCGCATCGCACCAACACGGTAAGTCTCAAAATATAACTGTTTCATCAATTCAATGTCCATCTGACTATTCAAGTAAGTTTGATAACCGATATTTGAGAAATTTAAAAGATAATTGGGCTGCTGCAAAATAATTTTATTCAAATATCCCTCAGAAAAAATGGTATTTTTTTCATCACCCAGGTCAAACTTAGAGTCTATCGAAACCATACTTACTACTTTTTCCAGCATAGCATAAGCCTGATAGTTGGCAAACGCAAGGTCGTTGCTTCCGCCCAGAATCACTGGAATCACTTTTTTTTCTAATAAGTATGCAATGATTTCAGAAAGAATAGCGTAGGTATCTTCCACCGTTTCGCCGGCAGTTAAATTACCCAAATCTAAGATAGAAACGTTGTTTTTCCAATAAAACAGTTTATAAAATTCTTTTCTAATTTCATCCGGCGCATCGCTACATCCATCGTTATTCTTAGAATATCTCGATTCGGGAACGCCTAAAAGTGCGATGTCAATATTGGACAGATCGGGTTCTTCGCCTTTCGAAGCAAACCAAATATGGCTTAACAAGAGTTGTGTATCAATATTTTTTCCTTCGGGCAAATAATTTTCCACAAAATTGGGCGAGAAATATTGAATGAGCTCCATTGCTATTTTTTTCTTGTAAAACGCTTTTTTGCTGTGGGTTGAGATTGAGCGATGATATTGGAAACATCGAAAAATGTTAGTTCTGTAGGTGAGGTTCCCTTCGGAATCTTAAAATTATCGGTTCCATTAGTGATATAGGCGCCATATCTACCATTCACTACTTTAATATTTTCATTTTCTGGAAACGATACCAGAATACTTTTAGTGGACAAGTTCGAGATTTGTGTAACAGCTTCTTTCAGAGAAAGTGTAGTGGCATTCAAACCCTTTTCCAACGTAATATTTTGGTTGTTATATTTAATGTAAGGACCATATTTTCCAACCACCACAAACACGTCTTTATCTTCATATTGTCCCAGTAATCTGGGTGCGCGGGCTTCATTCTGTTTTATTTTAGCCTCAATCAAATTATGGGCTGTTTCTAAATCTACTTCTAACGGGTCTAATTCTTTGGGAACGGTAACATACTCATTTCCAACTTTAATATATGCGCCAAAACGACCCATACCCACTAAAACTCCCTGATTGTTGTATGTTCCTAATTCTTTAGGAAGTTTAAAAAGGTCTAAGGCTTCCTGCAATGTAATAGATTCAATAGATTGATTCTTTTTCATTCTGGCATACTTAGCTTTGCTATCTTCGTAATTTTCACCCACTTGAATCATAGGTCCATATTTACCCAATTTGGTGTACACGTTTTTACCACTACCGTCTTGTCCTAAAATCCGTTCTCCACTTGCTTTCTGAGATGATGAAACAGCTGTTTTAATAGTTTCGTGGAAACCTTGATAGAAATTTTTTATCATCTGTTGCCAGGTAATTGATCCTTCGGCAATATCGTCGAACTCTTTTTCTACCTGAGCCGTGAAACCGTAGTCCATAATGCTTTCAAAATTATTTTGCAGGTATTCATTGACTACGATGCCTATATCGGTAGGGAACAATTTATCTTTTTCGGCTCCATATTTCTCATTCTGAACATTTTCTTTTATTTCTTTGTTTTTCAATTCTAAATAAACGAATTGGCGTTCTTTTCCGGGTCGATTTTCTTTCACCACATACTCTCTTTTTTGAATTACCGAGATGGTGGGGGCGTATGTAGATGGGCGTCCAATACCCAATTCTTCCAATTTTTTCACTAAACTGGCTTCGGTAAAACGCAATGGCGGTTGTGCAAATCTCTGGGTAGCCTTAATATTCAGAGCACAGAGCGGTTCGCCTTCTAGCACCGGCGAAATAATTTCGGTGGTTTCATCCTGGTCGTCGTCATTAGATTCGAAATAAACTTTAAGAAAACCTTGAAACAGCACCACTTCTCCGGTGGAAACAAATTTTTCCTCCCTGGTTGATATAGGAATATTAATCACTGTTTTTTCAGTTAACGCATCGCTCATTTGCGAGGCGATTGTTCGTTTCCAAATCAATTCATACAACCGTTTCGTAAATGTATCTCCCTGAATGGTATGATTTTCTAACGAAGTAGGGCGAATAGCTTCGTGGGCTTCCTGCGCTCCGCGTGTTTTTGTAACATATTGGCGTGTTTTTGAATACTCAGTGCCATAAAGGTTTTCTATCTCATTTTTAGAAGACGCCAGTGCCAATTTCGAAAGATTTACCGAGTCGGTACGCATATACGTAATATGCCCCGCTTCATAGAGTTGCTGTGCTATAACCATCGTTTTAGTAACCGAAAAATTTAACTTTCTCGCGGCTTCCTGCTGCAAAGTAGAGGTGGTAAAAGGGGGCGCAGGGGATTTTTTGCCTGGACTTTTTTCTACAGATGAAACAGAAAATTTTGCGTTAATACAATCTTTCAGAAAACTATGAGCCTCCTCTTTAACCTCAAATTTTTTGTTCAATTCTGCGGTTAACTCATTATTGTTGTTGTGCTCAGATTGGAAATGTCCCACTACTTTAAAGTGGGAAGAAGATTGAAAATGGTTAATCTCTCTTTCACGCTCTACAATTAATTTCACAGCGACCGACTGCACGCGTCCGGCAGAAAGTTGGGGTTTAACTTTTCGCCATAGTACCGGCGAGAGTTCAAAACCCACCAGTCGGTCTAAAATTCTGCGGGCTTGTTGGGCGTTCACCAAATCAATATCCAAATTTCGCGGATGTGCCAAAGCATTTTCAATAGCCTGTTTTGTAATTTCGTGAAATACAATACGTTTTGTTTTTTCTATAGGAATTTTTGCGGCTTCAATTATATGCCACGAGATTGCCTCGCCCTCGCGGTCGTCGTCAGTGGCTAACAGTACTTCAGTGGCTTCCTCTGCCATCTTTTTAATATCGGCAATAAGTTTTTTTTTGTCCTGCATTACAGTGTATAGAGGCTCAAATCCATTTCCAATATTGATTCCCAAGTCTTTTTCAGGAAGGTCTCTCACATGTCCCTTGCTGGAAATTACTTCATATTCTTTGCCTATAAACTTTTGAATGGTTTTTGCTTTGGCAGGCGATTCAACAATGACTAAGTTTTTGCTCATATAGTTAGGTTAAGGTTCTTTCGGTTGAAAAAAATTGTCGGCAAAAATATATTATTTCATAATTGTACTACTTTTGCAAAAAATTTTTTAAACGAATTATTATGATTAAAGGATTATTTCAGAATTTATTTCGCAAGAAAGATATTGCGGCTATTTTGCGGGAAACAGAGACCGACAATGCGGGATTAAAGCGTTCATTAACAGCAACCAATTTGGTAGCGTTGGGAATTGGCGCTATTGTGGGTACAGGTATTTTTGTGATTACCGGTCAGGCGGCTGCACAGTACGCCGGTCCGGCGCTCACTATCTCGTTTGTAATTTCCGCTTTGGGCTGTATTTTTGCAGGTTTTTGCTACGCCGAGTTTGCTGCTATGATACCTGTTTCAGGCAGCGTTTATTCCTATAGTTATGCCACCATCGGAGAGTTTTTAGCCTGGTTTATCGGCTGGGATTTAATTTTAGAGTACCTTTTTGCCTGCTCAACAGTAGCTGTCGGTTGGTCGGGGTATATGCAAAGTTTGCTAAACAGCTGGGGCATTCATCTACCTCAAAATCTCTCCCACTCCTCCCTTGCGCATACGGCAGACGGGTGGGCATTGACAGGTAGCCTTATCAATTTTCCTGCCGTGTGTATTGTGGCACTAATTACGGCATTACTCCTGAGCGGCGTTAAGCAGTCGACTTGGGTAAACAACGTGATTGTTCTTATAAAGGTATCTGTTATATTACTTTTTATTGGTTTTGGATTATCCTATATTGATACTGCCAACTGGGTGCCGTATATTCCTGAAAATACCGGTTCTTACGGACATTTTGGATGGAGCGGCATTATGCGAGGTGCTGCCGTAGTGTTTTTTGCCTACCTCGGTTTTGATGCACTATCCACAGCAGCACAAGAGACAAAAAATCCCCAACGCGATATGCCCAAAGGGATTTTGATTTCGCTCGGAGTATGTGCCCTGCTTTATGTGACAGTTACAGCCGTACTCACAGGTATTGTGAAATATGACTTGCTGAACGTGGATGCCCCTATTGCCGTAGCCATTGACTCTGTGGGTGAAGGATTGGCCTGGATGAGCCCGCTGATTAAATTGGGTGCTATCGCAGGTATCAGTTCTGTTATTTTAGTGATGATGATGGGACAATCGCGAATATATTTTGCCATATCCAGAGATGGTTTGCTCCCTCCGGTCTTCTCAAAAGTTAATGTGAAGCGTGGCGTACCCCAAAATGCCATTATCATCTCCGGAATTGCTACCGGCACCATTGCAGGTATCTTCCCGCTCAATGTGCTGGGAGAATTAGTTTCCATTGGTACACTGATGGCATTTACGATAGTTTGTATCTCAGTGATGGTTTTAAGAAAAACACACCCCGAACTTAAAAGACCATTTAAAGTGCCTTTTGTTTGGCTTATACCCTCTTTAGGTGCTCTTTTCTGTTTGGTACAAATGGTATCATTGCCCTGGACCGCATGGGAACGACTTATCCTTTGGATGTTTGCCGGTATTATTATTTATTTCATTTATGGCAAAAGACACAGTCTGCTAGGAAGAAAAAAATGGTTGTAAATTTCAAAATCTTGTTTATTTGACAAACAAAATGAGCAAGATTATTACATTAGTCTTGCTTTCTTATTATAAAAAAAATACTTTTGCGTCCCAAAGAAATTTGCTGCTAAGGGAACTTTTGAAAATAAGGGTTCAATGTATTAAATATTATATTTTAAATCTTAAATAGTATCAATGGCAAGTCTAAAAGAAATCAGAACAAGAATAACCTCCGTGCAGTCCACACAGAAAATAACCTCTGCTATGAAGTTGGTGTCTGCATCTAAATTGCGCCACGCCCAAAACTCAATCATTAGTTTTAGACCCTATTCCGACAAACTGAACCAAATTCTCAAAAATCTTTCTTCCACTCAGATTAGTACCGACCACCCGCTTTTTGCGAAACGTGAACCGGAAAAAGTTGTAATAGTGGCTATTACTTCCAATAGAGGTTTGTGCGGTGCTTTTAATTCAAATGTAATCAAAGAAATACTTCGTGTTGTTAACGAGAAGTATAACAAACAATTTCGGGAGGGAAAGCTGAAATTAGTTTGCATTGGGAAAAAGGGAATTGAACAACTTCAAAAAAGTCATAATATTTTGTATGCCAACGAGTCGCTACTCGATGTTCCCGTTTTTTCAGAAATCGCACAGATTGCCTCCGATTTAGTGCATGATTTTTGCGATAAAAAAATTGATAGAGTTTCAATTATTTACAACCGTTTTGTGAACCCAGCAACACAAAAAATTGTAACAGAGAATTTTTTACCAATTTTTTCTTTGAATGATAGTACAATAACAAACACAATAACCGATAATTATATTTTTGAACCTTCTCAACAAGTATTGATGGAGGATTTGATTCTGAAATCGTTAAAACTAAAACTCTACAAAGCGCTGTTGGATTCAATTGCCTCAGAGCACGGCGCGCGAATGACCTCTATGGCAAAAGCTACCGATAACGCCATCGAGATTTTAAGAGAGTTGAAGCTTAAATACAACAATGCCCGTCAGGCTGCCATTACCAACGAACTGAACGAAATTGTGAGCGGTGCGGAAGCACTAAAAAACTGAGAATAAATAGTGTTTTTATCTAAATGGATATTAGAGAAACCTCTTCCGGACAGCTTTTGGAGTTTTTTCGGCAAAACAACGAGAAACCATTTCGAATTAAGCAATTGCACGATTGGTTGTGGAAGAAAAATGTATTCTCGTTTGAGGAAATGATAAATTTTCCGAAAACGCTGCAGGAAAAATTAAAAATGAACTTCACATTCAAGCGGACTCTTATTGAGAAAGAGGTAGAAAGTTCGGATAAAACGTTCAAGTTTCTATTTCGTCTCTTTGATGATGTGATAATTGAGGGAGTACTTATTCCATCACAAGGGAGGGTAACGGCTTGCCTTTCAACACAGGCAGGGTGTGTGCTGAAATGTGTTTTTTGCGCCACCGGAAAACTCGGCTTCACCAGAAATCTACACTTTTGGGAAATTATCGACCAGTTTGTACTGATGAACCGCCGTGCTATAGAAGTTTTCGGCAGCCGCATATCCAACATTGTTTTAATGGGGATGGGGGAGCCGCTGCTGAACTACGACAGTGTGTTCAAAGCCGTTGAGGTACTCACTTCACCAAACGGAAATGGGTTGTCGCCTTCCAGAATTACACTTTCTACAGTGGGAATCACTGCCGGAATTAGAAAATTGGCAGATGACAATTTTAAGGCAAATTTAGCTGTTTCGCTCCATTGCGGCGATAACCTTAAACGCTCGGTGTTAATTCCTGTAAACCAATCAAATCCAGTTCAGGAATTGCAAGATGCGTTGGGTTACTACGTGGAAAAAACAAAACAACGGATTACTATTGAGTATGTGTTGTTGCAAAATGTAAACGACAGTTTGGAAGATGCCGACAAGTTGTGTCGTTTTTGTAAAGCGTTTCCTGTGAAAATCAATATCATAGAATACAACGATACCGGTTCGGTTTATAAACCCTCAACTCTGGAAAGAAAGGCAGCTTTTACGAATCGTTTAGAATCTAAGAACTTGATTGTAAACGTGCGCCAAAGTCGCGGGAAAGATATTGCAGCTGCGTGCGGACAATTGACGGGAAAAATGGCAGTTCATAACTATATTGTTTCTTAAATTAATGGTAACCGATTCAACATTTAGTATTTTCCTGATAATGAAATGTCATATTAACAAGTTTTTAACAATTGAAGATTTTACTTCCTATTCTTAAAAGGGAGGAATTTTCCGCAATTGCGATTTCATAGTCGTCGCTCATCCCCATCGAAATTTCTTTGAACTCGGGTTGGTTATAAAAGTATTTTTCTTTTAGAAGAACATAATAGTGGTATAATCTCTTAAACTCCTTTCTGATCAATGTTTGATTGTTGGTAAAAGTAGCCATTCCCATAACGCCTTTAATTTCAATATTTTTTAGAGTTTTGAAGACAACGCTATCCAATATTTCGATACATTCATCCCAAGTGAGTCCATATTTAGTATCCTCCTGTGCGATGTGAAACTGGAGTAAACAGGAAATTATCCGGTTATGTTTCACAGCATGGTAGTTCACATCACAGAGCAGAGATAATTTGTCAATGCTTTGAATCAAGGAAATATATGGTGCGATATATTTAATTTTATTGGTTTGCAGATGACCGATAAAATGCCACTCTATATCTTTGGGGAGTATTTCATATTTTTCTTTCAATTCCTGGGGTCTGTTTTCTCCAAATGCCCTGTGTCCTGCATTATACAATTCCAATATTTGCTCCATTGGGCGCATTTTCGATACCACCACCAATTTAATATGGGGTGGAATTGAATTGATGATAGAATTGTAATTGGTTAGGTTCAAAGATTCAAAAGTTCAAAGATTCAAAGATTTAAAGGTTCAATACATTGAACCCTTATTTCCAAAAGGCACCCTTAGTATTATTTATATTTTTATCTTCTTGATTTCATAATGATATCTATCTTTCCAGCAGTAGTGTTTGCAACATAATGAATAATTTTTGCTACTTATCTCTTAATTTTTATTTCTTAGTTGATTAAAATCCTGTGGCATAGACATTTTGTGAAAATTCTCTTTTTAGTTTGTTAATTTTAGTTTTGATAGCGGCATCGAAATACAAATCTTCAATTTTGATGATGATTCCACCGATAATAGTGGGGTCAACCGTAAAGTGCATTATAAAAGTAAATGGATAATCGTATTCTAAAACAGATTTAATAAGCTGTGCAGTTTTTTCTGAGAGTGGCTGTGCAGTAGTGATATAGGCTTCCTTGATTTGATGATTGAGATAATAGATTTTGACAAACTGTTCGCAAATCATTAACAATTGCGGGGTTCTTCTTTTTTTAACAATTAACGTAAGAAAATCAAATACAATTTCGCAAAAATGGTGCTGGAAAACTTTTCGGATAATTGCCAATTTTTTATCATAAGTAACTATAGGACTTTCCAGTATGGTTTTCAATTCATGATGTGAGGCTATGAGTTCTTTTATGTGCAGGATATCGTGATACGCATTATCTACGTTTCCGGTTTCAACAGCAAAATCGTACAGGGCACCGGCGTAACGCGAAGCTAATTTTGGGTTTTTCATAATCTCGAACTAAAAGTGCGCAAATAAACAAAATTTTTGGATTATAGGGGCGAAAATTAATTTAGGAGTTAATGGAGTTTAGGGGTTAGGAAAATTGTACTAATATGGGTGTTGTCTTATAGTGAATATAAGTATTATGATTTAGCCAGTCGCCTGTATTAAGATAGATTGATTTTTGCACAGGGATTTCCAAAGGCAGATGTCTGTGTCCGAAGATAAAATAATCAATTTCGTGATTTTCAAGATATTTGAAACAAAATTGCACCAACCGTTCTTTATCGTTTCCCAGAAATTTTTCTCTATGTTCGGGTTGCATTGCCCTGCTGTTTCTGGAAAAAAAGTAAGCGATGGCATACCCGGTTTTCGGTGGGATAAGCCCAAACAACCATCGATTGATTTTACAATTCAGAAAATATTTTAGGCATTTGTAGCCAATCTCTCCTTTTCCCAATCCGTCTCCGTGTGCCACCAGAAATTTTTTGTTGTTAATAATAAACTCTTGTTTTTTTTTGAAAATCCGGATGCCAAATTTATCTGTCAGGTAATTTTTGATCCACATATCGTGATTACCGGTAAAAAAAAAGATTTCCACGCCAATTTTTCTTAATTCTGCAATCTTATCCAGAAAATGTGTAAAATGTTGGGGTGGTTCTCCTTTGTATTCAAACCAGAAATCGAAGGTATCACCGAGGAGGAACAGATACTTAGCATCTTTTTTGATATGTTCCAACCAATCAATCACTAATTTTTCTCTTTTTTCGCTCATTTCATTATTGGGTGCGCCAAAATGGAAATCTGAGGCAAAGTAGGTTACCCCTGAAATAATGAGCGGTTTATGCATAGACATAAATAAATGAGACTAAATAATCAACATAGCGTCTCCGTAGGTAAGGAAGCGGTATTTTTCGGCAATTGCTTCTTTATAGGCTTTCATCACGAACTCATATCCTCCGAATGCGGCTGCAACCATTAACATTGGGCTTTCGGCGGAGTAAAAATTAGCAACCATAGCATTTGAGGATAAAAAGCGATGGGGAGGGAAAATAAACTTGCTTGTCCAGCCATAATGGGGTTTAATTCTGCCATCTTGATAAATAGACGATTCTATGGCTTTTGCGGTATTAGTACCTACAACGCACACCTTTTTTTCGTTCTCTTTGGCACTATTTATTTTATTTGCGGAGCTCTCAGTAATCATCATTTGCTCGGAGTCGGATTTATGCTTGGTAAGGTCTTCCACGTCAATTTCGCGAAAACTGCTCAATCCGGAATGAAGCGTAACAGGCGCAATATCAATACCTTTTAATTCGAATCTTTTTATCAGCTCCCGGCTAAAGTGCAATCCAGAAGTTGGCACAGAAACGGCGCCCTCTTCGGTGGCAAAAAGAGTTTGGTAGCTTGCTTCGTCATCCGGTTCAATATCTCTGAACCGCAAAATACTATCCGGAAGCGGAGTATTTCCCAATTCAGTCAATTTGGCGCGAAATTGTTCATAAGTTCCTTCAAATAAGAAACGTAGTGTTCGTCCTCTTGAGGTAGTATTATCAATGACTTCGGCTACCAAGCTGCTATCTTCACCGAAATAGAGTTTATTTCCGATTCTTATTTTTCTTGCAGGGTCAACCAAAACATCCCACAAGCGGCTATGGGCATCCAATTCTCTAAGCAAAAAAACACGGATTTGGGCACCTGTTTTCTCTTTTTCCCCAAAGAGTAACGCAGGAAACACGCGAGTGTTGTTCACCACAAAAACATCGCCGTCTTCAAAGTACTCCAAAATATCCCTAAAAAAACGATGTTCTATAGTGCGTGTTTTGCGGTTTAGTACCATTAACCGAGACATATCCCTCTCGGGTGCAGGATGCAAAGCAATTAGTTCCTGAGGTAGAAAATATTTGAATTGGGATAGTTTCATCAAGCAAATTTTTTGAGGGTGCAAATATACACTTTCAAAAGGCGTTTGTCAAGAGGGTTTAGCATTTTTTTTTATTTTTTTATAAAAAAACACATCCCGTTGTAAATAAGTAATCTATGCAGGAAATATTGGGCTCAAACGGATACCGATCGGAAAAAATTTGTAAATAATCCATTTGTTTCGGACGAAAAATTCGGTTTTTTGGCAGAAATTGATCGCGAAAATCCGCAGTTTTTTCTACTTTTTTTTCAAAATCGGAAGTAAATGAAATAGAATTGGTAATGGAAAACAATTGCCGTAGCATAAGCAGAATTTCCATATCAAAATCAAACAAAAAAACATATTTTTTGTTAAAAAACGGCTCAAAAAAATCTCTTAAAAATAAAAAATACGGACCTTTACTATACGCCGATTCTATGGTTCTCCAATGGTTGCGTTGCCAGGGTACGCTGTGGTCAATCCGAATCTCCTTTATCAAATTGCTTGAAGGTTTTTCAATCGGTATAATTAAGTCATACAAGCCATTACCGGTTAATATGGTGGTTCGGTTCCGGTAGGTTTGTTTTTGATAATGCTCGTGCATTTCTATAAAAACAGCATCGGCATTTTTCATTTCTTGCATATAATCAACGGGAGGAAAATAAGCCGTAGAAAACAGTTTTTGTATCATCTATTCAATTTTTTTGCAAAAATAGCGTTAAATATGTTGTAAATAGTAAAACAAATACTTTTCTATCTCGCTGTTAACAAAAATATTGATAAATATGAAAACTATTTCAAAAACTAAACCCATTTTTATGATACTCGTTTTGAGCATTTTTTCTATGGGTACTATCAATGCTCATCAAGATAAACCGACGAATAGTTATGTCAAGAATGAGCCCTTTACCTTTGGCCCAAAAATATCTTTAAATGTTTCATCTGAAAGAGTAGGTTCCATTTATCAAACCCATTTTTTACCCGGCGCTGAGTTTGGATTGTTTTTCAGATTATCGCTCTCCCGTTTTTATATCCAGCCGGAAGTCAATTATGTTATCAGAAATGTTAAAGACAATATTACGGATTTTTTTTACGAGGTTAAGAGTTACAAAACTCATCACACTGAGTGGCGTTTTATCTTTTGCGCTCCTACCTTGTGCATTATCAACTTTTTTATCATTATGCCTGTTTTTATTCTTTCCACCGATAAAAGTTTCGTTATACGAAAGCGAAAAAGTCTGTAACAAAAGATAGTCAAAACAATTCGGAACTATAAAATCACGAACAAAACTATACGCATTCTATTTACAATAAGACTTAAAGCCAATTGTAATCATTTGATAATGCAAATATTCCCATATATTAATACACAACAACTCATTATTATGGGCGAACCCTTTTTGGAAGTAGCCCATTTTTTTTATTTATTTTAATTCTTAAAATGTCAAATTTACAATAAAAGTAACCAACACTCAATATATTTTGAATAAATAAAAAAACTATTTTTGCACCTAATTAGTTATTCGAAAAAATAACTCTATGAAACAGAATTTACTATTGATAATATTTTTTTCTACCTTTTTGATTTGCTATTCACAAGGCATTGAATTTGAACAATCAAATTGGAATGAAGTACTTGAAAAAGCAACTCAAAACCAAAAACCAATTTTTGTGGATATCTATACTACTTGGTGCAGACCTTGCAAAGTAATGAATACCCAAGTTTTTTCGCTTGCAGAAGTGGGCGAAGTGTATAATTCAAAATTTATCTGTGTTAAGATTGATGCAGAAAAGGAAGATGGAATTAATATAGTTAAGGATTATGACATCCAGTCATATCCAACTTATCTTTTTCTTGATAAAACAGGAGAACTCATTTTAAAAGCAAAAGGAAGTATGTCACAAGATGAGTTTTTGGCATTGGCAACTAACGTGGAAAATGAATTAGATAATCCAAGATCCATTATTGATTGGGATAATGAATATGCATGGATGAAAACAGATACTGCTTTTTTGAGATTGTATATGGAAAAACAAGCCTTATTGGGAAAGTCCAATACAGTGCTTTTTGATGAATATTTAGCTTTGCTACCCGTTGAACAACGTGCATCTAAATCAATAATAGATATATATTTCAGAGAAAAAGATAATATAAAAATTCATTCTTTGGCATACTCAAATTTACAAGATAATAGAGCAAAGTTTACTAAATTAGGTTCAATAAGTGTGGTATTTATGTTATCGGCAATTGAAAATTCATTGCTTGAGGCAATAAAAGACGGAAATGAAAAGCTTTTAGAAGAGGTTGTTGCTGAAAATGAAAAAATCCCACTACTCTTTATGCCCGAAAGAAAAGAATATTTTTACTTAAGATATTATAAGGCAACCAATGATTTGGAAAAGTTTATCTCTAATGCAATTATTTACGGTACTGCAAATTCCGTTCATATCCCCCCAGCGATTCCGGTGATACCCCCCCACTTTTTGTGAGGTAATATTTCAATGAACGTGCGGCAAAAGTATTATTTTTTTCTAAGACTTTCACCTTTT
>JAIRVY010000079.1 GCA_031253655.1 Bacteroidales bacterium
AATTCCGTTCATTTCTGGTTTCTCTTGTCAAACGAAACTTAAAAAATCATCCGACAAAACGATACTCATTTTTCCAAAGACGATGGAGAAAATTCACGCGAAACGCGAACACATTTTTCTACAAAAACGGAGCTAATCACCCGGAAATATAGGAGAAATATTCAAAACACGAAACGCATGTCCCCAGCTTGTACATAACGTAGTGGTATTTTTTCTGTCTGTCAAATTACTTTATTTATTATCTAAACTTTGCCAAAGGTATAAACTCGCAATACTACGATAGGGTTTCCACTTTTCTGTAATTGTTTTTATTTCATCTTTTGTTAAAACGACACCACTGCCGTAAAGTTTGTTAATGGCGCTGTTTAATCCGCCGTCTCCGAAAGAAAACACATCTTCTCTTGCCAAACTAAATATGAGAAACATTTCTGCCGTCCATTGTCCCACACCTTTTATCATAGTCAATTGCCGTATGATTTCCTCGTTGTCATAATTTCGTAAATTCTTAAGGTCTAGGGATTGGTCAAAGACCGCCTGCGCGATATTTTTGATATACCTTGTCTTATTTGATGAAACACCTGTTTGTCGTATCAAATCATCGGAAACAGACAAAAATTTATCGGCAGTTATCTCTCCATTCAAAAGCGTTTCAACCCTCTTCCAAATAGTGTTTGCTGCTTTACCCGAAAGTTGCTGTGCCACTATCGAGCGTACAAGGTCGGTAAAATTATTGCTGCTTTCAGCAAGTGTCAGTTCGCCGTATTTTTCGATAAGTTCTTTTATTACCAAATCGCGACATAATGTTTTTTTGGATTTCATATTTGTCTGTCTATTTATTAGGCTGAACAAAAGACCAATGAGTATGCATAATTTTCCACTGATTTGACGTGTCTAACCTGTAAACCTCTGTGCAGTTCCATTTGAATATCATTCCACCACTGTGAGAATCAAGGTTATATGTCAAGACAGCAACCTCTGATAATAACTGTACAACAGGTTTTATTATTTGGTAAGAGTCAACTTTAACCATTCCTCTGATACTGTTATAATAATTTTCCAATGCTTTTTTACCTTCAAGTTTTTGCTCGGGGTCGAAATAAACAACATCATCAGAAGATAAATCTTTGAAGCCATCAGGGTTTCCATTATTCCACAGTTCTAAAGCTTGTGTTTCCAAGGCTATAATCGCAGTCTTAACTTCCTCATTGTTTGAGAACAAAATTGTGCTTTCACTTGTCATATCTAAAATTTTAATGTCCTTTCGGACGGTTTATATTTTTATTTCAACGTTCAATTCTCTGTTTCATTGTCCCGCTGCACTATTCGCCGCTTTTTCCGCTCCCCACATAACGCGAATATGCGTCGTCATTTCTAACGCAGCATTAGCGGAACGAGGAATCTTTTTCATAGCGCCTCAAAAAAAAACTTAACCTTTTTTTGCCGTCTGTGTATTATTCAAGATATTTAATGTTTCTTTGCAGAAAATTTTATAAAAATGAAAAAAACTTTACTAACCCTATTAATTACAGCAGGCAGTTTATTTGCTTTCGCTCAATGGAGCGACAATCCTCTAGAAAATAATCGGATTACACCCTTAAAAGCCGGCATCTATGATAACGAGATTAAAATGGCGAAAAACGGCACTTCTTTTATTGCTTTTAGCCGCCCTTTGGAAGGAAATATCGCCACTTTTCTTCAGATAGTGGATAAGAATGGCATCATGTTGTTCCCGGAAGAAGGAAAGTTGATAAGTCATAAAAATACGATTTCTTTTACTATGGTAAGCGACTTGCTATTCGTGGATAGAGACGGAAACGCAATTATTGCGGTACCGGATTGTAGAAATTCTATCGGCCTTGACCTCGGTTATTCTCTCTATAAAGTTTCTCCAACCGGGGAGATGCTATGGGGGGAAGATGGTATTGACCTTGCCCGCGGAAACTCATTCTATCTGGTGCATAATATGAAAATTAGCCAGATTGAAGACGGAAGTTACGTTTGTGCTTGGGGGATAACCGAATGGGATGAACGTTCGTACATTCAAATGCAGAGAATTTCACAAACAGGAGAGTTGCTGTGGAAAGATGAAGAGGCACGTTTGTACAGCAGTTCTTTCGATTACGAATATCCCTACCTGGTAAGCGCCGGAAATAATCAGGTGATATTAATTTTCTCAAGAGGCGGCGGCAGACATCTCACTGCGCGTAAAATTGATTTTGACGCCTCCAGCGTTTGGGCGGAAGACTTGGTAATATACCGTGGCGGCTACACAATCCCGCCGCTTTGGGTTATCATAAAAGTAATTTCCGACCAGATGGGAGGGGCATTTGTGGGTTGGTATGACGACAGAAATAATGACCTGAAAGAATCTACTTATGTAGCGCATATTACCACTGACGGAAAATTTGGTTTTGCATCGGGAGAAGGCGGAGAAAGAGTTGGGTATAACGACTATTTGAGAGGTTTTGCGCCCGCCATGTATTTCAATAAACTTGAAAACGCTTTGTATGTGGCTTGGAGAGAAACATCCAGTGGACAATCCTGGCAACAAATGACTGCCCAAAAAATAAAAATCCCTACGGGTGAATTGATGTGGAATTCTAATGGATTAGAAGTTTCCCCCCTGACTGAAAATCACAGTATTGGGTTTTATGCCATTCAAGGTAACGGAAGGGATAACGTGGCGATTGCTTTCACGTCTTGTACGTGGGACCCGCAGTACTTCTACGGTTGGGATATCAATAATATTATGCTTCTCAACAGTAAAGGCGAATATGTATGGGATGATAAAATTATTAAATTTTCAACTGCCGTAGGTTATAAAGGTGATTTGAATCTAACACCTGTAGTGGATGAAAATTTTTGGGTAGCCGCATGGGGCGATGAGCGAAAAATTGAAGGAGATCCCAATGGTAGTAGAAAAATATATTTACAACGGATAAATGTGGATGGAACTTTGGGAGATAACGGAATAAATATAAAATTGTTTAACCCTCTTGAAACCTCTTTCGCAGTTTTTCCCACTGTAATAAACGGATATGCAGAATTTCATATAAATGCAGAAAAGTCATGTAATGCAGAACTCATTATATATTCAATGATGGGACAAAAAATGGAAACTGTTTTTTTAGGAAGTTTACACAACGGAGATAATGTTATTTCTTGGAACTCTCCTAAAAATAGCCTGTCAAAAGGAATTTACCTGGCTACTTTAAATTTGGGAAATGGAATAAAATCATTAAAAATAATTATCAATTAAATTCTTTATAAAATGAAAAAAAATACAAACTTCACATTTTCACATTCGCGCATTAGCAAATTAGCACATTCTCTTCTTCTCGCCGTTTTCCTTGTCCCTTTCACTCTTTGTGCACAACAGCCTCCCGCCTCTTTACAGATTTTGGAGAACGATTATCACACCGCTAAATTATCTGTTATGGCAAATACCGGTAACGATAATATTCTTATTGCGATTACCGATGTTCCAAAGAAAAACGCCTGGAACCAAATTATTGAAGGTGGTACTTTCGGCACCCCGACGGGGAATTATCAAATTGGCGATGAAATAGCCGGTGGAGGAACAGTGGTGTATATTGGCGGTACTTCAAATAATATTGTTATCTCAGATTTAACGGATAACGTAATTTATCATTTTCAAGCATGGAGTAAAAATAGTACCGGAATTTATTCTGCCAACTATCTAACTGCCGATTTTCTAACTTGGGGAAAAGTGCCGTTTGTTTCAGACTACGCTTTATGTATATTGAGTGAACCGCCTTTTGGATGGAACGTGGGTGGAACCTACAGCATCTTTATGCAAGAAACATCATGGGGGGCTTATCTACAAACCGATGAACTGAACGGCATCCCTTCTAACCCTGCCGTTTCTACTTTAACAACGCAATGGATTTTATTGGAAAATGGTAGAAGTCAACTGCATTTTAAATTTTATATGAATGTTTCTACCTTTGGACCCTTCTATAATCCTATTACGGCAGAAGATTGGATAGAAGGTAGTTTTTTTGATATCCAACTCAGCACAGACGATGTTAACTACGTTACTGTGCACACAGTAAATAAAAATAATGCACCTGATTTTGCCGGCGCCCCTAATAATATTAGCAGTTATGTAGAGTACTTGACTCCAGAATTTGATAATTTCAACGGTCAGAAAGCAAAGGTGCGCTTGAAATGGAATCTTTTATTTAAAGCAAGAACTTATTTTACCGATATTCACATTGAAAAGGTAGATATTGGAGAGTGTGAAGGCGTTTATAATTTGGCGGTAAATCCAAATTCATTGATTGGGGGAAAGGCAGAAATTTCTTGGAATTCGTACGATGAAGATGCTGATTTGTGGGAAATTCGCTATCGTATTATCGAGGGAAGTGCAGGCGAATGGACAGAACCTGTTGAAATATCTGAAAATCCATATCTGTTAACAGAACTCCCATTTGAGACTAAAATCGAAATACAAGTAAGGACGAAATGCTCGCCCGAACTCTTTAGCAATTGGGCATCCTCGATTTTTACCACCGGACCCGAATTTCCACCTTGTGCCTACCCTGTTGAGTTGATTGTTGAACATATTACTCCAATAAGTGTCTTGTTATCTTGGAAAGAGGGAAATGAAGATAATTTGGGCTGGGAACTTCGCTATCGAGATGCGACTACAACTTCTTGGATTAATGTATATGTGCTTGAAACGAAAACACATCTATTAGAGGAACTTACTCCAAATACTGTCTATGTTTGGACCGTGCGTGCAAATTGTGCAGGAAATCAATTCAGCAGTTGGGCTACGCAAAACACCTTTACAACTAAACCATTTAAGATTGAAAATTTTACCAAAGAAATAACGGTGTTTGCTTCCGGTAAATTGTTAAACATCATCAATACGGAAAACAGATATATTGAAAATATTCAACTGTTTGATATTACCGGAAAACTCATTTCGGAATATATAATTAATAGTGTTGAAAACGTGCAAATACAAACAAACCTCAGTAGCACAACGATGGTTTTTGTGAAGATTGTAATGCAAAACGGAATTGAAAATCAAAAAATTATCATACCATAAAAAACAAGGGGTCGAAAATTTTCGACCCCTTGTTTTTATTGCATACACACTTTACTAACTGATTTATTGATTACTTTTTAATAAGTTCAACAATGGCTTTAAATGCCTCGGGATTGTTCATTGCGAGGTCGGCGAGGGCTTTGCGATTTAATTCAATGCCCTTCTTTGCAAGCGTACCCATAAATACGGAATACGATAAGCCGTGCTCTCTAACGCCCGCATTAATACGAGTAATCCACAAACTTCTAAAGGCTCTTTTTTTGTTTTTACGATCGCGATATGCGTATTGTTGTCCTTTTTCCCAAGTGTTCTTGGCAACGGTCCATACGTTTTTGCGGCGTAAGAAGTACCCTTTGGTACGGTTCAAAATCTTTTTTCTACGTGCTCTTGAAGCAACATTGTTTACTGATCTTGGCATAAATTCTCCTTTCTTTTTTTACGTCAGCGTTTTGTTTATCAAACTCTTAATGTGCTGATGGTAAATTAATAATTTATTTTAACTATAGTCCCAACATTTTTTTGATGGTACTTTCCATGCTCTTATCGGCGATAGCACTGTAAGTCAGGTTACGTTTTCTCTTCGTTGACTTTTTCGTAAGAATGTGACTGTGATAGGCATGGTGTCTTTTTACTTTACCGGTGCCGGTGAGAGTAAATCTCTTTTTGGCGGCGGATTTCGATTTCATTTTTGGCATTTTTAGTAATTTTAATGGTGAATAATATAGTGTGTTATGCAATTTTAATGGTTAATGGTTAATGGATAATGGTTAATATGTTATATTTCTTAATTTTTAATTCTTAATTATTTTTTCGGATTTAAAATCATAATCATCCTTTTTCCTTCAAGTTTGGGAAGTTGTTCGGGTTTTCCAAATTCTTCCACAGCTTGTGCAAATTTCAGCAAAATGAGCTCACCCTGGTCTTTATAAACAATCATTCTTCCTTTAAAGAAAACATCTACTTTAACCTTACAACCCTCTTTCAAAAACTTAACAGCATGATTAACTTTAAATTCAAAGTCATGGTCATCGGTATGCGGTCCTAACCGAATCTCTTTTACAACAATTTTAGCAGATTTTGCTTTAATCTCTTTTTGTTTTTTCTTTTGTTCATAAATGAATTTCTGGTAATCCATTACTTTACAAACGGGTGGGTTTGCCTGCGGAGATATCTCTACTAAGTCCAATTCATAACGGTCTGCTAAATAAAGCGCTTCACGAAGTGATAAAATTTGAGGCTCTAAATTATCTCCCACCACGCGCACCATAGGCGAAGTGATATGCTCATTAATTTTATGAGCGGCCTCTCTTTTCTGTGGACCACCTCTCCGAACATAAGGTTGAAATTTTTGCGTTGCGATGTTTGTCTCCTTTCTTTTTGGTTTATAATAATTTGTATATCTATAAAATAGGGGCGCGAAAATATATTTTTTTTATTATCATATTTTTCTAATTTTGCAAAAATAATAATTTCAAACGATCTGTAAAGAAACAGACTTTAAAACAATAAGTTATGGAAAAATCATTAGTATTATTTATTAGTTTATTTTGCTTTACTGCAACTCTAAGCCTGTTTGCAGGCAAACCCGTAACAGTAAAATCGGGAAATCCGGCGGTTTTGAAACAAAGTTCAATAGCACTTTTGGAAATTGATTTATCTGCTGCAAAAGTGGGTGCAAAACCGCTTAAAGAACATCTGAAGAGCGTAAGAGATGCAACATTAAGAGAAATTTCGGACGCACAAGCCCTTGTTGAAAACTATTTTACTGCCCGTTTCAACTATCTTAACAAGAAAAAGATGCAAATTGTATCAAATTCGAAAGATGTTGATTATAAGATTGTTGTCTATGTGAAGGAGTTAGATATGGGTAACGATGCCGGCGCTTTTATTCCTCATGCTCCATCCACTGCCGGCGGGGTAGCCATTAGCGGAATCGCCAACATTATAGATAGTCGAACAGGCAATGTGGTTTGCACACTGAACATTGATACCGTAAGAGGGGGTGCATCACCTACGATAAGACTTCGGATGGCCATTGCATTTCAAACTCTTGCAGAGCATATTATTAAGTTAAAGTAATTGCGGCTTCTGTTTTCTACTACGGCACCGGGTCGTAGCCGCTTCCTCCCCAGGGGTTACAACGTAAAATCCGTTTTAGGGTAAGCCAACTTCCTTTCATTGCGCCGTGTTTTTGAAGTGCCTCAATACCATAGTGAGAGCAAGTGGGTATAAAACGACATTGCCTGCCTAAAAAAGGAGACAATGTGAATTGATATAGCCTTATTAGAACAATAATAAACCACGAAATTAATTTATTTAACATTTAATGAGTGGATTAGGTTTTTATTCGCTCTGTTAATTTACTCCTACTGAGGTTGTCTGGTTGTTAAATGAGGTGAAGATGAGGTTATTTACCCTCTCTTACGTTCTTACATTCTTATTAGTATGCTCTAGCAAACACTACCCGTTGCGAGGATGGTTTTCCGGTAAAGATACATTTTCCTGCCTCTTTTTCATTTCCAAACGGAATTACACGGATAGTTGCTTTTGTTTTTTCTTTAATAATCTCTTCGGTTTCGGAAGTGCCGTCCCAGTGTGCCATCACAAAGCCGCCTTTGTTGTCTAAAATATCAACAAATTCATCCCAAGAATCGGCATGATAAGTATTTTCTTCTCTGAATTTCAACGCTTTATTGAAAATATTTTGTTGGATATTTTCCAACAATGCTTCAATATGTTCTGTTAAACCATCGAAAGAGGCGGTGTGTTTTTCTAACGTATCGCGGCGGGCAATCTCTACCTGATTGTTTTCCAAATCGCGCGGACCAATGGCAATACGAACCGGAACCCCTTTTAATTCATACTCGTTGAACTTCCAACCGGAACGTTTGGAGTCGTCATCATCAAATTTAATGGAGATATTTTTAGCTACTAAGGTTTTTCTAATCTCTTCTACTTTCTCTTTGATTGCCTGTAGTTGCTCTTCTGTTTTATATATGGGAATGATTACCACTTGCAAAGGAGCCAATTTCGGAGGTAAAACCAATCCGTTGTTGTCGGAATGCGACATTATGAGCGCACCGATTAATCGTGTGGATACGCCCCACGAGGTAGCCCAAACATAGTCCAGTATGTTTTCCTTATTAAGAAATTTTACATCGAATGCTTTGGCGAAATTTTGTCCTAAAAAATGTGAAGTGCCTGCTTGTAAGGCTTTTCCATCTTGCATCAGTGCTTCAATACAATATGTTTCTTCGGCGCCTGCAAATCTTTCATTAGGCGATTTTATTCCTTTCAACACCGGCATTGCCATAAACTTCTCTGCAAATTCGGCATACACGTCCAACATTTTTTCTGCTTCAACAACGGCTTCTTCACGGGAGGCGTGTGCGGTGTGTCCTTCCTGCCACAAAAATTCGGCTGTACGTAAAAAGAGGCGGGTACGCATCTCCCAGCGAACCACGTTAGCCCACTGGTTCACTAAAATCGGCAAATCACGGTACGACTGAATCCAGTTTTTGTAAGTATCCCAAATAATTGTTTCAGAGGTGGGACGCACTATCAACTCTTCTTCCAATTTAGCTTCAGGGTCAACTATAAGTTCGCCGTTGGAGTCGTTCTTAAGTCGGTAGTGGGTAATTACGGCACACTCTTTGGCAAAACCTTCTACGTGGTCAGCTTCCCTGCAAAAAAACGATTTAGGGATAAAGATAGGAAAATAAGCGTTAACGTGTCCTGTTTCTTTAAACATCTTGTCGAGGGTATCGCGCATATTTTCCCAGATAGCGTACCCGTAGGGTTTAATTACCATACAACCGCGTACGGCAGAATTCTCCGCCATATCTGCTTTTTTCACGATGTCGTTATACCACTTAGAGTAGTCTTCTTCTTTTGTTGTAAAATCTTTTGCCATACTTTAATTTAACTTTATTATTTTTATCAACATCTAACCATATCAAGTTATGCTCCACTTCCGCCGAACAAGTAGCCGATAGCAAGCCCTCACATCCTATTCCAATAATTGCAATTTACATACCTTACAAGATTAATATTTTGGAGCGCAAAGGTATGAAAAAAAGTAATATATATTTCTTTACACTAGTAAACGACTAAAATAAATTTTTGTTATTTTTATTTTATATACTTTTGATAATTAGTTGATTAAAAAAATATTTTTCAGCTTTCAAAAACCTACCCTCCCCCTAAAACAATGA
>JAIRVY010000116.1 GCA_031253655.1 Bacteroidales bacterium
TATCATCGGGGATGATATCAAATCGTTGATTAGTAAGCATAGCATCATTAGAAATTATAGTAATGGTTGGTAAGTAGGTTCCTACTGCACAAAATTCTTCAGGGGCGCCAAGGTATTCAAAGGTTGCTTCGGGAAGGTCGCGAACCTCAATATCGAAAGTTTCACTATTTGTACATCCGAACTCATCGGTAAAAGTATAAGTTATTTCATGAATACCTACTCCTGCTTTGGCGGGATCGAATATATAACCAATAATTTCATCGTCATCGTTTGTCATGGCTTCAACACCGGGACCGGCATATACTTCAATACATGTTGCACAAACTGGAATTTGAACTCCCATATCATCGATGGGGTAGCCGGGTCCTAAAAGAAACGGGTCGTCGTTTAAGCAAACATCCTCATCAAATACCGCTACCAACTCAGGGAGTGGGTGAACGATAATTAATGCTGAATCGAGAAGAGAAACACAACCATTACCGTCAACCACCGTAACATAAATAAATTCGCTTACGGTAGTATGGTAGGAAGGTTCTATCATATTATTATAAGTAGAGGTGGTTGTGGTTAATAAATCATCTGGAACCGGGTTTGGTGTTACAGTACCTAATTCTCCTCCAATAGTTAATGGAATCCAATTAAATGGGTGCCAAAATTCGTCTGAACCACATTCTTCATTTGAGGCAGTGGCTATAATAGCGATAGGTTCTCCTGAACAAACCTCAACTGTATCTTTGTTGAGTGTTATCAAAGGGAGTTGCCAAATTATTATTTCAAGTTCACCTTCTCCTAAACAAAACGCATCTAAATTGGCACTTATATCTGTATTTATAATTGCAAGTGTAACTTTAAAAGTATGTTCGCAAGGCTCTAAAAATCCTTTCACAGGAACCGTAAAGGTATATTGTGGAATTGCGTTCCCAGCTAAAACACTGAAAGTATGTTCTTCAAAAGGTGTAGTGCTATCGTCAATATATAATGAATAAACAGCGTCAAAAATTCCGACACCATTGAAATCATCAAGAACTTGAGTAAAAGGGGCATCATTAGTTGCAATTAACGTTAATTCGTCAGCATTTTCACAGATAGGAGGTGTTAGTGGTGGTTGTTCGAGTGTAACTTCGGGTTGATTAACTACGATAATAGATATGGTAGTATCCACATCGCAGCTTCTACCAACAGAATATCTTCCCAAACTATCTGTTACAACCACACCAAAGGTAAATTCGCGTTGTCCTACAGCAAGATCTTCAAAATTATATGTTTTAATATCTCCTATAGGGTGTGGAGGGGGAGGGTTGTTATAATTGGAATACATTCCTGTTTCTTTCACGGCTCCGTCGAGTAACCACGAGTATGTAATATTTGTAAACTCTGCCTCTGAAATTGTCCACGCAACTTTGCCGTTCAATTCTACGCTTCCGCCTTCACACATAACGCCTACGAGTGGATCCGGAGAAATTGTAACTGTTGGCGGATCTACAACGGTAAGAGTTGCAACAATAGAGGTAAGAGTTACATAACTTGTACCACCCATAAACTCAACGATTGTTGCATACAAGTATTTTGTTTGTCCTTTCATTACTGTAATGTCGCTATAGAAGTAGGCATTATCAGGGGTTGCAAAATCGGGAATGATGGGAGGGTCGAAAGTTATTCCATCGTCTGACAAGTAGATCAGAGGAGAGGAGAGCAAATTGTAACTTCCTGTACTTGCGGTAACTGTAAAAACTGCACGAAGCACAATACTTGCATCATTCGTACATCTCAATCCCGACTGGAACATAGGAGATATCAGGTCTGCTGCCCTCTGTGGACCGCCATCATCGCCATACTCTTGAGCATTTAATTGATTAAATCCTACAAAAAGTAGGAATGTTAGAAGAAAAATCGTAAATTTTTTCATTGCTTAAAAATTTAATTGTTACTATTTTTTGTTATGTTTATAATTTCTTATAGGTTCATTAATAATCAAATATTCAGACATTTACCCCTTGTCTGAGGAGGGTTTATTTTTGCTCATTTTCAATGTTATAGATATGGTTTTATATACTATTCATCGGCTCGCAAAGATAAATATTTTTTAATATGAACTTCATATTGATTTTTTTTTCATTTTTTTTTCGTTTTTTTCATTTTTTTCATTTTTTTATTCTCATACAATAGAAAGAGCGGTACACAAAAATGAGTCCCACGATAAAGAAGAATGTACCTATAAAGGGGGTATAATCAAAGGTTTGTTCTTCTTTTGCCGTTAGTTTGATATGTATGGCAATCTCAACCGCCAATAATCCAAAAAGGGTAGAGAATTTAATAATGGGATTCATTGCTACGGAAGTAGTATCTTTATAGGGGTCTCCCACCGTATCTCCAACCACGGCGGCGGCGTGCAACTCAGTGTTTTTCTCTTTCAAATCCACTTCCACCACTTTTTTAGCATTGTCCCACGCACCGCCGGCATTTGCCATATACATCGCCTGGAATAATCCAAACACAGCAATCGAAATCAGGTAGGACACAAAGAAGTTTGGGTCGAAGAAAGCAAACGCCAACGTTAATGAGAATATTACTATAAAAATATTCCACATTCCCTGCTGGGCGTACTGGGTACAAATTTTCACTACCGTTATCGAGTCGTTGATATCCGCCTCTTCTTTGTCTAGGTTCAAATTTCTTTTTATAAACTCTACGGCACGGTATGCGCCGGCAGTAACGGCTTGCATTGAGGCACCGCTAAACCAGTAGATAACCGCGCCGCCGGTAATAAATCCCAAAATTACGGGAGCATCGGTTAAACTTAGTTGTAACAATCCCATATTTTTTAACAAAAGGATTATTGCAAATATCATAGTTGTGGCTCCTACTACTGCTGTCCCAATCAGTACCGGTTTTGCGGTAGCTTTAAAAGTATTTCCGGCGCCGTCGTTAGCCTCTAAAAAAAATTTTCCTTTTATAAAATCAGGTTTAAAACCAAATTCCTTTTCTATTTCAGTATCTATACCGGTAATTTTTTCCATTTGGGAAAGTTCAAATACCGATTGGGCGTTGTCGGTAACCGGTCCATAGCTATCCACGGCGATGGTAACGGGTCCCATTCCCAGAAATCCGAATGCCACCAGACCGAAGGCGAAGATGGAGGCATATTCGCCAAAGATATCTAATCCTGCGGAAGAAACCACAAATGCTCCCAGCATTAATCCCACCATTACAATTCCTTTCCAAAAGGCACTGAAATTTCCGGCTACCATTCCGGAAAGAATATTTAAGGAAGCGCCGCCTTCTCTTGATGCGGTTACTACTTCCGCTACATGCTTTGAGTGTGAACTGGTGAACATCTTGGTAAATTCCGGAATAATAGCGGCAGCCAGAGTACCTAAACTGATAATGGTGGCTAATTTCCACCATAAATCCGGGCTATAAGTAGCTTTTTCACTACTGTTATTAAGTAATATATAACTAATAATGTATGTAACAACAATTGAAACGAAGGAAGTTATCCATACCAACGAGGTTAATGGGGCTTCAAAGTTAAAAATATCTGCTTTTTTATATCTTATTTCAGAGATAATTTGGTTTAGTTTATAGGAAAAGACGGAGGTAAAAACCATTAGAATTCTCATGGCAAAAATCCAGGCGATAAGGAGTGCTTGAATTTGGGGATGGAATGGCATACAGAGCACGAGAAACGAGATGAGGGCTACTCCTGTTACACCGTAGGTTTCAAATCCATCTGCGGTAGGACCCACGCTGTCGCCTGCGTTATCCCCTGTACAGTCGGCAATTACGCCCGGGTTTCTTGGGTCGTCCTCCCCTATTTTGAAAATCACTTTCATTAGATCGGAACCGATGTCTGCGATTTTAGTAAAGATACCTCCGGCGATACGGAGCGCACTGGCACCCAGCGATTCGCCGATAGCAAAACCGATGAGGCAGGCACCGGCGCTTTGCGCGTTAACAAAAAGCAAAATCACCAGCATCAATATCAGTTCTATGGTAATGAGCAATAACCCTACGCTCATTCCGGATTGAAGTGGAATAGAGACAACATTCCAGGGTTTTCCCTGTAAAGAAGCAAAAGAGGTTCGGCTATTTGCATACGTATTGATTCTGATTCCGAACCAGGCTACAGTGTAAGAACCAGCGATGCCGAGTACTGTCCATAATAATATTGTAAACACATCTCCTGCTCCTTTTTCGCTCAAAAAACCGAAATAAAAAACTATAGCGGTACCGATGATGACAAAAAGTATCAGCAAAAATTTTCCTTGCTGCAACAAGTAGGTTTTGCACGTTTCGTAGATCGTTGCCGAAATATTTGCCATAGATCTGTGTACCGGATATTTTCTGATGTTAATCGCCTGAAACAAGCCGAACACCAAACCGAGAACCACAATAATAGAGCCCCAAAGCAAGAGCGACCAGCCGGTAATAGCACCGTAAAAAAAACTAATACTTTTAAAATCAGGAAGCTGAATATCTGCTTCGCCGGCAAACACGAGTATAGGAGAGCAGAGGACGCTCATGAGGTATAAGATTTTTTTCATAAATATTAATTCTGGTTAATTTTTCGGTATAAGAGTGCAAAAATAGAATAAAATATGTAAGAAGGAATAATTAACCGTTTAATCGGTTAAAAATTAGTTTGAGGCGGTAGGGAAGGGATTCCTCGCTACGCTCGGAATGACAACGACACCACCGGTAGGGAAGGGATTCCTCGCTACGCTCGGAATGACAAC
>JAIRVY010000001.1 GCA_031253655.1 Bacteroidales bacterium
TATTCGCCGGGGGTATAAAACCGAAAAACTCCGCCTGTTTCTGTATAATCGCCCTGATTGGTAGGCAGAAGATATGCCCTATTCCTTCCGCTGATTATCCCAGTCCAAATTATTCTATAATCATTGTAGTTTGGCTTAGTTACTACAAACGAACTGTCCATTTTAAATACCTGAAAAAGAGTATTTCCTGTTAGTCCTGTAGCCTTGCTGGTAATTGCTGCCTCTGATGAAAAATCTATTGTATCGCAGGTAATTGTCCGCAGTTCTAAATATTGCGGAAGTGCATTTGGATTGTGAGGAGCAAAAGTAAGTGGTTTTATAGTATCTATTTTCGTAAGTCGAAGTTGATTATATTCGCATGCGATACTTCCATTATTTACAAAGCGGTGGTTGTAATCACCATGAATATTTCTTATATTACTGTTTTTCCAACTCACATCGTATAAATTCTTAGCCTTGCTCACATCTATATAAGTTGCGTTGTCGTTAATAATAGAGGCACACTCAACCCCCCAAAGTGTACAAGTTGGGCTGCCTATAACAGTTACGGTATAATTACCAGGGATGGTGGCATAGTTGGGAAATGCAAAATACCAATCTGCCCATAGACCTGACGACACGCTATGCGTAGTTACACTGCCATTACCCCAATTAATAGTAAAGTTTTGATTTGGAGTAACGTACACACTAAGCCACTTCGTACTTGCAATTCCTTCCCATACAAAACTAATTGTGTCAATAGACTGTGCTTTTGCAAAGAAAACACACGCTAAAAAACATATTGGCAGAACTATTCTTCGTACATTCATAATACAATTTTAAAATTTTCAAACTTCTCCTTACTAATCCCCCTCTCTAAAAGAGAGGGGGATTAGTAAGGTGCAATCTTATTATTAAGGCAATAATAAAACGATAATTATATTTTCGTACTTCATTGTATAATATGTATTGTCAAATATTTTTTACTGTTTTAAGCCCCCGCCGGGTTAATAAAATGTGCATCGAAAATATT
Organism: Bacteroidales bacterium; assembly: GCA_031253655.1. GTDB lineage: Bacteria > Bacteroidota > Bacteroidia > Bacteroidales > WCHB1-69 > WRNX01. Next base: position 1,013 of record JAIRVY010000001.1, read on the forward strand.
GTGGCTTAAACTATTTCTTCCTTTCATCTTTTTTAATGTTTCCACAATCACTATCCCACTTTTTCTCACATTCCATAGTGCAAAATCCATACGTTTTTGTGAGTTTAGGAAGCATATTTGCTTGAATATAAACTCTTGCCACAGCGATAGGCTCTAATTGACGAACAGCCTCGTTTTCAAAATTTATTTCTTTTCTTTCAGTGCAACGGTTATCTTCCCAAACCTGTTCGGGCGTAACAGCAAAAACGGCTCTGTTACAATTACCGTTTTCGTCTCTGCCATTATAATACCCGCCTGCATGAAATCTTCCATCCCCGTCATTATAATGCACCTTGTGTAAGGCATAGTATGCGGCTGGGGGTTGATTGACCGGAGTAAAAATAATGTATTGAGCAGTAGGTGGTACATAAGTTGGGGGGGAAGAGGGATAGGGATAAGGTATATTTGTGCGTATGTAATCTGCTCTTTGTGATGTAGGTGTTGTTCCTCTATTTCCTACCCATGCTACCTCGTTTCCACCACGAGCCATATCTGTCAATACGCCGTACCAATTTGGTATTCTAAAGGCACCGTTCATTACCTGCTGCTGATTGTCGTTAAACACATACGTAAAAATTTTATTTCCGTCTGATGCGGACAACAGCAAACCTTGAGTGGTAGATAATGGAGCGTTTGATGGATAATTGGCAATAGTTACTCTGGAATTAAGCCCATGATTTGGCGTAAAAGAATAGGCGGCATTCGAGAAAGTAAAAAAGCCCAAATTCATTTGAAAAACAGCCCAGCCTATTTGGGGACTATCTCCAGTTTCTCTTGCACCTGAAACGCTAAACTCAAAGGAACAGGGTAGCTGGTAACCGGGTGCTTTCCGTACGGCTATTTTGTGAAAAGCCCAATTCGGTTGATTCCGCGTATAGAATGCAGTGATGTTATTCTGTAGAATCCGTGAAGGGATACTATCCCGCAAGACAATTGCTGTGCTATCTTGCATTTGTCCGCATACAAAATAAAAGCCATCCTGTGCATACACCGAATAAAAAGTTTTTACCGCCTCATAGTACCGCAAGTTTACTAATTCTAATCGTGTATCCAAAACGGCGACCATTCCTACGGGGTTATGGTCTTCCGACAAGCTTATGGCACCACATAGAATATAGTTGGTGTCTCGATTGCATGATTGAACTACGCAGTGGACTTCAAAATCCACCTCTTGGTTAAATATTCCACCCGCATTTACTCCGAAAACTTTGACATCATCGGGGTTAGGCAATAGCGTATAACCGGCATTGCTCATCCGAAATACCGCAACGGTGTTTTTTCGGGATGCATACACGATGGGGACAACGCCGACGGGAGACAATCGCTCGTTTCTTGGAGCGGCGGCTATCCATTCCCCATTCGTAGTCGAGGGGGCGGATAGTGTGTAATTAACACCCATTGGATTTAACCAATAATGGAGGGCAAACGGGTCTTGCGGTTGTGCCTGTACGGGCACTTGCTGTATAAATAGAAACAGCATCATTCCTGTGAAAAAAACTAATAACTTGTTCATGTTTCTTAAGTTTAATATATTAGTACTCATGTAAATTATAAATATTTAATTTTTTATTATTTTTATTATTTTATTTTCTATTTTCAAAAAATACAATCCATTCGCTAAATGGCTTATGTCTATCGTTGTTTCGGAAGACAATTCGGACAAGCGGGACGTGAATATAACCTGACCGACAACATCACAAATTGTAACAGATTCCTCACTTTGTTCGGAATGACGGTCTGTGTTGTAATTTGTAATTCGTAATTGACCATTGGTTGGGTTTGGATAAATTTGTATTGTTGGTCGGGCAGACCCCGCCACTACGATACTGCTAACCTTTGCAACAAAATCTTGATAGAGTTGGTCTGTTACAATGTCTGAAAGATTTTTGACGCTTGGCTCAAACGAATATCCTGACAAACTCGGTGTTAATGTTATATTTGAAAAACTTGGCACAATAAACGAATATTCACCTTGTGTATTTGTGGTTGCATTTGGCTGACCACTGCACGAAATAGTTACACCCGCAAGCGGACTTCCGCTTTCAAGCGTAACTTTACCGCTTATTATATGCTCTCCCAAAGTGCTAAACTCTATTGTATCGCCAAGTTGTAAGGTTGCCGTTTGCATATAGGCGTAATATTCATATATTTTATTTTTGGTTAGTCCTGTAAGTACGTATGAAATAGTTGCCGTTGTATCGGTTACAATTACCTTTGTCCAACTGCCGCCTTTCTCTCTCCATTGGAAACCTTTCTCGGTTATAATTTCTTTGTCTGTAAAGGCAAAACCTTGCAGTGTTGCCGATATGTTGGTTAAGCCAGTAGGGTCGTAGGTGCTTACATACGAAAAAGACGTTTGCCAATCTAAAATAGGATAGCCTTTATTTATAATAGGTGCTATATCTTGCGTCCATGTCTTACTGCTTTGGTTGTAGTTTAGGCTGTTATCTAAACTGCCGGGGTAGGCTACCATTGCTGCATTTTTTAAGTCCGCCTCGCTTTTGCCGACCATATTGCTCTTATTTACGCCTCCAAGTTTGCTATCTGTTTTGTAATAACAATTTGTTGCCGTTAGCGACCCATGACCTGCATCTGCACTAAAAGCAATATCATTATCAAAATTATTATCAACACTTTTAAATTCACAGGCGGCATAACAATTTGAAATAGACATATTTGCTCCTACCGCACCGACAGACCAAGCAAAACCGCGAGCAGTCGTGTTATCTGCTTTTGTTCTTGATAATACGGCTTGTACATAGCAATTATCTATTTCACCAGCACCATGCAAATTAACGAAACCTCCTATATTCCCGTTTGATGTGAGAATACAATTAGAAACATAACAATTAGAGGCTTTTCCCCCCCAAGCAAAATTACCCAAAAAACCACTTACACCGCCACTGCCTGTAAGCGTGGAATAACGAACAGAAGAATTACTAATATGAGATTTGGAATTTGAAATATTGCCTGTAAAACCTTTAATATTTGAGCCTTCCATTGTTGCATTGATAACGTGACAGTTATCAATACGTACCCATCCCATCGCAGAAGCCGAACCCAGAAACCCTGATATATCTCCGCCTTTTAGATTAGAATTTAGAGCGATGCAATTATCCATATACAAAGAATCATTCGATGTTGCCACAAAAACAGCAATGGTTGGATTGCTCGACCCTGTATAAATAATCGATGCCTTATCAAGTATGATGTTGGCAATAGTTGCTCCTTTTGTTTTTCCAAACAAAGCAATATATAACGTGGAAGCAGCGGTGTCTTTAATGGTTAAATTTTTGATAGCAAAACGCTTGCCGTCAAAGTTTCCACAAAAATAATGAATATTCATATTTTCCTCTATTCCTATTGGAACAAAATTAGATATGCCAGCCATATTTATATTGTTGGTTAGTACAAAATATTGTCCAACAGTGGCTACTCCTTTATTTACGTTGGTAAAATTAGATAATTCTACCAAATCTTCGGGTTTACTAATTTTATAGGGGTCGGCTTGCGTACCGCTGCCGCCGCTAAAGGTTTGTGCGTAAGATGCAGAATGCAATACGCAACACGCAACAAGCAAAAATGCTGTCATTAGGGAACTTGCCCACAATCTTTTTATTTTATTATTCGCTTTCATAA
>JAIRVY010000034.1 GCA_031253655.1 Bacteroidales bacterium
ATCTTCATCTAAAGCATCTTTGTCGTGTGTCCACAAATATTGGGAATAATTTACTGAAATTTGTAATTTCAAGCGAGCTGTATCTAATATCTTGATGTTTTCTTCCAATTCCATTTTAACGGTATTTAGATATAGAGTCATATCTCTTTTTTCGTTGTTAATGCCCAGACGATAGCTTGCAAACAATGTAATTGCAACGCCAATCACCACTACGGATACCTCGCGGAAATATTTTACAAATTTATTCGATGAAAAGTTTGTGTTTGCCATAATTATTATTTATAGATTTAAGAATTTAAAAATTAATCACTAATCACTATTTCTTGTACAATACGGGATTCAAGTTCGGATCGTTATACATCTTCATTTGTTTATATACTTTCATCTTTTTTCTGCCGGCGGCAAAATCCTGCAATAATTGCTCGATGGCGGTGGATAAGTCTATCTCTTGTTGCAGAAGTATATCCAATTTTTCCTGACATTTTTTAATATGCTCTTTTGAGGCATCGCTTCGCTTTACTTCTTGCTCAATATGATAGATTTTCAGTTGTAGAATAGAGAGCCTATCGAATGCCCAGGCAGGAGTTTCCGTATTGAGCGGCGTATCCTCATCTGTTTTTACATCTTTATACATATCTAAAAAATAGGAATCCAAATATTCTACCATATCGGTTCTGTCTTGATTGGATACGTCAATTCTTCGCTTAATTTTCAATGCTTCCATAGGGTCAATTTCAGGATTGCGGATAATATCTTCGAGATGCCATTGCACAGCGTCAATCCAATTTTTATGGTAAAGTAGCGCATTGAAAGTACCTGTAGAATAAGGGTTTTGAAGAGGATGCTCCACACAGTCAAATTGATGATAATCGCATACAGATTGTTTGAAAATAGAAATGGCGTTTGAAATCATAAATGAAATTTTTATTAAGGTGCAAAAATAATGATTAATGGTTAATGGTTAGTGGTTAATGGTTTTTTCTTCAATCCCTCAATCCTTCATTCCTTAAAATTTCCAATGCCTCCTGTACGGAAACGAAATCGGAAATTCGTTCTTTTCCTTTGTAAACTGCAACTTTATCGTTTGCACTTCCAACAATGCCAAAATCGGCGTCTGCCATTTCACCCGGACCATTTACCACACAGCCCATCACGGCAATTTTTAAATGGGGATAGTGAGAAAAACGCTGCTTTACTTCTTTTAGAACCGCTTGTATGTCATATTGAGTTCGTCCGCAAGAGGGGCAAGCAATAATTTCCGTACGTGTTTTTTTAATGTTGCAAATTTGTAAAACGCAATCTTGCAATCTTTTAATTTCCTCAAAAGAGAAATGTGGGTTGATGATATTAATTTCTTTAATGCTATTATTGAGCCACCATTTTCCAATTAGTGCTCCTACCCCAGCCCACCATTTTTCTACTGAAGTTTCGGGATAATGAATATTTAAAATACCATTCGAAAAATTGTCATAAACATTTTGTTTAATATCTTGAATGGCACCAACTAATATTTTTGAAAAGTATATCTCATTTACTGGATTTTCGGTTAGTGAAACCCTAAAAGTATTTCCAATTCCATGTAGTAACAAACCTCCAATTCCGATGGCAGATTTTACACGCCCTTCCATTTCGTTGGCGGCTTCGGTTACGCCCAAATGAAAGGGATATATTTTGTTCATTTCAACCATTTTATTGTAAAGCAATAAATTGGCATCCATCGTGGTTTTTACATGGCTTGATTTAATTGAGAAAACTATCTTATGAAAACCATACATTTCTGAAATTTTGAGCCATTCCAATGCGGATTCAACCAACGCTTCGGTTGTATTTCCGTATCGGGAAATAATTCTGTCGCAAAGCGAGCCTTGATTTACGCCTACACGAATAATGGTGTCGTGTCTCTTACAAATCTCAAAAAGAGATTTTGCGCGCAACGCCATCGTTTCAAAATCTTTGGAAGCAAAATTTCCCGGATTTATTCTTACTTTTTCTACAAAACTTGCTGTTTTTTCCGCTACTTCCGGCAAAAAATGCACATCTGCCACAACAAATATTTGCTTTTGTATTGTAGAGACACGGCATGCCACGTCTCTACAAATTTTGCGCAATGCCTCCACTTCTTTCAATCCCGGAACTGCTACGCGCACCAAATCTGCACCGGCATCAATCAATTCCATAATTTGAGCAACCGTAGCCTCTACATCGTTGGTGTTAGTATTGGTCATAGATTGAAGTAAGTAATGCGGTGAAAATGAATCAGGAAGACCATAAAACATATTTATTCTCTTCATAAAGTGAAATAATTTGTCAGTATCGAATCTAAATATGTAGTACTTGCTCCAAAAGGGGACGCAAAAGATGAAATCGTAAATACATATTCCAATAAAAGTAGTAGCGCCGGTTCTATCTCTGTTTCAATGTACTGTTCTTGATTCTTTTCCGATACTTTTATGTGATTCCTACCATGACATCCTATTTCGTACCCGTCTGAAACCAAACTAAAAAAAACGTGATTTTTAGTTTGCCCACGCGAAAATAGAAACAGAGTCGAAAAAGTAAGAATAATTAAAAAACGAGTTTTCATTTATTTTAATAATATTTAAGTAGTAAAAAAGAATTTGCAAAAATAATCTTTTCTAAATAATAAAA
>JAIRVY010000115.1 GCA_031253655.1 Bacteroidales bacterium
TAGGCAAGGATTGGGTAATAATTGCGTGTTGCGCTAACAATAACCCAGCCGCCTTCGGGGTAGTTAACAACATACATTGCAGGGGCGTTACCGCTTTTTTCATCTCTTACCGTTTCAACTGTGGTTTTCGCAAGCGAGACAGTTGCACGTGTTTTAGCAAAGCCGACTTCTCGGTTTAAAAACATTTCGGCTATGTCGGTAGCCTTTTTTATCGAAACAAATGTTTCGCTGTCAGAGTTTGCAGGAATTTCCTGCGTTACATTAGAGTTTACATCTTCCATAAGAAGATTTTTTTCGCTGCAAGCAAACAACAAGAGCGCTGCGAGGAGCGAAACTGTCAGGTTTTTTTTAAAATTTCTCATAAAATTTGATCTTAAAAGTTAATATTAATTTTTAATTGTTATTATTTTTCTATTTTTTTCTGCAAATGTAAGGGGCGGGGATAGGGTTTAAAAATTGATTTTTGCAAACGGTTTTTGGGTTTTTGCAAAAAATCATTTTTTAAGGCAAAAAAGTTGTTTTTGATAGTGGTTTTTGTGATTTTTGCAAAAACATAATTTAAAAGCTTGAAAAAAATGATTCTTTGCAAAAAATAATTTTAAAATTATGGAAAAATCCAAAAAAAATATTGATAATCAAACAATGCTTTTCGATTTAATAGAAAAAGAATTACACCATAAAAACCTTGCTCCGGTTGATGCAGTTGCTGACCTGCTTGGTATAAGTTACGATGCTGCTTATCGCAGGAAACGAGGCAACACACCTGTTAGCCTTGAAGAAGCGATTATACTTTGCAGACAATTTAATATTTCGCTTGATTCGATTGTTGGTGTAATCGATACGAACCTTATTCAATGCCGCTATGCGCCTTTAGATTTAGCAGAACCGGGGAATTATCTGAACTTTCTGCAAGTGATATTAGATAGTGTTGAAAGGATTAGAGCCTTGCCTGATGGCGAAATTATATTGTCGGCAATAGATATACCGCAGTTTAATATTCTTGCTTATAAAGAGTTGGCTTTATTTAAACTTTTTTCGTGGAGTAAAGTATATAATTATCCGTCAAACTATGAAACGTTTGTTAGCGAATTTGGCGATAATGAAGTAATAAATAACATTCACGAAAAAATAGTTAATAATTATCTGCTTGTTCCATCAACAGAGGTTTGGGCGGATGGCACAATGGACACTGTTTTAAAATTATTGAGTTATTATTTAGAGGCAGGGCATTTTAGTGATAAAAAGTTACCTTTAATTATTTGCAGTCAAGTGACGGATTTGATAAATACGTTGGAAATCAGAGCGGGAAGAGGAGCAAAAGGCCAGAAAGGAATGCCTTATAAATTGTATGTAAGTGAAACAGAGGTAGGGAATACATTTTTGATTTTTAAAAATGCAAAAAGTGTTAATTGTTTAGTGCGGCTTTACACGCTTAATCATTTAAGCACTTCGGATGAGCGTTTTTGCGGAGAAACAGAGAGTTGGCTGAGGCGGTTAATTCAGCGAAGTACTTTAATTAGCGAAACATCGATAAAAGAGAGAAACAGGTTTTTTAATGCACAAAGAAAAAAAGTAGCGGCATTGATAGAGAAAATTGAGGGGGAATTTAAAGATTAATGGTTAATGGTTGAGACAATTACGAATTAATAATTACGAATTACGGATAGAGATTAACGGTTAATGATTAATGGTTAATCATAAATATTCAAAGATTAGGAAAATTAAGACACAGATTAGCATTAGGATGGCGACTTGGGTGTCGGATAGATATTGGGGAAGCGTGGGTTTCATATTTAATCAATTACGAATTAATAATTACGAATTAGAAATTAATGGTTAATGGTTAATGAGGCTAAGAGGGATGAGCCGGTGTAGCAGGGTTTATTAGTGGGGTAAGTCGGGGAAGCGGGGGAAATCGGGGAAGTTGGGGAAGGTCCTCCCCCTGCCCCCTCCGAAGGGGGATAATTTGTGTGTTGACCCTCCGAAGGGGGATAATTTGTGTGTTGACCGTCCAGAGGGGGATATGGGGGGTTGCGGAGCGAGTCTGCAATGACGTGGGTGTAGCCGAAGGTGTAAACGGTTAGGTGTCCGGAAAAGAGGAGGTTGTTTTCGGTAAGGGATTGGCGGAGTTGCTGAAGTTCGGCGATTTGAACGGTGGGCGGGGTGTGTGTGGGCTGTTCGGGGTTTCGGTTGCGCAGGCGGATAAGTTCCTGCTGAAGTTTGTTTCGTTCGTAGTTGGTAAGGTTTGGGAACTTTAAACTGTCTTCGATGTTCCGGATGTTGTTTTGATAGTCTGTCCATTTCTGCAGAGTGTTTTTATGTTGTTGGTATGATTGATTAATTGTTGCTTCGAGTCGGGCAATATTGCGGCGTATGGTTACACGGTTGGTGTCGACATCGGCGTAAACTTTAAAATCGAACCGGTTATCAAACTTGATGAAATTTGTATAATGGGTAATTGCGTCTTCGATGTAGCGGACATTTACGTTGCTTTGGATTAGTCCGCTTGTCAATTTTCCGGATAACATAGTTTGTAAACTGTCGTAAGGAATATTAAAAAATCTAAGGTCTTCAAAGCGTTTTTCGATTGTAGAGATGCGGGGGCGTGTGTAGTTTATTTTCAACTGTGGGTTGTCGGAATTGAGGGTAAATACTTTTTTTCTATCAAACAGGGTTAGTTCGTTTTGTGAGCTTTCAATAACAATTGCTTCGCCTGTGCTGGTTTCGGCGTTCAGGATATAGGAATAATCGCAAACTACATAATACTCGGTGTTTTTATTTTCGCGGTCAACGTGGCGGATGGTTGCGAACTGTCGGTTGTAGGTGGTCCAAAAACCATTGGCAAACAGTGGCTGCATTGTGAAACAGAGAAGTCCGCAGATGCCAACAACAATCATTTCGGATTTGAAATCGCCGGATTTGAAGCGGAAATGGGGGTTTGCCGGGAGTACACAGCGGTTTTTGTAAAATGGATATAAGAGGGGAATGGCTGACACAGTAATCATATCGAAAACAAAATGCCCTATAGTGGCAAAAACAGCGATTTTAACGAGGTTTGTATCCGGAATGAGGTTTAGCCTGAAAAAAGCATAAAAGAGCGCCCAGATGAAAATAAGGTACAAAAATGAGTGTGTAATTGTTCTATGTCCGAACTTGCGATGTAGCACCCACGACACCGGATAACATATTTTGCCGATTAATGACTTTGTTGTGTCAATGTCGGGGAGTATGGATAGGACAGCGCAGGCTACAATGTATTCAGGATTTTCGAATACATTGACATTGGTAAAGGAACAGAGTGTTCCAGTGAAGACGTAACCGCCGACTATGTGTGTGGGGGCGTTCATAACAAGTTTGAAGTTTGAAGTTTGAAGTTAGAAGTTAGAAGTTAGTATTCATATCATTTTGCGTTTTGTTCGGGCGACGAAGGCGCGGGACATTAAAAGTAAAATCATAGCCATTCCGCCGATGAAGCGTAAGGCGGGATTGTCGAGTTCGCTGGTCATAAAGCGCATAACAGCCAAGGATGCAATGAGCAGGACCAAAATATATGAGAAGTCCCATTCTTTAACGGCATCGGAAAATTCGATGTTACGAATGGAGTCGGCAACGAGTCGGGGCTCGCGGCGGTAACGTTCGACCATTTCGGTAATTGCTTTGGGGTTCCCGTCTGTTTGTTGCCATATATGGTTCCGGTATATTTCGTAATCTTCAATTTCTATATCGTAAGAGAGTTTATGTATTAACTCAAATGATTGCAGTCGGTTAAGTTTTTTTAGTTCTATTTTTTCAAAGTTCCAAAAAAACGGGGCTTTTGTTATGCTTATTTCGGTGGCGGTTGTAAGTATTACAAATGTATCTTTCAGGCTGTCGAGCACTTTTAATGCTGCTTTTGTAACATTATCGAACTGCTTAATTTTGAGGACATATTGCTTGGGTAATACGATGCGTTTTATTTCATCGCACAGGAAACTAACGGATTGGCGCGAAAGGCGGGTTTCTACTTTGTTAAGGTCGAAATCGCCGAACAGAATTTTTTTAACTTGCTCGTGGTTGTTTTCATAGAGGTATATGAGCATATAAATAAGTGATGTTTTGATACTTGCAGTGTCGTCGAATGTAAGAACAAATTTATCGGTTTTGATGCTTTCAAGCAACAGGCGCTTCCCTGTTCCGGTGTCGCCAAATATAATGACGTTTGTACCTTTTTCGAGATGGTCGGAGACTGTTTGCATTTCGGAACTGCGCCCGATGATTGCGGTATGCCTTTGGTTCGGGATGTATGGAATTGGCGGTGGTTTAGCATATAAGAAACTGAAAAAGTTACGTTTAGCGCCGCTTCTGGTTGCAGCCGCATTTATATTTTTTGCCAACTGTTCGGGCGGGATGTGGGTGTATATGCGGGATGTATCTAATTTTTGATGTCCCAGAATATCGGCAATTTTATGCAGTTCGGTGCCTGTTGCTACCAAGTTGGTTGCGCAAGTGTGGCGCAGTGCGTGTGGATGCAGGTTTTGTATATTGAGTTTTTTGAATGATAACCGTTTTAGATAATTTGAAACAGCAAATCGGCAAATGTGCTTGCCTTTGTTTGTTGGCGATGGGAACAGGTAGGTGTCGCGGTCAATTTTATTGAACTCTTTAGAATAATCGACCAAGTGTAAGAAAAGGCGCTGGGATAATGGTATTTGTCGGTCTTGGAAATCTTTTGAAGTTTTTCGTTTCTTCAGACTTTTAACTGTCAATATTTGTTTTTTGAAATCGAAGGCACCGAAGGTTAGGGAAATGGCTTCGGAAACTCTTAAACCGGCATCGAGCATTAAAAGGATAAGACATTTATGTTTTAAGTCGTTTATCGAATTGACCAACATAGATGATTCATTTTGATTTAAGAAGTGGATTTCTTTTTCTATCATTTTTAATGTTTTAGTTAATAATGTCCTCCCCCTGCCCCCTCCAAAGGGGGATAGGTTGTTTGTTGCTCCTCCAGAGGGGGATAAAAGTAATGAAGCAGGTTTAAATTTACTTCGTACTCTGTTAGTTGCTCGATGTCTAAAAGGTAGCGTTGAATGTCGGCGACTTCGGTATTGTGAGATTTAATTTTGTTCAATATGCTACTTCGCTCTCTTAGAAATGTTTCGGTGTCAATTTCATTTGCTTCGTGTTGCTGTGCTTTGATTTTGTAAATCTCGATGTCGTTCAATAAAATATCATACGACAGATTGATGTTGGTTAACTTCTGAATGACTTGTAAATATGTGGATTTCAGTTTAATTTCGGATGTATATTCCAAGTTTGTGTATCGCCTTTCAATAGCGGATATTCTGCGGGTTTCCTGCCTTTTGCCGAGCAGGTTTGAAATAATGGGTCCGGTGGATATTGTCAGATAGTAGTTGTTGTTGATAAAGTCGTAATTGAGATTGGGGGCAAAGTGCCAAGGAGTTAATTTGTACACTCCTTTTATCTCGCTTATTTCGATGTCTTTCTTCAGAGCAAGGTTTTCCTGCAATTTTTGTATTAAACTATCTATCTGCAAATCAGTGTTTATCTGTTGTGCAACAGTAGTAAATGAGACAGGCAATAATATAAACAAGGCAAACCATTTCATATCTACAGAGTATCAGATGCAAAAGTGCCAAAATATATAAGTGCAAAGATGCAAAAGTGCAAATATATAAAAGTATCTAAATAAAAAAGATATTTTATATTAAAAAGTGGTTGTATTTATAGTATTTCGGGGTATGGGGGTACACGAAATTTCCATTTTGTTTACGTTGAAAATCGGGGATTTGTACACAAAAAACGGGTGGATAACTGACAAAATGGCAGTTTTAATTAATTGATATTCAGATAGTTACAAAATTAGTGCGCCGCCGGAATTTTTTCTTAATTTTCTTTTCTTGTTTTTGTTTTTTTGTCTGATTTTCAACGCTTTACGGCATTTTTCAATTTGTTGATTTTCTGGCACTTGCAACAGATAGATTTTCAATGGTTTTGGTGTTTTTCGTTTTAAAATCTATGATTGTGTTATAAAACATGAGTTATTTGTGTTATCAACGGTTGAAAAATCCTTTGTAAGTAATTGAAATATTATAATTTATATGAATTAAAAAATGTTGAACTATGACTTTTTGAATACTTTTTATGACTTTTTGAATACTTTTTTAAATAAATTATTATGACTTTTTGAATACTGATGAGACATTTTTTTGAAAATGTCATATTTAATTTTTATATTTGTCGAAAAATGTATTCAACTTCTCGCAATTGAGTATTACGAAAGTGTATTCAAGATGTCATAATTAAACAGATAACAACAATGAAACAAGACAATTACGAAACGGAACAAGGTGAAAAAGACCAACATGCAATAGAGCGTGTAAACGTACTGCAATCGTACATTCTGACGACTGCACGATATGATTTTAACGTGTATGAAAAGCGAATACTTTACAGGATAGTAGAGGGAATGCAGTTTTTGCTAAAGGGGGAAAAACTGAATATGGACTTGCGGTTCAGAATTAACAAACTTCTATTTGACTTATACGAGGTAGAGATGCCATTAAACGCTTTTTTGAGCGACGAGGAAGATAAAAACCACGTAAGGGCAAAGGATGCGTTAAGGAGGATGCAACAAAAAACATTTGAGTATGAGGACGACAGGGAGTGGAAGTCAATTCCTTTAATAGGGTATCCAAAAATCCACAAATACGAGAGTATGGTAAAATTTAAGTTGCACGAGGATATATACGACGCTTTGATGAATTTTTCAAAGGGTTTTAAGAAGTATGAGTTGAAAACTGCATTTAAGTTCAAAAGTGTGTATGCAATGCGGTTTTACGAGTTGTTTTCGGGGCAAAAAACGCCGTTAATATATTCCATCAAGGATTTGAAATTGATGTTCGGAGTAGAGAAAAAATATAAGTTGACGGCAGATTTTATAAAGCGGGTTGTGATAACGGCGCAAAGGGAATTGAACGAAAAGAGTCCGTATTCGTTTGAGTACAGACCGTTGAAAAAGGGCAGGGAGATTGTGAATATTAAATTTTATCCTGTTACTATACCGGAAAATGTAGATGAAGAATTTGAGGCAAAAGAACTGCGGAGGAAGTTGTCGCCAGCGTGGATGATAGAACGGCAAAATTTACTGTATCTTAAAGAGCATTATATGTTTTCGACTCCTGAGATAAAAAATAACATTGAACTTTTTGAGATGGCGCAAAAAGAAATACCGGACTTGTTGTATTTTTTGAGCGAAGTTAAGGCAAAAGCAAACAGAGCAACGAATCCGAAAGGGTATTTGATAAATGCTTTGCGAAAGAGGTTGAATATAAGGGCGAAAAAGAAGTGATTAATGGTTAATGATTAACGGTTAATATTTTAATAATTTATTTGTTTGATAATAAGATAATTAGTATATTCGAGGAGTATTAATTTAAAATTTGAGAAATGAATACCGAAGCATATTTTTCTGATTTGTGCGCCGATGATAACGGCAAGTTTTGCAGTATTTGTACTGCCAATTGCAGTGATAGGGATTTTCGCTTTATGGCTGAAAGCGGACTATGTCTTAAACATTGTAGTTGCTGTCGATGGGATGGGCAATGTAACGCTGTACAATACAAATGCTGAAAATAGTTTTCAGTTTTCAGTTTTCAGTTTTCAGTTTTCAGTTTTCAGAAATTTATTAATTTTACAACGACATTAAAATATAAAATTATGAATTTTCAAGACGCTTCAAAATTTCTTTGGGACATTATAAAATATGTTGTAACAGCAATTTTAATAAGTACTTTTTTAGGGAGTTACAAAGATAATACGGCAAAGTTATATATAATGAGTTGTAGCGTTGTAACTGTACTTGCAATTTTGGCAATAATTTTTTACAAACTATCAAAAAAGGAATAATGGAAAATATTTTAGAAAACGGATTTTTTTGGGGGCTTTTATGTATTGCTTTTATATCAATAGCAGTTTATTTAAGCAATCGCACCGAAAAAACAAACAAGAAGCCTGCACAGGCATAAAAAAATAACGTTAAAATTTGTGCCGGCGCCGGCGATGGGGAGACTGTTCTGCATCCCATCGGCGACAAAGTTTTAAAAAATAACATTATTTTTTAGGCAGCGCCCGGCGCATCGGGGGCGGAACAGGCGTTGCCAGGGGAAAATATAATGTTATTTTTACTTCAGCCTTAACCGTAATTATCGTAATCGTCTCGATTATTTTTGCAGGTTTTTATAATTTCTTGAATGTGGGCTAACGCTTGGCTTTGCTCCCGGATGGCGTCTCTTGCTTCCGCCAGTTGGGACCGCAAAGAGTGAGTTTCGTTTTTATAGGTTAAAAAATTTTTAACTGCAAGCAGGACTGCCTTACTGCTTGTGCCAACGCCGAAAAACTTCTGCAACTCTTGCAACTTTATTAATGTTTCGGCGTCTAAGTCGCGGATTTGAAGGCTTCCGCCTTCACTGCCTTTTGGTTTTCTTTTTGTTTCCATAACAAAATAATGGTTAATGGTTAGTGATTAATGTTTAATATTAAGAACTTTAAAAACCAAAGATAATAAAATAATGTTATTTTAGCAAGAACAGGGCGAGAATAATTGATGCCGCAGGGTGAAAATAATGTTATTTTTATAGGACTTTGGCACGAAATTTGCCAATTACACTATTAAAAACAAAAAAAATACCACTGCCAAAAGAATAGCCAACGAGGTACACCACACGCATATAGAGCCGACAGGACTTAAACATTGCGCCTATAGAGCGAAGCTGGCGCAATAGAGCGAAGCTGGCGAGAGTTGCCGATTGCGTGTCAGCCGAGACTGCGGAGCGTTACAAAAGAACGGCGAATGCCGACCCCGCTTTAGCGGGTAATAAAATGCGAAGCACCTATTTAATAGTGATTAATGGTTAATGATTAATATAAATTTTGTGTCAGCGGATAGTAAAAAATGGCGTAGCCGCCAACGGCGAGGCGTGCCGTGCCAGCGGAGCGGAGAGTGGCACGCCAGCCGACAGCCTTGAGCGAAGCCGGGCGCGATGGGCGGCGAAGCCGGCAGGAGCGCTTGGCGTTTTGGGCGCAGAGCCGGTGCGAAGCACGGGTGAAGCGATACGGCGTCAGCCGTTAATAAAAATGTGCGAGCACCACGCACCGGCAAAAAAAACCGCACCAAATAAAATTTTAGACATTGCGGTTTTTTTTTGCGGGTGCAACAGCCTTGAGCCAATTAAACACGGGCGGAACGCACCACCGGCGAGGATGCCGTCCGTGTGTAACGAGGTCGGCATCCGAGACGACAGCCTTGAGCCAATCGGCGTCAGCCGTTAATAAAAGAGGCGCACGCACCATTAAAGGGGGTGGGACAAAGTGGAATGAGCAGAGGTAAAGTGGGCGGAAAAAAGGCGCATTTAAACGGCAGAAATTACAGACAACGCAAAAATACCGCTAAAACTTACTGCCTTATGAGAACGGCAGCGCCTTTGCGGGGCTATTTTACATAATGTCCTTATAGGCAAAAGGCTTCAATGGGCGGTGGGTTGTGCGAAAGCGTCGGCTTTGCCGTGCCGTCTTTGACTATAAGACCACATTATGTAAAATAGCTTTGGAATGTGCGATGGGTGAGGTGAGGGGCGGGTTATAAAAGATGCGGGCGCACCGATTTTTCAATTACGAATTACGAATTAGAAATTACGAAAGTTGGGGAAGTCCTCCCCCTAACCCTTTCCAAAGGGGGATAATAGTTTATTCAGATACTTCGCAATGCCAAAATGTTATATCTTCAATTATAGTAAACATTTTATTGCGGAAAAGAAAAATTGATATAATACCGCATGAAACAGCCAAATCGGCAATATTAAATACGGGTCTGAAAAATATAAAACGTTCACCTGCTCTTATTGGAAACCAGTTGGGGAAATTAGTATCAAAGATAGGAAAATAAAGCATATCGACAACTTTGCCATACAAAAATGACGAATAACCTCCACCCGACGGGAACATTACGGCAGACTGCCGGAAAGAACTTTCGCTAAAAATCATTCCATAAAACATATTGTCTATCATATTTCCCAATGCACCTGCAAAAATAGCGCTCAGCGCTAAAACTAAACCCCAATGGGAGTTATGGTTTATTCTTCGATTAATAAACCAACCAATACCTATAATGGCAACTATTCTGAATAAACTGAGAGCCAGTTTGCCAATTTTACCACCCCATTCCATACCAAAAGCCATGCCATTGTTTTCAACAAAATGAATGATGCCCCATGAACCAAAAAGAGGAATATCTTTCCCAAAAGGCATATTGATTTTTACCCATATTTTCAAAGTCTGGTCGGCAATAAGGATAATCAAAATCAGCGCTATTGCTTTTGTTCGTAACGACATTTCAAAGTTTTTTAGTTTTTTTTTAAATATAAACTTTGGCAAAATTCGGATTTATTTTGAATTTTGAATGTAAATTACACAACAATTACGAATTAATAATTACGAATTACGAAAGTTGGGGAAGTCCTCCCCCTTCCCCCTCCAGAGGGGGATAAACAAAAGGGTTACTCACCGGAGGGGGATAGATTGATGGCAGTTTTTTCAGAGGGGATAAAAATAAAAAATTAGGCTGCCCTTTTGAACAGCCTAATTTAATTTGTAACTGAAATGCTAAAAGTTATCTGTCCAAAACTATCGTAGCAAAGGAAAAATTTTGTAAGA
>JAIRVY010000149.1 GCA_031253655.1 Bacteroidales bacterium
GAAGTGGAACAGAAACAAGAAAGAATTGTTAATTAACTCCATGAATCCGAAATGGAAGGAGTTAGTTAATGAGTTTGGATTTGTTCGAGATTCCTCGCTGCGCTCGGAATGACAACGCGTCAACCGGTAGGGAAGGGATTCCTCGCTGTGCTCGGAATGACAACGCGGCGGCTGGTCATTGAGCCTGTCGAAATGCCGCCGTCGCATTTTCCGCCCCTCCCATATAGCAAAATTGTGCTGTCATTCCGAGCGCAGCGAGAAATCCCATTCATAACGCCTCAAACTAATTTTTATCCTAGTGTACTGATTATTTGATTCTGTTATACAATTTCTTATATTTTCGCCCTCTTTACTTATTCTTATGAAAATTACAAGCCCAACTACCCGAATTATTCTCCCTGCTCCCAAAATTTTTGAACTGACAAGTAACCTGCAAAATTTTCATCGCTATATGTCAAATCAGGTTAAAGATATTTCTGCTACGGCAGACTCATGCAGCTTCACCGTTGAAAATATCGCTCAAATTACCTTGAAAATATTGGAAAAAACTGCTTTCTCTCAAATTCGCTTTGCGGCTGATAATGATAAAAATATTCCGCTCCTTTTAACGTTGAATATGAACGCTGTTTCTGAAAATGAAACCGATGTAATTGTGGATATGGATATTGAGATACCTATTTTCTTAAAACCATTAATACAGAAACCATTAGAACGTTTTGTAGAAACATTATTGCAAAAAATTAAAAACGAAGTTGAAAAATCATCACTATGAACCATACTATTCGTACCGAAAATTTAGTAAAAATCTACAAAAACAGAAAAGTAGTCAATGAGGTCTCTTTTGACGTAAACCAGAGAGAAATTGTTGGATTACTCGGGCCCAATGGCGCCGGAAAAACCACCTCTTTCTATATGATTGTAGGAATTATTAAACCTTTTTCAGGGCAAATTTTTTTAGATGAGCAGAATATTACCAAACTGCCGATGTACAAACGCGCACAAATGGGAATCTCTTACCTTCCACAAGAAGCCTCAGTATTCCGTCAGCTTTCTGTGGAAGACAATATTAGAGCTATTCTGCAATTTACCGGTATGAGTAAAGAGGAGCAAAACGAGAAATTGGAAAGTCTGATTCAGGAGTTTAACATTCAGAAAGTACGGAAAAATCTGGGACAAAACCTATCCGGAGGAGAACGCAGACGTACCGAAATTGCCAGATGCCTAGCGGCAAATCCAAAGTTTATCCTCTTAGATGAACCTTTCGCCGGTGTTGACCCAATCGCAGTGGAAGATATTCAAAATATCGTTTGGAAGCTGAAAGAAAAAAATATCGGAATCCTTATTACCGACCACAACGTGCACGAAACTTTGTCGATTACCGACCGTGCCTATCTACTTTTTGAAGGGCGTATCATAAAAACCGGAACCGCGGAAGAACTCGCCCAGGACGAATATGTGAGATCCGTCTATCTCGGAAAAAACTTTGAACTCCGCCGATAATTGTAATGTATGATACAAAGGGCACTTTTGAAAATAAGGATTCAATGTAAAGATCATCCTACAAAGGGTACTTTTGAAAATAAGGGTTCAGTGTATAAATCTTTTTATTCTTAATTCTTAATTTAGTTATGCCTCCCATTAACAAATCCCGCATCGCAAAAAATACAGCCTTACTCTACTTTAGAATGCTGCTGATTATGTTGATCACGCTCTATATAACAAGGGTGCTGCTGAATGTGCTCGGAAAATCTGATTATGGAACTTATGAAGTAGTAGGGACGATTGTAGCGATGTTTACATTTTTGGGAAGTACGATGGCAACCGCCGCGCAAAGATTCTTTGCCGTTGAACTCGGCATAGAAAATTATGCCAAACTGAAACAGCTATTTAGTGTTAATGTTTTGGTTTTTATTGGACTGGCAATTGTAATACTTATTTTGGCAGAAACAGTGGGGCTATGGTATCTCAACAACATTATGAACATTCCTGCCGATAGAATAATTGCAACTGCGTGGGTGTACCAGTTTTCAGTATTCTCCGCAGTAACCGGTATCGTTACAATTCCCTACGTAGCCATTATTACGGCACGTGAGCACATGAAAGCATACGCCTATTTAAGTATTTTGGAAGTACTCTTTAAGTTGGCAATCGTTTTTGCACTACTCTATTTTTCTCTTGACAAACTGATATTATATGCTCTCCTTGCATTTCTTGTACAAATCTTAATATCTGCCACTTACATTGTCTACTCCACCGTGAAATTTCCTGAATGCAAACTAAAATACTACTGGAATAAAACTATGTTTAAGGATGTACTGAATTTTGCAGGATGGAATGTAATAGGCTCTCTATCAATGACATTTAGAAGCAAGGGGATTGATTTATTGCTTAACAGTTTTTTCGATGTGCTTGTGAATGCCGCTCGAGGTCTTGCGTACAGAGTTTACAATGCTTTGATACTTTTTATTACCAATTTCTTTACTGCCATTCGTCCTCAAATCATAAAGTCTTATTCTGCTGATAATGATGATAGTTCCGGTGAATTGATGAAATTGGTGTTTCAAAGTTCAAAATTTTGTTACTATTTAATCTTAATTCTCTCTATCCCTGTACTTATTGAAACATCATCCATTCTAAATATATGGCTAAACAATAATGTTCCCGAATACACAGTCGTTTTTACACGCCTCATCATTATTGTTGCAATTATTGAATCTTTGGCAAACCCGTTAGTCGCCTCCATCAATGCCACTGGAATAATCAAAAAATATCAAATCGTTACCAGCACCATAATCTTAATGATTCTTCCGGTTTCGTATTTGTTTCTAAAATTTGGATTTCCCCCCCAGGTTACGATGTATATTTCCATAGTTGCATCTGTCTTGGCGCAAATATGTAGAGTGTACTATATGAACAAGTTACTAAAAATGAATACTTCTCAATACATAAAACAAGTTATTCTCCCAATTTCCGCAGTAACTGTACCGGCATTTGTTTTGCCTGCAATTTTCTACATCAGTTTTGATGAATCGTTTATGAGATTGGTGGGAGTATGCACAGTAACGGTAATCTCTTCAGGGTTTAGCATTTTTTATGTTGGGCTAACAAAATCCGAACGGAAAGGGTTGGTGAATATTATACTAAGGATAGTTAATAAAGGTGGTTTGTAGTGAGAAAACTTTTAACCGCTAAAAATTCCGCCACGCTCTTTTCTCTGCTACCACCCCATTTTTCAATATTATTAATCCCGGATTGGAACTAACAGCATCACGCACCACAAAAGGACCTTTCACGGGGTCAATCGGATTGTAATATATCGGAAAGTTAATCTCGTTTTTTTCTATAAAATCCTTAATATCTTCGGGAGGTGAGTTAGTAATTCCCACAAAATTAATCTCATTATTCGTACAATATACCACTAATTGCGATAGGTTTTCGGATTGAAGGGCTTCTTTGCTCACTTCATCCAAATCGTGCATAAATAGCAGATAAACAGTTTCTTTATTATTATCAAGATAGATGCTAGTAAAATCTCTTCCCTGATTGTCTAACATAGAAAAGCCTGTTATTTTGGGTTTAACGGCTTCAGTAATAATTGAATCTATACGGTCAATGAAATAGTACTCTTCATAAAACTTTGGAATTGATTCAGTTATAGTTTCCATTTCTTCCATAGAGAGCAATTTTTCTATACCTTTTTCATTTTTATAAAGGAACAACATCTCTATTTTAGCCGGTTTTTCTACTAAAAGTTCCACCATATCTTTTCCTTTTTTCCACTCTGTTAAGTCAATGATGGGTAAATTGCGCAGGCAGTAGATTTGTATAAACAATGCAATTCCGGAACCCACACAGGCAAAGAGCCATTGTCCCAACAACGTTAATCGAATATCCGGAATCGATTTCCGTTTTCCGAAAACAATAAGCGTAATCATCAACAATGCTACATTTTTCAAAAATGTTCCCAAATTGCTCATGGCAATGGCTTTTCCAAAGCATCCGCAATCTTTCACTACATTAAGATTGTAGCCGTAATTCACTTCTAAATGTTCTGCCACGGCCAACCAGGCAGTTAAGAAGAAGAAGAAAACCATAAAAAACAAAAATCCTAAAGCCGTAAGACTGACTCTGATTCTAAAAAGAAGCATAAAACCCAGTGTAAACTCGGCAATGTTCATTAATATTCCCAGCGTTAATGAAAACGGGTGTAAAAAGCCCATGCCAAACGAAATAAAATAATCATCCATTTGTATTCCGGATGCGACAGGGTCTATCATTTTTGATAAGCCGGAAAATATGAACACGCCCGCCAACAACAGACGTGCAATCATAAGCCAGGTAGATTCTTTTTGTTTTTTCATTGTTTATAGTGTTAATTTTATCATTGCAAACACAGCGTAATTTATTATATCATAATAATTTGCATCTAATCCCTCTGAAACGAGCGTACTTCCCTTGTTGTCTTCAATTTGTTTGATACGCAACAGTTTCATCAGAATAATATCGGTTAATGATTCCACTCGCATATTCCGCCATGCTTCGCCATAATCGTGATTTTTATTGAGCATCAATGTTTTCGCATTATGAATATATTTTTGATACAATTTTGTGGCTTTCTCCTCAGAAATCATTCCTTCAAAAGAGTCTGTCTCTCCAATTTCTAACTGAATAAGAGCCATCGCCGAGTAGTTAATAATTCCGATAAACTCCGGCACAATACCTTCATCCACTTTTGTCATTCCCTTTTCTTGAATACTTCTTATTCTCTGCGCTTTAATATAAATCTGGTCAGTTAATGAAGAGATACGTAATATACGCCATGCCGTACCATAATCTACTGCTTTTTTTGAAAAAAGTTCGAAGCAGGTTTTTACTATTTGGTCGAATTGTTTTGCAGTGTTCATTGGGTTAAAGTTTGAAGTTTAATACTTCCATAGTTTAATGGTTAAATTGTCGCTTGTTACTTGTTAATTTTTAATTACTTTCTTTAATATCATTCCTTTATCGGTTTGGACTTTCAGGAAGTAGATGCCGTTTGAGAGGTGAGAGATGTTGATTTCGATTTCCGGTTTTGAGATTTGAGATTTGAGATTTGAGATTGTTTGTTTATTGCCGTAAATATCGTAAACTTCGACTTCATTCAGCATCCCTTCTAGTAATTTGTAATTCGTAATTCGCAATTCTCCCGTAGTTGGATTCGGGTAAACCTGTAGAGAGGTGTCGTGCCTCGTCTCCACAACTTTTAACGGTAGGGTTTTTATAAACTGCGTATAATGTTGTGCCCAAGCGGCAAAATGGTAGTTTTCAAGATAAACGGAGTCGAAAGAGAGAGAAATATCTCCACTTTCATCAGCAAATCCTGCACATAACAATTCTCTTTCGTTGTTTGTTAGTGCGCAGTATGCAAAAGGTGCTACTTTTGCAGAGAGGGTGGTTGTATTTTCTTCGATATAGTTCGTTATAGTTACAGGCATTGGAGAGGGTTTGGTTAACCAGGCCATTACTGATGGGTCTCCCATGAGATGATAAATTTCCCAATAATACTTTTTAATAAATTCTGAGGTTGAGGCTTGTACTGCTTCATTACCAGCCACCATCATTGCACCGAAAGTGGTCATCCAATTATTGTAATTTTCTCCATGATTGTGAAATAATCTGTCGTAAGTACCCAAACGATTGGGGTCGTAGGTTGGGTTTTCCGTAATTTCATTATCGTTTCTACAACCAATCGCCCAATAATAGTCCTCGTCCCAATACGTGAAGTTAGAAGCACCAATATACCCAACTGCTCCTTTTCCAGGTGCTCTAAGTAGTGCTTCGCCAAAACATTCTGATTCAGAAAATCTATTTGATTCACAGCAATTTCCTATCATTAAACCATATTTATTCAAATTATTCATGGCTGCAATATGAGTTTTAGTGAAGGCAGGACTGCTCCAGCCGTTTGGGGTGCAATGGGCACTATAGTTTGCTATTCCAACTCCTTTTCCAATTTCATCACGAATTTGAGAAGCCTTATCAACACAGGGGTGCAAATAAGTATAAACAGACGAATATCCATATTCTGCATTAGCATAATATTGTTTCACATAATTCACAAAACCATTGCAGTGAAGAGATGCATATTCGTCATCATATCCGGCTATTAGGCTAATTTTGTTCAGGTAGTTAGGGTCGGGCATATTATATTGCTCGTATTGCAATGTTTTCTCAATTTGCGGAACTAACTGAGAGATACTTTGTGCGGAAAATCGCCCGTAGTAGCACCACGGAAAATAGCTGCCCGGCAACGTAAAATAAAACAAATCAGTAGGATGATCAAGGGTAAGGGAAGCGGGTATCTGCGCTACATCTCCCACTAACAAGACAAAAGTAGGTGCCGGGTTTACTATAGTAGCACTGTCATAATGGGATTTAATATAAGATGCTATGGATGCCTTAGTTGTGCCCACAATTTCATCATCTGTATAGCCAACTTCTACTAAAAAACCCTTTTGTTTTTTCCACAAAATAAAATCTTCTAAAGCCCCTCTAAACATCTTATGGGCAACTATCAAATATTTTATCGGTGTATTTGAAAAATCGCCTTTTCCGACACTTCTTTGATTGATGGTATTAGATGGGTGAAACAATGGGGTTTTATGTAAATCTTTAATTGTTTGCGTTTTAACAAGATCAATATTTTTAAAAATGATTTCCACCTCTACCGACTTGAAAACTTTCAATTCTTGAGTAACAGGATTATATTGTACAGGAGAAATATAAAGAGTTCCCAAATTCACGTTACGTTTTACGCCTATTTCCTCAAATTTTGCTAAGGGGAGTGTGTAAAACGCATTATTTTGATAGAAATCTTTATAATGAACAAACTCAACAGGACCTTCGCAAGATTTAGAAACAGAAGGTTGTGCCGGATAGAGCGGATAGTTAATTCCTAAGGTACTCGCATCAAAAATCTCAACATCTTTACCATAGATATTGAGTACATAATCCTCAAAAAAGGGAATTTCAAGCATATTTACAGATACGGGCAACTGGGGCTCACCAATATTCTTGCTACCCATACATCCATCTATTGAAATACTGGAGAAGAATCCCCCATCGGTTGCAATATCCGTAGTATTAATATCTCCGAAAGTAAAGGAAATATGGATGGTTTGGTAAGAGTTTTCAAGAATTTTATAATTTATTTGCGCCGATAATGAAATCGAAAACATCAGTAGTAGTGTGAAGTAATAACTAAGATTTTTTTTCATTAGTATGATAAATTATTAAGGTGCAAAGATAGTTTTAATTTGAAATATCTAAATTTCGCTTTGACAATTTTGATAAGAGGTATTAACAATTCTATTTCGCCACATCCACCCACATACCCTGTGTGCGTGCATACACAGTGTTGTCGTATATCGCCTGACAAATTACAGCCGGCATAAAGAAACGCCCAATATAGCCGGCCTGTACCAGAATACTTACCGTAATGATCTTACTTGATGATAGGTCCAAATAACTCAACACGCGAACATCCCGAATATCCTGATAAGTTATGCCTCCGCGCTGTCCTCTGTTTAACCGAGATTCAGATTCTGCCGGGTTGTCTGCCAATTTTAAATTAAAAATTTCCCACCCCGATGGTAGAATATGGGTTAACGCCAAGTTGGTGTAATAAATAATAATTTGTATATTATTTGTCAATCAATCACTAACCACCACCCTTACCCCTTCCGAGTGCGACGTAAACTCCGGAGCATACATCGATTGAATGGTGGTTATTCCATTAGAAAACTCCCCTTTTTGAGATACACGCAAATCGTATTCAAACACGTAAGTTCCTTTCTGTAAGTAGTCTATGAAGAAGTTCATCGAGGCATCCTTAATGCCTTGGTAATACCCAAAACCTGATTTATTCCGGTAGCCGGAAAGATAATCCACCGGTTCGAAACAGGCGGCGCGCATATCTTTCAAATGTACATATTCCATATCTCTATCCACACGGATTTCAATGCGAACTTTTACCTTGTCGCCGATTTGCAGAGATGTGGCAGGCCACGTCTCTACGGGTACAATAACCAATTTGTCGCCCTCTCTGCGCTCTGCAAAAAGTTGTTTTTTTATGGTTAACGGGGTCTCCTCATACTGTTTTATTTTGTCCAACTGTTCAAAATACTGCCAATACACTGCACCCCATGCTACGCCGTTTTCCATCTTGGTAACGCTGATACTGCCCCAGTCGGAATTAATTTGCGAACCGTCCCACCTTTTTTTGAAATAACCGGTACCCGCTTCGGTCTTTATTTCCGAATCCGCAGCCACATCAATAGTGTTATCTGCAATTTTGATAATAGGAAAGTCGGTATCTGCCAATAAATTAGTGTTTTGAAGCAACAGGGCATAAATGGCTTCTGTGGTGGCTTTAGTGGTTTTCCAATCCTGAGTCTGCTTTTGTTTCAGCAACCAAACTTTCATCTCTTCTACTGAGGTATTATCGTTTGCAATGTCGCTAAACACTTCTATTAGCAAGGCTTGCGTTTCAATGGGCGCCTGATACCAGTAACATCCGTTACCTAATTTCCAGTACATCCCCATCTCTGCGTTGTGAATGGCACGCTCTTTTAAGGAAGCCACAATCTTGGCAGGAGTTTTTGAATCTCCATATTTATGCAACGCCAAACTAATCATTCCCTGCATATAGACATCTTTCTTCGTCCAATACTGTTCCGCCTGTTTTTTGTAATAATCAAATGCCTCTAAGGTAGATTTCTGGATGGGATACTCCTCATTGAAGAATGAACGAACATATAAATAGTGGATTTGCATATACCCCAAATTCTCTTTTTCCAAACATTTATCTTTGCAATATTTCTTAAGGTCTTCATAACTTCTTTCTAACTCTTTATCAATAAACTGAACCGCTTTTTGCAGGATATTGCGCACGGTTTCTTCGTTTGTTGGATTGTTTACGCCGAGTTTGTTCAGATGCCCGAACCCACCTACGATATGTTGTGTAATGTACCAATTTTCGCGCATTCCTTTAAACCAGGGAAATCCGCCGCTTCCCGTCTGTATTTCAGATAACTTCTTAATGGCGGTATGGTTTTCATTAGCTAAACGATTTAAATCAAACAACATACCTATGTTACGTTTTCTTTCACTTTCATTTTTAGCATTTAACAACCACGGCGTTTCTTCAATCAGTAGCGCTTTCAACTCTTGATTTTTCTCTAAATTAGATAACAAAGTTTTGCTTTCGGGGATAGTTTTCCACAATTCAAAAACTCTCATAATTTTCGGGTCGCTGTTGGCAATGTGCCCGGAAAGAGAGTTTGCATAAAAGCGAGAGAATACTTGTTCGGCGCACTCGTAGGGGTATTCCATTAAATAGGGTAATGCTTGCACCGCGTACCACACTGGATTTGCCGTAAACTCGAGGGTGTAACTTTCATGCCGCAAGGTAGTTGAGTTGTTGTTTTTCAGGCTACTGAGGTTAAATTGTGTCGTTCCTGCTTTTCTTACAGGAAGCGGCACAGATTCTGTAACCAACATTTTATTGGACAGAATGGGCAATATTCGCTCTTCGCCGTCTGAGTGGTTTTTTCCTTCGGCGATAATACGAACACCCACAGCGGAAATGCCTTCGGGGATGGTGATTTTCCATTCCACTACGGTATTGCCGTTTTGAGTAACATTGAAAGACTTCGTGTTTTGTTTATCGTTTTCAGTGTTCTGTTTTCCGTGTTCCGTTCCTATAAATAGAGAATTTAAAGATTTAAGGGTTTCCACATCATAAAATTCTATTTTGGCGGTGCCGTCTATATCGGTTTCGGAAACGTTGTTAATTTTCGCACAAACCGTAATTATGTCGTTTTCTCTGAAAAACCGCGGCAGGTTGGGCATTACCATCAGTTCTTTCTGCGTAATAATCTCTTCGTTGATGGTACCTATTTTCAAATCTTTAGAATGGGCAAACCCCATAAAATTCCAACGTGTTAAACTCTCTGGCATCGTGAAATTTAGAAACACTTCGCCTGCATCGTTGGTAGTTAAATTGGGATAGAAAAAAGCAGTTTCTGAAAAATTGCATCGGACCTGCGATTTTTGTATTCCACCAATGTCTTCAGAAGAATCATAATCTTCAATCAGGGAATTTTCAGTCACATCTGAGCCTTTGGCACTATTTAACTTTTGATTTGAAGTTGTATTGTCTTGACTAAAGGGAGGATAGGTACGTACTCCGTCTATATAATATCTGGGTCCTCCATAACTTGCATAATAATCAAACAAATTCAAACACGGATTTGGAAATCCTTTAAAAAGCAGTTCTCTGTTGTAATTATTGAAAACACTATTAGAAGTTAGAGTATTAAACCCAAAACTACTCCAAGACAATTTTGAATAATAAGTGGGAAAGGGATTCAACGACCATCTATTTTTGGCAAAAATATCCAAAGAGGCATCGTATAGAGAAGCCATCAACTCTGCCTCCGCAGGTTTTGATAGATAATCGGTTATTTTCAATTGCCAGTTTTCTGTAGCGCCGGGCAATGTTTTGTCTCTATAAGTGATAAATTTAATATCCAACTTCTTGTTATTCCAATCAATTTTTATGGTTTCTGTGTAACTAAACACTCTGCCATTTTTTACAAAGAGCAAATTTACAGACAGATTTCCGCGATAGGATTCTTCTATTGGAATGGCAATTTTCCTGATTTCAGCATTTAGTTTAATGATTTCAGACGTAACAGTTTTTCCTTGTGCTTCCAAATCAAAATATACTAACACATCTTTAAAGGAGGACCCCACAAATAGATTTACCAACTCGCCGGGTTGTGCGGAGGTTTTATCCATATAGAAAAAGTTGGTCTCCTTATAAGGAAGTTTTTTTTCTTTTTCAGAAAATAACACAAACTCCTTAACATTTTCCACCTTTATACCCCATTTATCCACAGATTTCAATACCATACGATAAACGCCGGTACTCCATTTTTCAGCGCCGTCAAGTTTAATAGTTTTTGTGTTCGCTGTGTTTATTTTTCTTTGATAAACCATTTTTTCAATCTTATAATTAGAAAAATCGGTTTCGTTGTTGTACTCGTGTCCGGGATATTGTTTGTACCACTCCTCTTCTGAGTATAAAGGTTGGTCAATAATTCCCCATTGTTTTTTTAACAACAAGTATTCAGTATCTTTAAGTTTTAAGACCTCAATTTCAACGTTTGCCGGTGTAAAAATACCGGCAATATTTTGGGATTTTATTGAAATTGAGTCTATTTTCTCTCGAATTATTTCAGATTTAATACTACTTGATAATTCTAACGCACGGTTTGCCACCAACACGGAAGTAGTTCCGGTTTGCGTTTCACCATTAATATCTGTAACCGTAATATATAGAGTATAATTATAGGCAACATAATTTTGCAACAATGCTATTTCATCCACCAATGCTTTAAAATTCACTTTTAATTTTCCTTCATTATCTAAAGCCACTTCCCCAAATGCAATTTCCATAGGAATACCAAGATTGGGCATAATCCATCCTCCTTTCTCCTTTCTTCCTTCTCCCCACCAAGGTCTCCACAACGGATTTCTCACTACCGAATATGTAACTTTGGCGTCGGTTAGGGGAGTCCCTGCGTAGGTAGCAACTTTCCCTTCAACACAAATAGTATCGTTTAGTCTGTATTCCCCCTCCAAAGGCAACATTTGCACTTCAAACATCGGGCGCTTGTACTCTTCAACATTAATATTACAACTTCCATTATTTGTTCGAATCGTAATATCACCCGTTAAAATCCCCGGAGGAATAGAAAAAGAGCCTGAAATTGTTCCAAACTCATTAGAAACCAAATTTATCGTAGATATTTTTTGCCAATTTGCATCAATTATATCAACCTCCACATTTAAATTGGGTTCAATAGA
This sequence comes from Bacteroidales bacterium, assembly GCA_031253655.1. Taxonomy (GTDB): domain Bacteria; phylum Bacteroidota; class Bacteroidia; order Bacteroidales; family WCHB1-69; genus WRNX01. The sequence goes on from JAIRVY010000149.1 coordinate 11,914, forward strand.
AACTGTTAATCCCTCTTTTTTGGTACAGATACCTTTAATATGCACAATTTGTCCGGGACGATAGATAGCTCTATCGGTAAATAGATGTATTCCAAAACTTTTATTTTCCGAATTCGTTGTGGCGTAGGAATAAAAACTTGAGTTTTCTGAAATAAAATCATTCTTATAACTTACGTCTACGCGATAATAATTCGACCAGCGTTCTTTTTTGCCGATGTTTACTTTCACAAAACCCAATTTATCGGAATGGAGTGTGGTCTCTTTTTTATAAATATTTTTTCTCTGTTTAGAATCATATTCTTGTTTGTAGAGTTCCACTTTCGCATTTTCTATCGGTTGTCCGGTTTTTCGGTTAATAATATACAAATCCGAATTATCGTTGTGAGTCCCTTTAGCTACTATACATAATTCTGATGAAAACAGCGTTTGATAAACCTTTATATTTTCTTTGGTCTCTAATACAATAACATAAAACCCAAAAGGCAAAGACTCTGCTAAGTATTCTGTGTAATGGGTGTTGTAATCCTCACTTCCGAGTAATTCTTTTGATTTAATGTGAGTAATATCCTTTGAAATTTTTATTAATTCAGGGAAATTTATTTCAGAATACTGTTCTTCTCTAAGATTTACGAATTTTTCATAATCACACATGTAAATTTTCAGCGAAAAGTTATCAGTATTTTTGTATGTTATTCTCAAAGGTATTTTTTCATTTGCGTTAACTACTTTTTCTATTTCAAAACTCAATACAACTTCTTCAATATCTGCTTTTAAGTCGTGGCACGCAGCATAATATTTGGCATTTGGGAAACGGGTCATCGCATCATTCAGCAGTTCTATAGCTTTACCTTTGTTGGTTTTATATATATGTGTTGCAGAATCCTGAAAATTATAGGAATCTCCCCACTGGTTGTATTGTTTTGCCAATTCCCAATTAATTTGAACAAATTCAGGTGTTGAATAATATTTTTTCTGCAAATAAAGAAGAGATTTTTCCCAAATTTTATCTTTATTTACCGTAGTGAGGTTATTTTTTACAAAATTCAATCGTATCAAATCGGCATGAATAAGCGCCTCGTTATTGTTTTCGTTTTCCATTCTAAATTTCAACCACTGTTGAAACACTTTTAGTGCCGTATATTTATATGATAGTGGTTCGCTTGCCAATTGTAGTTTCACAAAAGTTTCCAAATCAGAGAGATAATCATTATTTCTAAATTTGTCGTTATTATTTTGATTATCAAAACGATAATAAACTGTCTCTCCAACTTTGTTAATTATGTAGTATGCTATAAAATCGTACAAAGTAGGAAAGCAGGATGCCGATTCTTTAGTTTCTCGAATAAAATCGGAGTACTCAGTAATATTTTCTTTTTTTAGATTTTTATCCAATGCCAACAAATAGTTTTTAATAATAATGGATTGGAATTTTGTTTTATCCCATGTGGCAATATCTTTATTTTCAAAATTATAAGTAACAGATTGCTGATTGATAAGATAAGAATTAACATTAAAATATTCCTGATACATCACTGCCAAAAACAGGTGCATAAAAGGTTTCACAATACCAGAATAATTCGGTATTTCGTTCTCCAATTTTGTTATAGCATTCTTCATCCCCTCCTCTACTGAGTTTTTTACATAACCCATTTGGTGAACTATAGATTTAATCATCTGTTTTTCGTTATTTTCCGAAAGGGCAAGATTATAAATCTCATCAGCAATAGCTAATGCAGATTTTGGCAGGGCATTGTTGTTAAATTTCTCCACCTGTTTCCAGAGGTTATCATATACTTCCGGAGAAGTAGCCTTATTTTGTGCAAATAAATTCATTGATAAAAAAAACGTAATGATAAAGAGCGTAATTTTGAATATTTTTGTCATAAAAAATTTAATTTTAAGATAAACGTATTTTTCTTAAAGTTATTTAACAGAATTGAAAAATAAGTTTTATTTTGTGAGCTTCAAATTTGTAAATAATAAAAACCAAGTCCTATGTTAAAAGTTGTTTTAGTAGAAGACCATGAGTTGTTTCGCTTGGGAGTAAAAACTGCCCTTGCGAGTCATCCCGACATCAATATTGTTGGGGAGGTAGAATCTGGGGTTGAACTTTTTCATTTACTTAAGATCTGTACTCCTGATTTAATTTTGCTTGATATACTACTTCCGGATATGTCTGGAATTGAGATTGCCCGCCGTCTTAAGAATGAGAAACCGGATATCAAAATTCTGATTCTTTCAGCAGAAAATAGTATTTTAGTGATTAAAGATCTGCTTTCTATTGGTGTTAATGGGTTTATTACGAAAAAATTAAGCAATATTGATATTTTGGCAGATGCTATTCGTTCCATTATTAATGGTTTTGAGTATTTGGGAAAAGATATTTCAGATATTATTTACCGTGTGTATGTTTCGAAACGAAAAACTACCGAAGTTTCAAAAGAATTTACAGGCCAGGAGCGTAGAATTATTGAATTTTGCCGCGATGGTCTGCAAAGCAAGGAGATAGCCAACATACTCAAATTAAGTCCACGAACTATTGAAAACCACAAGTGTAACATTTTCCGCAAACTTGGAATTAACAATACCGTTGAGATGATACAGTATGCAATAAAGAACGGGATAATCAGGATAGATAATTAGTATTTTTCTATCGGCAGGGGCTTGTCAATCTCCTCAATCCAGGGCAATCCGTATTTTCCAATTTCAGCCATAAATGGATCCGGGTCAAACTCTTCCACGTTGAATACGCCTTTTCCCGACCATTTTTCTGTAAGCATCATTTTCGCGCCCAGCATAGCGGGAACTCCTGTTGTATATGAAATAGCCTGTGCACCAATCTCTTGGTTCACTTCCGCGTGGTCACAGTTGTTCCAAATATAGTAAGTACGTTCTTTACCGTCTTTAATTCCTCGTATTTGACATCCGATAGAGGTCTGCCCCTTATAACCTTCTGCTAATGAGGCAGGTTCAGGAAGTACTGCTTTCAAAAACTGCAGCGGAACGATCTCTCTTCCTTCGTACATTACCGGTTTTATACTGGTCATTCCCACTTCTTGCAGCACATTCAACACATTGATGTATTTGGGTCCGAAAGTCATCCAAAATCTTGCGCGTTTCAAGGTAGGGAAATTAATAACCAAAGATTCCAATTCTTCGTGATAGAGAAGATAGGATTCTTTTTCGCCGATATTGGGATAATCGATAGGTTGGTGGATAGACATTGCGGGTATTTCGTGCCATGCGCCATTTTCCCAGTATTTTCCGGGCTGCGTAATTTCGCGGATATTGATTTCTGGGTTAAAATTGGTGGCAAATGCTTTGCCGTGGTCACCCGCGTTGCAGTCCACAATATCTAAATAATGAATTTCATCGAAATAGTGTTTGGCGGCGAAAGCGGTGAAAATACTGGTAACACCCGGATCGAAACCACAACCCAATAGAGCCATAATACCTGCTTCTTTAAACCTGTCGTGATACGCCCACTGCCATTTGTACTCAAATTTGGCTTCATCAATAGGTTCATAGTTGGCAGTATCCAAATAATGGGTTTTAGTTGCCAAACAGGCGTCCATTATCGGGAGGTCTTGATAGGGAAGTGCTACGTTAATTACTAAATCGGGTTTAAATCTCTCGATTAAGGCAATCAGTTCGGGCACGTTATCGGCGTTTACCTGAGCAGTTTGGATACGATTACCACCCACTGCCTCGGCAATTTTATCGCATTTCGATTTTGTTCTACTTGCAAGCAAAATGTTGGTAAATACTTCGGGAACGGCAGCACATTTGTGTGCTACAACTGCGCCTACACCACCGGCGCCGATAATTAAAACATTGGACATAGTTAATTCGGATTTTGGATTATAGCTATTAATTTCGGAGGCAAAAATATGAATTAAGAATTATAAATTAATAATTAAGAGAAAATAGGCACATCTTGATTTACTCTCTATAGCGTAACCGACACAAATGCCACTATTCCCCCTAACGATGGGTTTATCTTATACACAGTTACTTTCGGATTAATCATCTCGGGAAATTTCTGTGTAAGGGCAGACAAAATTCTGTAGCAAAGTGTTTCTAACAGATTTACAGGATGTTGCATAATTTCAGCAATCGCAGAATAAACAGTCTGATAATTAATAGTATGGAATAAATCATCAGTTTGTGCGGCTCGTGAGGTATCACAATCAAATACTACATCTACTTTGAAATGAGTACCCACTAGGCGTTCTTCTTCAAAACAGCCGTGATGCGCGAAAAACTCCATTCCGGAAAGATGAATTTTGCTAATCATTGGTTTTATTGGCTCGTTTTCTATCATTTTCGTCTAATAATTTTTTTCGTAACCGCAGCGATTTCGGCGTTATTTCCAAATATTCATCTTTGTTAATCAACTCCATATATTCTTCCAACGACAATTTGATGGCTGGGGCAATACGCATTTTTTCATCAGAACCGGATGCACGCATATTGCTCAATTTTTTCGATTTGCACACATTGATAACCAAGTCGTTTTGGCGGATATGCTCACCAATAACCTGTCCTGTATAAACATTTTCGCCGGGCTCTATGTAAAACGAACCTCTGTCTTGCAATTTATCAATGGAATAGGTATAACTTTTTCCGGTTTCCATCGCGATAAGGGCGCCGGCGTGTCTTCCACCAATCTCTCCTTTCCATTGTTGAAATTCTAAAAAACGGTGAGACATAATGGCTTCCCCTTCGGTGGCAGTAAGAATTTGCCCACGCATACCAATAATACCACGAGTAGGTATCATAAAATCTAAATGAATACGGTCGTTCTTTGTTTCTAAGTAGGTTAATTCACCTTTTCTTCGTGATACATAATCAATTACACGACTTTGAAAGGTTTCCGGAACCAAAACGGTAAGTTGTTCTACCGGCTCATGTTTTATCCCCGCAATTTCTTTAATAATAACCTGAGGCTGACCTACTTGCAGTTCATATCCTTCACGGCGCATCGTTTCAATGAGAATAGAAAGATGTAAGATACCTCTTCCGAAAACATTAAGCATATCAGGGGAGTTGGTTTCTTCAATACGCATTGCCAAATTTCGTGCTAATTCATTAAAAAGCCTCTCTCTCAGATGTCTCGAAGTTACATATTTTCCTTCCTGTCCAAAAAAAGGAGAATTATTGATAGTGAACAACATACTAATAGTTGGTTCATCAATTTTTATGGGCTCTAAAGGTTCAGGCGCTTCAAAGTCGGCAATGGTATCCCCAATTTCAAAATCTTCCAATCCGAGTACAGCACATATTTCCCCCGGATAAATGGTTTGTTTCATCTTTTCTTTTCCAAGTCCTTCAAATACGTACAATTCTTTTATTTTAGACGGAATTACCTTTCCATCTCTTTTCACTAACGACACATTTTGCCCCCAGTCCATAGTACCGCGTTTCAGGCGTCCCACTGCAATTCTACCCACATAAGATGAATAATCTAAAGAGGAAATCATCATTTGCAGATTTCCTTTCATGGATTTTGGAGGCGGAATATGGGTAATAATTTGTTCTAACAGGTAGCTAATATTCTGGGTTGGGTTTTTCCAGTCTTCTCCCATCCAGCCTTGTTTAGCCGATCCGAATACTGTAGGAAAATCCAATTGGTCGTTGTTGGCACCTAAGTTAAACATCAGTTCAAAAACGGCTTCCTGCGCCAAATTGGGCGAGCAGTTCGGTTTATCTACTTTATTAATTACCACAATCGGCTTTAATCCGATTTCTATGGCTTTTTGAGTAACAAAACGAGTTTGTGGCATCGGTCCTTCAAAGGCGTCCACAACGAGCAATACGCCGTCTGCCATATTCAAAACGCGTTCCACTTCTCCTCCGAAGTCGCTGTGCCCGGGGGTATCAATCACATTGATTTTTACACCGTTGAAACGAATTGAAACGTTTTTCGACAAGATAGTGATTCCTCGTTCGCGTTCTAAATCGTTGTTATCTAATATCAAATCCTGCACCTGTTGGTTAACTCTAAACAGGTTGGATTGATGCAAAATTCTGTCCACTAAGGTTGTTTTACCGTGGTCAACGTGTGCAATAATCGCAATATTTCTAATATCCGGCATCTTTACTTTTTCGAGCGAAACATAATCGCCACTACACCAACAATTATTCCTATAAACAGCAAGGTAGGAGCGACTACCAATCTGCGAGCATTAAAAATTTCGGGATTAAAAACTTCGGGGTCGTCCGAACCGCCTCCTGATATTAATATGTATCCCAGCACTAAAAAAAACACGCATACCCCAATCAGTATGTAGTTAAGCGGCCTGAATAAAGGTTGTTTATTAGGGGAAACCTCTCCTGTATTTTCTTTTGGATTATTCATTTGATAAAATTTTTTATATTAAAATAGGAATTTGAAGCGGCAAAAATATGGTTTTTTACGGATTTACCAATTCTCTGGAAACAATGAATCAATAAACTCTGCGCGGTTGAATATCTGCAGTTGTTCAATTTTTTCTCCCACTCCAATATATTTAACAGGGACGCTAAACTGGTCGGAGATTCCAATTACCACACCACCTTTTGCTGTACCGTCTAATTTTGTGATTGCCAAAGCGTTTACTTCAATGGCTGCTATAAACTGTCGTGCCTGTTCAATAGCATTTTGTCCGGTAGAGCCATCCAAAACTAAAAGAATTTCATGGGGTGCGTCCGGTATTTGCTTTTGAATCACATTTTTAATTTTTGAAAGTTCTTTCATAAGTGGAATTTTGTTGTGCAAACGCCCTGCGGTATCAATAATAACCACATCTGCTTTTCGGGAAATTGCTGAGGCAACAGTATCGAACGCCACTGCGGCGGGGTCTGCACCCATTTTTTGCGTAATAATAGGGACACCTGCTCGCTCTGCCCAAATCTCCAACTGGTCCACAGCTGCCGCCCTGAACGTATCTGCAGCACCCAACATTACGTTATACCTCTTATTTTTAAACTGATAGGCTAATTTTCCGACGGTGGTAGTTTTTCCCGCACCATTAACACCCACAACCATAATCACGTAAGGTAAATCGCTTTTGGGAAGTTCAAAATCCGATAAATTATTGGCATTGTTATCTATCAACAAGGCAATAATCTCTTCTTTGAGAATGGAGTTTAACTGACTTGTACTTATGTATTTATCTTTTGAAACACGCGCTTCAATTCGCTCAATAATTCGTAACGTTGTTTCCACACCCACATCAGAAGCAATTAATAGTTCCTCTAAATTATCCAATACTTCGTCGTCCACTTTCGATTTTCCGGCTACTGTTTTGGCTAATTTTTGAAAGAAACTCTCTTTCGATTTTTCAAGAACTTGATTTAGTTCTTCCTTTTTATCCTTTGAAAAAAATGAAAAAAAACCCATAATTTGAGATTTAATAGTTTAGCTACCATGTTATTTATTAATAGCTTATTTTAAAAATAACAGTCGCAGTGGCGGCATTAATCGGCAAAAATAGAAAAACAATGCAAAAAAAAAATATTTTTGCGAACAAATTTCACAAAGCAATTAGCATCTACCACTCTCATATCTCAAATCAAAATGCCCCACTGCCTAACCAACTACGACCCCAAAGTGTTGCTCGCCTTAAACGAAAGTTTAAAAGGCGACAATAAGTTTACCGATTATTTGTTTCACAATGGTTTTCCGGAGTTGGCGGCGTTTTCTGCTGCGGTACATTCCAGTGCTGAGGCACTAAACTGGCTACTTAGGAGCAATTACCCCGAGTTCGGTGTGTTAAGCGATGCCATTGACGGTGAAGAAAAAGCCATAAATTGGCTCATAAATAACAAGTACGACTTTTTGCTGCTTTTCGCCGCCGCTTGCAGAAAAGAGGAGGTAGCTATTCGTTGGTTTGTGGAAAATAAATTTGATGTTTTCTTGATGATGATTCGTACCATCCACGACGAATTACTCCATCAATCGTGGGATTCTTCAGATATTCACAGACGGAGAAATTAATACTTTTAGGCTAAATTTTATTTTCCTGCACAAAAAATATGATTTAGCCTACTTTTATTAATCTTTTGGTTAGAAATTAGTTTGAGGCGCTATGAATGGGATTCCTCGCTACGCTCGGAATGACAACGCGCTACCGGTGGGAAGGGATTCCTCGCTGCGCTCGGAATGACGACGACGCCACCGGTAGGGAAGGGATTCCTCGCTACGCTCGGAATGACAACGCGGCGGCTGGTCATTGAGCCTGCCGAAATGCCGCCGCCGCATTTTCCGCCCCTCCCATATAGCAAAATTGTGCTGTCATTCCGAGCGCAGCGAGGAATCCCATTCATAAC
>JAIRVY010000171.1 GCA_031253655.1 Bacteroidales bacterium
TATATTTTTGCCGCGGGTAAGTCTCCTACGATCTGCTCCCTTTTAACTCCCCCAGGACAGGAATGTAGCAAGGGTACATCGGTTGTAGCGATGCGATAGAAGTAGCTTGCCCTTTTTTATTGTAAATGATATGTTTATAAAGATTTACCCGCAAAACCCTAACCCAAAAGCCATTCAACAGGTGGCAGAATGTTTGCGCAATGGAGGTATCGTTATCTTCCCAACCGATACCATCTACGGTATGGGATGCGATATTTATAAACCTAAAGCAGTGGAAACAATTATCTCCATTTTGGGGGAACCCAAGAAAAAAAACACTCTTTCCTTCATTTGTCACGATTTTAGCCACCTCGCCGATTTTACAACACCAATAGAAAACCATATCTTTAAGGCTATGAAACGCGCACTGCCGGGTCCTTATACTTTTATATTAAACGCTAACAATCAAGTGCCGAAAATGATTCACGGTAATAAAAAAACGGTGGGAATTCGTGTCCCCGACAACAACATTATCCGCGCTATCGTACAGGAACTGGGACACCCCGTGTTTTCTACTTCTATTAAAGATGAAGATGAAATTGTGGAATATATTACAGACCCCGAACTAATTTACGAGAAATACTGCGATTTGGTGGATGTGGTAGTAGATGGTGGCTACGGCGATAATACCCCCTCAACTGTGGTGGATTGCACTTCGGGAACTATAGAAATTGTACGGGAAGGTAAAGGCGACTGTACAGTTTTTGAGTAAAAGATTACTCCCTCCCAAATACAAATTTATATTCGGTTTCCCCTTCATAAACGGTTACATCAAAAAAGTCGTATTTTTTTCCTTTGGGCAATTTCAAAACAGGCAGTTGAACAAATGTTGCCTCTTTGGCAATATTCAACTTCTTGGTCTTCATTTTCGCATCACTTCTTAATCCGTAATGAATAATCACTTTCGCATTATCTTTAGCATGAATAAGAAATGACGTTTTTGCAGCAGTAATTACGAAAGAGGATATATCGAAACAAAGATTATCAGTATCGGGTAATGCAAGAATGTTGTATGCTTTTAAAAAGTCTGTAATTCCATAACCTAGAGCGGTATCAGGGTTTATATATTGCGAGCCGCTTTTACGTATGGCATCGGCAATTTCGTAGGGTGTTCTGTCGGGAAAAGCCTGCTTGAGACAGGCAACCATACCGGCGAATAGCGGAGCTGAATAGGAAGTTCCGTTGCCAGGTAATGTTTTGTTATTTGGCAACCCAACAAAAGTCATCCAGCCCACTGCGGCGCCGTCTGGTTTCACTCTGCCGTCGAAAGTAGGACCAAAAGAGCTGAAAGAGGCTCTTGTTCCTTCATTATTGATAGCGCCTACAGTAAGAATATCTTTTGCATCAGAAGGGCAACTGACATAATGCCAAGCGTCTCTGCCGGCGTTTCCTGCGCTGTTTATCACAATCATCCCTTTCGAAACGGCAATATCGGCTGCCAATGAAGCACGGCTCGTTTTGCCGTCTAAACACTCGTAGGCTCTATAGTAGGTAGAGTCATCAAAAGTAGAATATCCTAACGAGGAGGTGTGAATATCAATTCCCAAACTGTCAGCAAATTCAATACCTGACACCCAATAGTCTTCCTCAACCACAAACTCGGTGCGGGCATCTTCGGTTTGAACTAAATAGAAGAGGCAGGCAGGCGCACTCCCCACTAATTCTCCCGGAATGTAGGCCGCAATGCAGGACCAAACTCCTGTTCCGTGACTTCCATCTCTAAAAGTGGATTTCTCAGGTTGTACAAAATTTTTTACTACACGCACGCGGTTATCTTCAAACTGGCTCTGAAAATGTCGAATGCTATCCGAATTATTAAAACCGCCATCCTGCACTTGCAGTTTTATGCCTTCGCCTTTATACCCCAAACGGTGCAACCAGTGCACGTTGTTAATCCGTATCTGTTTTGTTCCATATCCATAATCCAAATCGTTGGGAATAGCAACTACAGGGGTATTGTTGTTGAAATAGTTTACGTTTTCGTTTGGAAACAATTCCGGTTCTTTCCCGATATAAGTTTTTTCGACGTATTTCACAACCTCGCATCCTTTTATAAGTGTTATAAAATCAGGATTATCAGAATAGAAAGTTGCGCCGTTGTGCCATTTTGAAGTGGCTAATAATATAGCTGTTGGGTCTAATAATTGAACTGCAGCAATATGGCTTCTACTTACCGGAAAATCTTGTTCCGTAACCGGAATATTGAATTTCAATCTTTTCTCAATAGCTGGGGGAGATAGAAATTCTTCCGGTTTCTTAACAGAGTAGTTTGCGGTTTCTTTGTGTGTAAACTGTACCCAGTATTTGGCGGGAGATTGCCCAAATGCTTCCGAAAAGCAGAAAAGCAGAATGAAATTTAGGAATATCATATATAAATATTTAAAATCTAAAGATTTTAAACTATTTACTTGTAACTTATCACTTGTTACCTCAAATTTATTATTTGCATTTTTTTTCATTATAGTGGATGTTTATTGTAATAACTATTCTTAACTCTTAATATAAAAAAAATAACCACAACGAACACCCAAAAACGAGTGCACTTTGTGGTTAAAAAATTTGATTTTGTGAAATGTTGAAATGCTTCGACTTAGCCTTGAATTGCTTCGCTGGGGCAACTGCCCTCACAGGCACCACAATCAATACAGGTGTCTTCTTCAATGTGATAAACATCACCTTCAACAATAGCATCAACAGGACATTCATCTTTACAAGCACCACAAGCAGTGCAAGCATTTGGGTCAATTTTAAAAGCCATGACTTTTTATTTTTTCGTTGTTAATAAATTAGGGCGCGAAAATAGAATAATAATCTTTCTACGCTTCATATATTGTATTAAATTTTAAATAATTTCAACATTCCCCGCAAGCACCCATCCTTTTTCTCCGTTTGGCAGCCTGATTTCCACCCACTCGTTCAATTGGTCGGTAATGCCCACTTTTAATCCTGAGTGGATGACAAACAAATCTGACCCTTTTTCACTGGGGGTACTTTTTACATTCAAAACGCTACTCATTATTATTCCTTCGGGGTTTTGGTTGTATCGCTTGGTCTCCTGTTTTGCAAAAATAATTGAGAAAACCGTTACAAGCAAAGCTATTATCAAAATAAATGTTGTGAAAGAGCGCACCCAAAAAACTCTGATTAACAAGATGATAAGAATACACAACGCAAAAAACGAACAGGCAACAATACTGATAATACTCCATTGGTTGCCCGTAAAAAGTTTCGCACCGGTATTCCACCATTTCACAATAAAAAGTTCGGGTAATAATTCAATTTTATCAATTAATTTTTGCTGAACGAAACTGATGTTATGTTTAATATCTTCATTTTTAGTGTCTAACCTTAATGCCCTTTCATACCACAACAATGCCCGCGCATTATTTCCATTTTTGTAATGTGCATTACCAAGATTATAGTACAGGGTGGCACTCTCAAATTGCAAATCCAATACGTTCTCATAAAAAGTTATTGCATCTTCATAGTTATTAGATTGATAAGCATCATTTCCTCGTTGAAGAGTAAGTATTGCACTGTCTTGTAGCGTATTAGTTAAAGCAGAAAGCCAACAGACAATAAAAAAAATGAAAAAGAAAATTGATTTACCGTGTGAGTTCATAATTTTTTTTCAAAAATATTTTTTTATAGTAACGTTCATTTTTATAAATATTATTTTTGCAGACTTTTTTAAAAACCGATGACACTATTTCACCCGCTCGATATTAAAGCACAACCCGTTTTTTCCTCTTTTTCTCATTTTGTAGATTGTCAATTGATGAATTACAGTTTTGTTGTACTATTTCTCTATCGAAATGTGTGCCAAGTACATTATGCTATATGCAACAATTATTTACTTATTAAAGCCACCCGGAATGAAGAAGAGTATTATATGTTCCCGATGGGAGACGGAAATCTGCCATTATTACTTGACAAAATTGCCTTAGAAACTCTATCAGCCGGAAAGCCTGCGCGTTTTTACCAATTTTGTAATGATTTCGCTCCTCTTTTGTTACAATGGTCTGAAGAATTTTGCGAAAAAACAGGAAAACATTATCAGGTAACTTCCGTTAGAAATGATTTTGAATACATCTATTCTTCTAAAAATTTAGCAAACTTAGAGGGGCATTTGTTAAAACCTAAAAGAAATCAAATCAATAGTTTTACAAAAAACAACAATTGGAATTTTACGCATATTTCCAAAGAAAATATTGAGAAGGCAAAGCAATTCAATGCCTTGTGGGATGAAAAGCGAACAGAGGAGGAAGTATCCTCATTACTAAAAGAGAATATTGCGCTGGAGGAGGCATTTGCCCATTTTTTTGAACTGAAAATGGAGGGAATTATGTTGTTGGTGGAAGAAAAAATAGTAGCTTTTGCCATTGGTTTTCCTTTAAATGATGATACTTTTTTAGTACTGTTCGAAAAAGCTGAACGGAATTGCAAGGGGGCATACACAATGATAAACAAATTGTTTGCCAACGAAATATCAAAAAAATACACCTATATTAATCGAGCAGAGGACGCCGGAGATGAGGGCTTGCGAAAGGCAAAACTCTCTTACCAGCCCGAATATTTGATAGAGGTAAATGAATTGGTGGTTTATTAATGAAAAATAATTATCTAATATATGGCAAAAAGTAAATATTATGTAGTATGGCAAGGGCGAATTTGCGGAGTTTTTGATAACTGGGAGAACTGCAAAGTGAATGTAGAAGGGTTTGAAAGCGCTAAATATAAGTCATTTGATACAAAAGCGGAAGCAGAAAAGGCTTTTATGGAGGGATATAATAATTATTATAAAAATAATTCCAACAACAAATTCACTGCCCTCTTCGATTCGACTTCACCGCCCATACTGAACAGTCTATCGGTTGATGCTGCCTGTAATATGGTAACCGGACAAATGGAATATCGCGGCGTGCATACCGGAACCAAGGAGTTGTGGTTCAAACAGGGTCCCTTCCCGAAAGCCAGCAACAATATCGGGGAGTTTTTAGCATTGGTGCACGGTTTAGCGTTATTAAAACAAAGAAACAGCCACATCCCTGTCTATTCCGATAGCATTACGGCAATTGCTTGGGTAAGGCAGAAAAAACACAAATCTATCGTTCTGCCCACCGAAGAAAACGAGGTAATTTTTGATTTACTAATCCGCGCTGAATGCTGGCTGCAAAATAATTGTTTCAAAAATCCTATTATTAAATGGAATACAAAAAAATGGGGGGAAATACCTGCGGATTTTGGACGAAAATGAGAAATTTATGCTTATTTCGCAGAATTATTAATAAATAAACTTGAATAAGAAAAACTAACTATGCCAAACAAACCTCTGATTCTTATCACAAACGACGACGGTTTTGAAGCCCGCGGGCTAGAAGCCTTAGTGGAAGCAGCCAAAGATTTCGGCGAAATTGTGGTCATTACCCCCGATGGACACCGCTCCGGAATGGGACATGCCATTACGATGAATGTGCCGCTGCGCGTGAAACTTTATAAAACCGAAAACGGAATTAAATACTACAGAAGCAACGGAACTTCAGTGGATTGTGTGAAATTAGGGCAACGTGTTGTGCTCGGGAATAGAAAAATTGACCTACTTCTCTCAGGAATTAATCACGGTTCGAATTCTTCTGTAAGTATCATTTACTCAGGCACAATGGCTGCTGCTATTGAAGCAAGTTTTGAGGGAATTCCCGCAATAGGTTTCTCTTTGTTGGATTATTCTTCTAAAGCCGACTTCTCTGTCGCGGTGAATTATACGAGAAAAATCATCGAAAAAGTGCTTCAAAATGGGTTGCCCAAACATATCTGTTTGAATGTTAATATTCCTAAATTACCATTTGAAGAGATTAAGGGAATTAGAATTACAAGACAAACTTTGGGCTACTGGCAAGAAGATTTGGAAGAACACACCGACCCTTTTGGTGGAAAATACTACTGGCTGGCTGGATTTTTAGTAAATCTAGAGCAGGAAGCAACCGATACTTGCGAATGGGCACTGCACAATGGATACGTTGCCGTAACCCCCGTGCATTTCGATATGACTTCACATCAAACTATCAATAAATTAAAACATTGGGAAAATGATTAACAAACTTCGACAGGATTCCTTTTGGATGGGATTAATACTCGGCTTACTGATACCGGCAATAATCTTTGGTCTTTTTGAATTCATTATTTATTTTTTACCGCATCAGATTAGAGATTCAAATGTGTTTACTTTACAAAGACTCATCCTCATCAGCATTATTCCAAACGTGTTGTTACTTCGTTATTATTTATTAAAATTAAAGTACGATTTAACCGGAAGAGGAATATTAGCCGTTACGTTTATTATTGGAATACTATTTGCCATTATTCACTTCCTACCCACTCACTAATCACTATTCACGAATCACTATTCACTAATCACAATGTATCTGAAACACTTACAGGTATCTAATTTTAAAAACTACGAAGAAAATGAGTTTTATTTCCACGAGAATGTGAATTGTTTAGTAGGCAAAAACGGCAGCGGGAAGACAAATCTTTTGGATGCCATTCACTATTTATCGTTTTGTAAAAGTGCGTTTTCCTCTCAGGATATTCATTCGATTAGATTTAAATGTGATTATTTTGCGATTCACGGTGTTTTTGAAAATCCTGAAAATCAAAATACTGTGAAAATTAGCTGCGTTTTTAAAAACGGTCGCAAAACAATGAAAGCCAATCAGAAAGAGTATCAGCGATTGAGTGACCACATTGGACTGTTTCCCTTGATTATTGTTTCTCCTTATGATAATGACATGATTAATGAAGGCAGCGAAACTAGACGCAAGTTTTTCGACATCAGTATTTCACAATTCGATTCCGAGTATCTTCATCAACTCATTTCCTACCATAAAATTATTCAGCAACGCAATCAGTTATTAAAACAAAATCTGTTAGGCGAAAAAGTTGATATCTCTTTATTGCAAATCTATAACCACCAGATTGTTCCGCTGGGAACAAGAATTTTCGAAAAAAGAAAGCAGTTTGTATCGCAAATATTAAAGAATTTTCAGCACTATTACCAAACACTTTCTAACGATAGTGAGGTTGTTTTTCTTGCGTACCAGTCACAACTTTTTGATATGGATAATGAAAAAGGACTGATAGAAAACGAAGTACAGGATTTTCGGTCCGGTTATTCCAATTTTGGAATCCATAAAGATGATTTTTTGTTTTTGATAAATGATACACCATTAAAACGTTTTGGTTCGCAGGGGCAGCAGAAGTCATTTTTACTTTCCTTAAAATTAGCCCAATTTGATTATATCGCTTCCGAAAAAAAAACAAAACCGGTACTGTTATTAGATGATATTTTTGATAAGCTGGATAATTTGAGAATTACTCAATTATTAAATTTGGTAGGTCAAAACCACTTCGGTCAGGTATTTATCACCGACACCGACGAGGAAAGGTTGAAATCGATATTAGAGAAACATATTATTTTGAATAAAATATTCCAAACAAAATAAAACTATTAACTCTTAACTCTCTACATAACCAGCTTAAATCCAAGTCCGTGAACGTTAATGATTTGAATATTGGGATCGGAAGAGAAAAGTTTACGTAATTTTGTGATATACACATCCATACTCCTTGCGTTATAGTAACTGTCATCTCCCCAAATTTTCTTTAACGCATAGCCTCTTTCCAACAAGTCGTTTTTAGTATTTACTAACATAAGTAGTAATTCTGCCTCTCTGGATGTTAGTTTTTTCTCTTCTCCGTTAATCCATAATCTTTGATGTTCCACTTCAAAAGTAAAGTTTCTGATTTTAATGGTTTGTGTAACTTCATCATCTTTGGTCATTGTTCTGCGTAAAAGTGTCTGTAAACGTGCTTGCAAAACATCCATCGAAAAAGGTTTTGTAATGTAATCATCTCCTATTGACAATCCTTCCAACACATCTTCTTCCATATTTTTTGCGGTAAGGAAAATGATGGGTACTTTTTTGTCCAATTTTCTAATTTCACGGGCTAAGGTAAAGCCATCTTTTAAGGGCATCATCACATCAATGAGACAAATATCAATGTCGGAGGTGCAAAAAAGTTCGTAGGCAGACTCTCCGTTTCCGGCATGGGAAACGGTATAGCCAACCGCTTCTAAATTAAGTGTTAACACTTTACCAAGATTCACGTCATCTTCGGCTAATAAAATTTTTACGTTTGTTATCATCATTATTATGGTTAATATTAATTCATTTTTTTATAGGCAATGCAATACTAAAAGTTGTTCCTTTATTCACTTCACTGGATACATTGATAGTTCCGCCATGTAGATCAATAATTTTTTTCACATAAACCAGTCCCAAGCCCTGTCCTTTCTGATCGTGAATATTTCCTGTAGAAACGCGAAAAAAGTCGTTAAAAATATACTTTAGATTTTTTTTTGAGATTCCTATTCCACAATCTGTAACGCTAATAATGAGGCTTTTTTTATTATTTTCAGTACGAATTGCAATATTGGGACGGTCGTTGGTATATTTAACTCCGTTCTCTATGAAATTTGTGATAACATTTTGTATGTGCATTCTATCCACTAAAATTGTGTGATGTTCTGCATAAAGGTAATGTTTTATTTCGCCTTTGTTGCTTTTTATAAGTAAAGTAAAATTATTACAGATTTGTGTAATCAATTCATGAATATTACATGGCTCCAAATACAGATGGAGTTGACCTTTTTTAAGTTGTGCCAATTGTAATATATTGTTAACCATCAATTTTAGCCTCTCTTTTTCGTCGGAAATGATAGAAATATATGCCTCTCTATTATTTTTTTTAGAATTTAATTGTTCGTTCATCAGAGCATCACATGCCAAAGAAATAGTAGATAGAGGGGTCTTAAATTCATGGGTCATATTATTGATAAAGTCGTTTTTGACGTCGGCGATTTTCTTTTGCCGGTACAGCGTAAAAAGCATAAAGACGAAAATTAGTAAAAAAACAGATACAAAAACAACAATCAAAGTGGAAATAAAACTGTTTCGCTGGAACAGAATAAGGCGTTCCATAGGAAAATAGAGCATAATATAATGGGTAGCAAGGAATTTTTCCGAAGGTTTTAAGGTAAAAATATAACTATTTTGAAGAATAGTTTCAGTAGCAATCTGTTTAAATGGAATTACGAATTCTGTTGTATATGCATTATACAACGCAAACTCGAAATCTGCGCTAATATTCTGATTTAACAATGCTTCTTTTATTATACGATAAAGATAATCTTTGTTGAGTAATCTTACAGTATTGCTATCCATCTCTATTAAGTCATCATCGGTTCCTGTTTTAACTTTTCGTTGAATATTCTGCCTGGTAACATAAGTGTCATAATCTGATTCCCATGGCATTGGATAGGGAACGATACTGGAGTAGCGTGTCGTATCGAAATATATGGTGTCGTATCTGGTATCTATCTTATTGTCGCGCATATAAGTAATTGTAGAACGAATTACACCGATGGGATGTACCCTTGATGGATCTAATATTAACTTTTTAGCGTGTTTTTGAAAAAGAATAGTGTCGTGAGCGTTTGTTACAGGGGTAACAATTACTATAGAATCTCCTTTCAAAACAAGGTCAATTCTATTAACTACCTCTGTTCCGGCATTTAAGACCTCTTTAGAAAAAATATCTCTTTTTACCGTTTCCGAATCTTTATACAATTGAAAAATTGCAGCCACCAACAGTGAAGTTATGGTGGTCAGTAGGACTGCTATCAACAAAATAATGCGTTTTTTCATTTGTAATTAATGTCACGCGAAGTAACAAAATATCTTTATGCTTCAGACAAAAAACATTATATCTTCACTATCCGGATAATCAAACAAGGAAGGAAACTGTGTTTTGCCGAAATTTACAGGATTGTTAACGCTTTTATTTTTGGTAACAATGCACTGAATCCGGTCTTTATGATGATTAATTTTGAGTAATAAATTTGATAAAGAATCATAACTTTCATAATAAATTACCGCAACAGGAGAAGATAACGGCTGGTTTTCTACAAGTAAAAAAGAGTTTCCGTCATAATAAGGAACATTGTTCAACATATAAATGGCACGCTGATATTCATAATTGTTCACATAAGCGTTATGACACAGTAGGCGACTTGATGTTTTCTGAAATATTTCAATAAGTTTAGAAAAATGATAATTTTTCGGTACATATATTTTGGATACAGAGCGACATCCCAAACCAAAATACCGAAAAACATCGATAGAAAGTTTTTGTAAATCTTCAACATTTTCTTTTCCAGTTAAAATAGCGACACTATTTCTGTTTTTTCGGAGCAACATCGGATAATCTTTGAAGTAGTATTCGAAATAACGCGCGCTGTTATTGTTTCCGGTAGCAATTATCTTGTCGAATTTGGGCAATTTTTCAACAAAAAAGATTTTTTCTGCAAATTCCGGCGCTACCTTTATTAGTATTTTTGACAAAAAAGGCAACAAAAGTGCGTCTTTCGAAGATAATTTTCCAATAAATCGATTTCCGCCTACTAAAATACAGAAGAAATCGTGAAATGCCGCACAGGGTATATTTCCTGCTGAAATGACGGCAATTCTTTGAGTTTTTCTTTCTTTTTGAAATAAATTACGATACCTCTGAAAAAAAGCTTCGCATGATTTTTTATCCAACATTTTTGCGATAGCCGCTAACGCTAGGCGGCAGTTTTCTTCCGTGAACCACTTATTTTCAATACTTTGTTGCTTAATAATGGTATCAATCCCTCCATTACTTAGTAATGCTAAAATTTCTGTTCCTAATTTTTGGAAAGCCTGCAAGCGCGATTGGAAAAGATAAATCAAATCTCTTAGTTCTAAGTTATTAGTTCTCAGTTAAATTATTCTACAAACGCAATAATATCTCCTTTTTTCACCTTATCGCCTTGTTGGCATACAACCGAGCAGAGCTTTCCATTGAAGAGAGATTTAACTTCTTCGTGTCCAAAGAAAGCAGAAACCCAGCAAATTAAGTCGCCTTCTTTGTAAGAAGTTCCTATTGGTTTGGGCATTGAATGTTCGCCTACCGGCAGTTCCCAAAGAACAATACCCGAAACAGGCGCGATTACTTGCTTTGCATTGGGGTTATTTTCCAGTACTTTAGCAATTAATTCCTCTTTTACCACTTCCGGCAACTTAATCTCTTTTATAATTACTTGAATGTTAGATTTTTGTTTGGCTGACTCTAATTCTTTTTCGAAATTTTTCTTTGCGATTCCTGATTTATAGTCTCTATATTGGCGGTCGTGCATAGCTAGTTCAAACAGTTCTTCATCGTCTTGTCCGTACTCCCAGCCGTTTTCGTCCATCTCTTTACGATATTTATCCAATTCGTCGGGATAATTCTCTTGTGGAACACCTGTAAAAAACTCGTAGTTTTTCTCTTTTGCCAGATCAATGATTTCGGGGGCTAATGAGCCGGGGAGTTTTCCGGTTTTTCCCAGAATCATATCCCAGGTATTTTGGTCCATTTGCGAGTAGCGCGGTTTACCTTGTGCCATCTGCATAATGTTCATCAACGCAATATTTTTCACATATTGACTGAAAGGGGTAACCAAAGGGGGCGTTCCCACTTTCGGCCACACAAATTCCACTTCTTCAAACAGTTTCACCATCAGTTCATCTTCGGAGAGTTCTTTTTTTCCTCCGTTTCGCAAGAACATATTGATTCCTTTGTGTGCGCCTTTTAAGTCAGCCATCATCGACCCCATCATTCCACCGGGTAGCCCGCAACCTACTAATAAAGAAGTAGATTGTTTATTTTTCGGGTCTATGAAATAGCCCAGAAAGTCATCAACAAACTCTTGTGTTAATGTTCGGGCTTGCATATAGGCATTCATATTGATTTCGGGAACATCAAATCCGGCATCCTTCAACATAGTTTGGATGGTAATCACATCGGGATGGGACATTCCCCACGCGAGCGGTTCCATAGCCACATCAATAATATCGGCGCCGGCGTAGGCTACTTCCAACATAGATGCAACTGAGAATCCGGGACCTGAGTGTCCGTGATATTGCACCAAAATATGAGGATATCTCTCTTTTATCGCTTTTACCAGCTTTCCGAGCAACGCGGGACGTCCCACTCCTGCCATATCTTTCAGACCAATTTCATCAGCACCAAATTCTACAAGTTTGTTCACCAATTCCATATAGTATTCTACCGTGTGGATGGGGGAATAGGTAATACTGAGCGCGGCTTGAGAAATGAGTTCATATTCTTTGGCATATTTAATAGAAAGTTCTAAGTTTACAGGGTCATTTAATCCGCAAAAAGTACGTACTACATCTACGCCCTGTGATTTTTTTACTCTGCACATCAGTCTGCGTACATCAGCCGGCACAGGATACATTCTCAATCCGTTGAGGGCGCGTTCCAGCATCATTGTTTTGATACCGGCTTCGTTAAAAGGCTTCAGCCATGTGCGAACAGAAGTGTTTGGGTTTTCGCCATACAAGAGATTTACCTGCTCTGAGGCGCCACCGTTTGTCTCAACACGGCTAAAACAGCCCATTTCAATAATTACAGGCGCAATACGGACTAACTGATCTACGCGGGGCACATATTTCCCCGAAGACTGCCACATATCGCGATACACTAAACAAAATTCGATTTTACGTTTCATATTCAATAAGTTACATTATTCCTTTTCAGGTGGCAAAGATAGATTTTATTTTACATTTTTCTCATCAGAGTTACCAATAGGTTAAAAATTAGTTTGAGGCGTTATGTATGGGATTTCTCGCTGCGCTCGGAATGACAGCACAATTTTGCTATATGGGAGGGGCGGAAAATGCGGCGGCGGCATTTCGACAGGCTCAATGACCAGCCGCCGCGTTGTCATTCCGAGCGTAGCGAGGAATCCCATCCCTATCGGTGGCGTCGTTGTCATTCCGAGCGCAGCGAGGAATCTCGAACAAATCCAAACTCATTAACTCACTCATTCCATTTCGGATTCATGGAGTTAATTAACAATTCTTTCTTGTTTCTGTTCCACTTCTTTAACTCTTCCTCACGATGTATTGCCAAGTCAAAATGTTCAAAATACTCATAATAAATAC
>JAIRVY010000010.1 GCA_031253655.1 Bacteroidales bacterium
TGTATTGATGAAATAACAAAAGTAATAACTATTGATACGTTGCCCATTCCTACCATTACCGGACCCAATGCACAATGTTTCAAACAAAATTCTATTTTCTATACCGAAAAAGGAATGTCGGGCTATACATGGACAGTAACTAACGGTACTATTCAAGGTTTATCCAATTTAGACAGTGTAATTGTTAAATGGGATGACCAGTTTGCTCCAAACACAGGAACAGTTACTGTTACTTATAGCAACACCAAAGGCTGTGCGGCAGCAACGCCAACAGTAAAAAGTGGCATTACCATTTATCCGTTGCCGGCAACGCCTGTTATTTCCGGAGATATGGAAGTTTGTTTCGACTCTGAAATTACTTACTCTTTCGTTAATCAGCCTGCTTTCAATATAGTAAACTATATATGGACGGTAAACGTTGGCGATAGCATTGACGGCGGAACAGGGTACAATTTCTTTGAAGTGAACTGGACAGCCAAAGGCAATCAAACTGTTACCCTGAGAATTATTGACGAACACGGCTGTACTCCCGATAATACAGGTACTCTTGCAGTAGAGGTGGAAGGCGAAGTGAAAGCAGATTTCAGTTTTAACACCGTTTGTTTCAACACTCCAACTTCATTTACTAATACAAGTACAATTGGAGGCGATTCTTCAGATGATACCAATACTTTAAAATGGAACTGGTATCTTAACGAAGAAACTACTCCATTCAGTAGCGATAAGCACACATCTCTTACATTAGCTTTTGGCGATTCCATCAGGTTGGAAGTAATCAGCAATTTTAACTGTATTGATGAGATTACCAAAGTTATTGCCATTGATACATTACCTGTGCCGACTATTACCGGAAAAGAAGCAGAATGTTTTGACCAGTGCACGATTTATTATACCGAAAAAGACAGAACCGACTATGTTTGGACTGTTACCAACGGAACCATAAAAGATGACATTTCCAATAGAGACAGTTTGGAAGTTTGCTGGAATGATGCTTATGGCGCAGTAACAGGAAAGGTAACTGTAAATTATGCTGATGGGAATCATTGTAGAGCAGCCGTACCCACTGAAAAAGATAATATTACTATCTACGAACTACCTGATAATCTGATTATTGAAGGTAGTATTGAAGTTTGTTACAATTCGGAAATCACCTATAAGTTTCAACCCATTTCAGGGTTCAACATTGCCAAGTATATTTGGTCGGTAGAAAACGGTGTAGTAATAGCCGGTGGAAACGCTGCTAATGGCGGAGAAGGTTGCGACTCGGTAGTTGTGAAGTGGACAACGCCGGGAGTTCAAAAAATAGTGGTTGCCATTGTTGACGATAACGATTGCGAACCCTACGACTCGGGCGAATTGTTCGTTACCGTAGAAGGCGAAGTGTTAGCAAATTTTAGTTACGATGTTGTTTGTTTAAATACGCCAACACCGTTTATAAATTTAAGTACTGTTGGTGTAAATGCATCTAATGAAACAAACACATTGCACTGGTACTGGTATCAAAATCTCTCAACTACTCCTTTCTCAACTGATAAGAACCCTGAATTTACACTCAACTGGGGCGATTCAGTGAGATTGGAAGTGATTAGCAACTTTGGGTGTATTCACGAAATTACCAAAACTATCACACTCGATACATTGCCCATTCCAAACATAAGCGGCAGCAGCGCCGAATGTTTCGACGACTGTACGGTGTATCATACTGAGAAAAATATGACCAACTATATTTGGACTGTAACCAACGGCACGATAGCAGGAAACGCCACCCTCGACAGTGTGAAAATTTGCTGGGATGACATTTTTGGCGACAACGTAGGAACGGTATCTGTTAGTTATACCGATGGAAACGGCTGTACTGCAGCAAATCCTACTGAGATGCCCAATATTACGGTTTATGAACTTCCTGCTACTCCGCAAATTGCAGGTAGAGAGAAGCCCTGCTTCGATTCGGAAGAAACTTACACTTTTGTGCCTCAACCCGGATTTAATATTACTGAGTTTACATGGAGTGTTACAGGAGGTATCATCAAAGATGGTGGAACAGGTTACGACTATGTGAAAGTACATTGGAACAATTTCGGAATCGTTTCATTTAACATAACTTTAGCCATTGTTGACGAATTTGGATGTGAACCCTACGAAATTGGCATTTTACCGATAAAAGTAGAAGGAGATTATCCAAAAATTTCAGGGGAGAAAATGGCTTGCTTGGGGGTACCTGAAAAATACAGCACGATGTCCGGAATGATAAATTATAATTGGTCTGTTGAAGGAGGAATAATCGTCGAAGGCGTCGGCACCTATCAACCTAAAATAGAATGGAAAACACCCGGAATAGGAAAATTAACGGTTAGATACACAAACCCCGCAAACGGATGCACCTATTACATGATTAACAAGTATGATGTTGATGTACGTCCGTGCAAAATTGCCGACTGTAAATCCGTAAACAACAAAATTGTAACGGAAGACACCGTTGGTTCCGGCTATTACACCCATTTGAATCATGATTGGAATCTGAAGCCCATTTCGCCTTTTAAATTTGATAGCGTGAAATATTATGTGAACGACATACTTTACGACGAAGGAACAAATCCAACTTTGTATGGCTCTAAGTATCCTGTTCGCAAAATCAGTACGGTGGTTTGTGTGGGTTACTATTACGGTATTCCCGATACGTGCGAATTTACCGTATATGTTGTGATGGCTTGCCCAAAATCGGTGGATGACATTGAGGATAATACCTATACTGTTACACCACTGGCTGGGTTATGCTGGACATCGAACATTATGTCAACGCTATACTCATCGGGTATCTCTATTCCTGCTCCTAGAGCGTACCAATGTCCCACTTGCCCTGACCCCTCATATACTTCAAGTATTTTTGGCTTGCTTTACACGTGGTATGATGCAATTGGAGAAGAGGAAACTTTTGAGGAGTTTGTGCAAGGCATTTGCCCTGAAGGATACCACATTCCCTCACCGGAAGAGTTTGATTTGCTTCTGCAATATCAACCCAAAGACCTTAAAAGTGAAGATCACTGGTTGGCTCCCGGTACGAATAATACGAAATTCAATTCACTACCTGCCGGTAAATTCAACGGCACTACCAACAGATTTGAGGATATGTACGGATTCACAGGGTATTGGTCAACGTTGGGCGAAGGTGGTTCCGATTTTGCTCTCTACTACTACATCAATTATTTTTGCGACCAGCTGCTAAACGGCAATGCGAAGAAGATTGATGCGTTGAGTGTACGGTGTATTATGGACTACTAATGGATAGAAATATTGGAAACTCGGCTTTGAAAGCAAGGCACTCATTTTCAGAAAAAAACTCTTATCTACTCCTTCTCTTAGTAAACAAAATTTCGCAGCACTTCAATAACCTTTTTTTCCGAAAACCGTTCCGATAGAACTTCTATTATTTCTTTGTGTGTTAGATGTTTATAAATAGCAATCTCTTTTTGTATCGCTTCCCTCTCTTTGTGTTTTATATGTAAAGAATTAACCCTACGGCACACATCACAATCATTGCAAGAGGTACTCTCTTTCTCTCCAAAATACTCCAACAATAAAACACTTCGGCAAAGTTGATTGTTTTCAACAAAAGCCAATACGGAATCTAATCGCTTTTGTGCCACATCTTTACGCTTTTTGTAGATTTCATCTTTAAAATAGAGATAGTTCTCTGAAACTCTATTTTGCAAGAATAGGAGATGAGGTTTGGCACTCCGTTGTGTGTAATGAAGGATATTTTTTCGCGACAATTCAAGCAACAAATTTTCCACTTCGGTAACATCCATTTTTGCACGGCGTCCTATCTCTTCTTCATTGATTTTTACATGATTAGAAAATAGTCCACCATAAGAGCGCAGTAAAAGTTTTGCAAACTCCTGTTTTTTGTAATTGTTATTATAGAAATTTTGTAAAGTTTCTTCGTCGGCTGTAAAATGCAGGGTTGACTGTTTTTTTACCTCTTCCGAAAGCATAAGAACTCCTATTTTTTCTAAGAAAGATAGCGAG
This sequence comes from Bacteroidales bacterium, assembly GCA_031253655.1. Lineage (GTDB taxonomy): Bacteria > Bacteroidota > Bacteroidia > Bacteroidales > WCHB1-69 > WRNX01. Next base: position 4,027 of record JAIRVY010000010.1, read on the forward strand.
TTAATCAACTCTATTGGCTTAATATTTAGTTTTTTAAGTAACTCGTCGGGGTCAAATGGCACCACTTTATTTTCTCCTTCTCCCATAGGGATTTGGTAGTGTTCGCACAGAGTTTTGTAGATTTTTTTTATCATTGCAACCGGAGGAAAGGCGAGTTGAAAGTTGGTTTTCAACTCTTTCACATCATTGCTATCGTACAGCATTACGGCAATGGAGGGTTTGAGGTCTCGGCCGCCTCTGCCTGCCTCCTGAAAATAGGCTTCCAGAGTGTCAGGGATATCGAGATGAACCACCCAACGCACATCAGGTTTGTCGATTCCCATTCCGAAAGCGTTTGTGGCAACTATAACCCGTGTTTTTCCGCTCATCCATTCCAACTGTCTTTTGTCGCGTGTTTCGGTATCCAATCCGGCGTGATAAAAATCAGCAGCCACTTTGAAATGTTGTAAATACTCTGCAATCTCTTTGGTTCGCCTTCTATTTCTCACATACACAATTCCTGTACCGGGTTTTTTTTCTATTAGTCTCAACAATCTTCCAATTTTATTCTCCTCTTGGGCAACGAAATAAGTCAAATTATCCCGTTTAAAGCTTTTTTGAAAAACATTTTTTTTGTGAAACTTTAATTTTTCCTGGATATCGTTTACCACTGCGGGCGTTGCCGTAGCGGTAAGCGCTAATACAGGAATTTTCGGAAAAAGCATTCTTATTTCAGCGATCTCCAAGTAAGGCGGTCTAAAATCATATCCCCATTGCGAAATGCAGTGTGCTTCATCCACTGCAATCAATATGATTTTCATTTGCTGTAAATTCACCCGGAAACCGTCTGTTATTAATCGCTCCGGCGAAACATACAAAAACTTGAAGTCAGTATCATAGATAGCATTTCCCAATATTCTATTCATCTCGTGGTTATTCATTCCCGAATAGATGGCTTCTGCTTTAATACCTCTTTTTTTCAAGTTTTCTACCTGGTCTTTCATCAATGCAATAAGTGGAGAGATTACCAAACAGAGCCCCTCTTTTGCCAGAGCAGGCACTTGAAAACAGATAGACTTTCCACCCCCTGTGGGCAACAATGCCAACGTGTCATTTCCATCCATTACCGATTGCACAATCTCTTCCTGCAATGGACGAAATTGATCGTATCCCCAGTGTTTTTTTAGTATTTGTGAGAGCATAAATTTTGAGTATAAATATTCAATAGTTTGATATATAAAATATCATTTTAAAAAAAAAACATTAGTAGTATTTATTCTGTAATATTAGATTTAACGATTAATGTTTGATAATATTTTTTTTTATTTCGGAGAATGATTATTAAACAAAATGAATTAATCCATAAAACTATATCTTTGCGGCCCAAGTTCATTCTTTTATTTTAAATAACATTTATCATTATGAAAGAGCACGACTCCCCTCCAAATCCTTTAAGAAAATGGGTTATATTATTATCTGTTTTACTGTTTGTTTTTGTGGCAACCACGATGTATTTTGGTTTTTTTGGAAAACCTTCCTTTAATCAAGAGTTTATTAAGACAGCCGTTAAAAATGAATACCTGCAAGGTGAATTAAATTCCTTACTTGTTGAACACGAACTTATTAAACAAGAGTATGGAACATTGACAGAACAACTTTCCGAAAAAGATAGCGTCATTTTAGCTAATGCTGCCGAAATAAAAAAACTTATTGAAACCAACGCAGATTATAAAAAAATTAAGCGGCAATTAGAGCGTTTGCAAAATATAGCTAAAGAATATGTGGAAAATATTGACCAGCTTTATACTGAGAATAAAACTTTAAAAGAAGAAAACAAGCAAATTAAAGACAACTTAGAAGAACAGAAAAAAGAGGTGGAAACAGTTAAAAATGAGAAAAAAGAGTTAAGTCGAACTATTAGCGCCGCTGCAGTTCACCAAGCTTATAATATTAACAGCAGGGCTATCTATTTTAAAAACAAGAGTGGAGATGAGGTAATTACAGAGAAAGCAAATAGAGTTGACCAACTTAAAACCACCTTTATTTTGGGCGCTAACCCGTTAATTCCTTCTGGTCCTGTTACTATTTATTGCCGCATTGCTGTTCCGGGTACAGGAAGAGTATTAACCCCCGGCTCAGGAGATGCTTTCGCTTTTGACTTTAATGATGAAAAACTGCAATATACCGCTAAAAAAACTGTGAATTACAACAATAACGCTGAAACTGTCGTAATAGCGTGGAACCTCGTGGAGGGCGATAAGGCAGTAAAAGGGCTATACCTCGTGCAGATTTATACGGATGACCAGTTTTTGGGAGAAACTAGTTTTGAACTTAAATAATCGCTTTTTTTACTTTATCTAACTATGGCTACTTCTCAATCTTCTTTAGATAAAATTACACGTACCCGAATCTTTTTTTCCTCCATAGGTTCTGTCGTAAGTATAGCACTTACAATGTTCTTTATTGGAACATTGGTATTTTTTGCTTTCTTCTCGATGAAATATATCCAAAATCTCTCTCAAAAAGTGGAAGTGGAAATACTTTTCTTCTCCGAAGTAAAAGAAGCGGATATTATGGCTTTTGAACAGCAACTTAAAACAAAATCTTATATTTCTCAATCTCGCTTTTGTTCAAAAGCAGATAACACTGCGGAAGCTATTAAAACTATTGGTAATGATTTTACCGAAATTATTACAAATCCCATTAATGCCTCTATTCTTTTGAGTGTTACGCCCGAATATGCCAATGCTGATTCACTGAGATCTGTTGCAAAAAAAATTAAACAAAATCATATAGTTCAGGATTTTGAATACCCTGAATCGATTGTGAATACGGTGTTGAAAAACTTCTTGAAAGTACAATTATCAATAGTGGTGGTTTGCTCAATTTTTATGCTGATATCAATGATATTAATTGGCAATTCGCTTAGGTTGAATATCTATTCGAAACGCTTCAGTATAAAAAGTATGCTGCTGATAGGCGCTACCCGTGCCTTTGTTCGTAAGCCATTTATAATTAAAGGATTAGTACAAGGTATTTGGGGAGGGATTATTGCCTCCGTTTTAGTGGCTTTAACTCTGTGGGAAGGAAGTATTTTACTCCCGGAATTTATCGATTTTCAATATATTATTGAAACTTCAACACTTCTTGCCTTTATCTTTATCTTTTCTGTATTGTTCACAGTTGTAGTATCTTTCTTTTCTGTGAACCGGTACATTAATATAAATCGAGATGACCTGTATTTGTAGGTTTTACACTGTCATTCCGCCATCCACGCTGATTGTTGCTCCGTTTATGTAGGCAGCTTCATCGGAAGCGAGGAACGCATAGCATGAGGCTATTTCTTCGGGTTCACCAAGTCTTCCGGCAGGCACTTTTGCTTTCATGTTTTCGAGTACATTTTCGGGCATCGCAGCCACCATTTCTGTAGCAATAAATCCGGGTGCAACGCAATTAACGGTAATCCCTTTTCTTCCCAATTCACGGGCAAGGGTTTTGGTCATCCCGATAAGTCCCGCTTTGGTGGCAACATAGTTGGTTTGCCCAAAATTTCCATACAATCCCACTACGGAAGAGGCGTTTAATATCCTTCCCCATTGGTTCATTAACATATACTCGCTAATGATTTTTGTGCAATAAAACACGCCGGTGAGGTTAACATCTATTACTTGTTGCCAAAGATCCGGGGTCATTTTTTTTAGTGAGCTGTCGCGGGTAATTCCTGCATTATTTACCAAAATATCAATGCGGTTGTATTTGGCAAACACCATTTTAGCAGCATTTTCAATTTCGGAATAGTTCGCGCTGTTCACTTTCTGAAACTCAGCACCAATTTGCGCTGCAAGTGCGGCACCCTTTTCTTCGTTAAGGTCCCAAATAACTACGGTGGCGCCCTCTCCTGCAAATTTAACTGCTGTGGCTGCACCAATACCGGCAGCACCACCGGTGATAACAGCTACTTTGTTTTCTAATCTTTTCATAATAATGACTTTAAAAAATTTGTTTATGTAATAATTTTGCAATTCCTTTAATGGCTACCTTTCCGTTTGCTGTTTCAAGTGTACATTGCACCACGCCTCTGTTTTTTTCTTCAATGACCTCCAACACTTCAAATTTAGCCGTATATTCCTCTTCCACAAAAACCGGAGATAAAAAGAACATATCCTGATAGAGATAAATAGTACCTTCGCCGGGCCATGTGGTTCCAAAAACTTTAGAGAATATTGAACCTGCGTAAAACCCGTGAACAATAGGTTTCCCAAACGGTGTTTTGGCAGCGTATTCGGCATCAATGTGAATGGGGTTGTTATCTCCCGTAATTGCCGCAAAAGTATTCACATTACTTTGCTTGAAGATTACTTTTTCATAGTGTGTATCACCTGCTTTAAGTTTCATAAGTTTGTAATTTAAAAGATGCGCAAATAAACACGATTTTCTGTTATATGGGAATCAGAAATTATTATTAAAATACTTAACCATTAATTCAAAAAATTACGATAAACCGGAAATTGTATTAATTTTGCCAGCAAATTAATTATGAAATGAGTAATATATATAGAAGTTTTGGTCAGAGTGTTAAAAAAAGCCTCTTCACATTAAATTTTACTTTGCTTTTATTACTTTCGCTTCTACTTACAGTAGGATGTAATTTTTCTATAAGTAAAGACAAAACACAAATTGAAAAAGAAATAATTACCAATTCTATCAATGTTCTTTCCGGAAATGAGATAATTGACAGTTTATTAAAGGTTATCTCCACAGCCCAGTTAGACACAAATCTTGCACATCTCTATTATGAAGTTGCCGAACTATACGAGAATTACGATTTTAGTAATGCAAAGAAATATTACCAAATGATGGAAAATATTTGTGATATACTTAAATGGGACCAGGGATACTATATGTATGCAACCGGGTATTCTCATGTACTGATTCGGCAAGGTGTGTTAGATTCTGCTCTTATAATCAATACTCGTGCGCTGGAAAAGGCAAAAAAAGAAAATAATAAGCTTTGGACGGGAAAATTACTGTATAGTTTGGGTAATGTTTATTTAACAAAACAATGGTTTGAAACATCCTTGAAGCATTATATGGATGCATTGGAATATTTTGAAAGTGTTGATAATTTGGAAAGACTCAGTGCTATATATAATCAATTGTGTATGCTCTATACCAATATTGATGCGGTGGAAAAATCTATTGCGTACGGAAAAAAAGCAGTTGAGATTAATCCAAATGACCCCTATTATTTGTACGGATTAGCAAGAGCATTCACTGTTTCCCGTCAATATAATAAAGCAAACGACTACTTGATGGAATCGTTAGAATTGGCAAATCAAGAGAACAACTTTTATCTTGTGGGAGTAAATTATTACAGTTTAAGTGAAAATGCAATGATGAATTTTGACTTGAATAAAGCAGAAGAATTTGCTACTAAATCACTGCAAATTAATATGGAAATAGATAATATGTCGGCTTATGCCGGTGGGTTATCTATTTTAGGAAAAGTTGAAGAACTGAGAGGTAATTTTGAAGTGGCTGAAAAGTATGTTAAAGAAGCATTGCAAATTGCTATAGAATTTGATATTACGATTGGGAAAGAATATTGTTATACACTTCTTTCGGAACTCTCTGTTGCACAAGGGAGGTATAAAGAGCATATTAAATATTTGAAAGAAATTGACCATGCGAAAAGTACTACGGCAAGAATTACTGCTTTGAAGGCTGCAGAAGAAATGGAAGCCAAATATGAATCAGAAAAGAAAAAAAATGAAATTGAAAGACAACACAATATCATCAAAGCACAACAAATACAGCAAAGGTTATTTATTGGAGGTTTTGTGCTTTGTGTCCTTCTGCTCTTTTCTTTGTGGTATATGCTCATCCTTCGTAATCGAAAAAATAAAGCACTTGAAGAATTAAATATCACGAAAGACAACTTCTTTAGTATTATCTCGCACGATTTGAAAAATCCTGCTCTTGCACAACGCAACGCCTTGCAAATATTGGTCGATAATATAGGACAGTGGGATGAGCAAACTTTGAAAAAGTATCTTACCAGTTTGCTGAGATCGGCTGAAGGACAGGTTGACCTTCTTTTCAATTTGCTAAACTGGGCGCAAATACAAGCCGGAAGAATGCCTTTTCTTCCCGTTTCTTTTGACCTCGTTTCCGAAATTAGAAAAACAGATCTTGTACTTCTGCAAGATATGGCGAAACAAAAAGGAGTAACACTCAATGTAAGAATGCCTAAAACAGCGCTAGTGACAGGAGATTCAAATATGATATCCACTACAATAAGAAATCTACTCTCCAATTCTATTAAGTTTACGCAGCCCCTTGGAAAAGTTACTTTTTCTATTGTGAAAAAAGATAATGGAGAACACATTGTGACCATTTCCGATACAGGAATTGGAATGAGTGAAGAACAAATACAAAAACTATTCGATTTAAACTATCAAATTTCCAAACGTGGAACCGTAGGAGAACAAGGTATGGGACTCGGATTAATTGTTTGTAAAGACCTGCTCGATAAACACCACGTTAGATTACAAGTGAAGAGTAAAATTAATAAAGGAAGTTGCTTCTGGTTTGTAATATAGTATATGCCGTAAAAGCAATACAAATATGTGCATCAATCCGACGTCGTAAGCGATGTTGGTTATATATCCTTTTAGGCCATCCCCTGCGGAAAACAAGAAAGATTTGAGTTGGAATAATAGCAAAAAGAAAACCGGAGCAAGCTCCGGTCTTCCACAACCATGAAAACAAATATTACTTTTTAGCTAAAAAGTCTTTAACGTTGTCGGCTTCCACTACGGTTTCTTTAAACGTATAGGCGCCAGTTTTTGGGGAGCGTTCCATTTTTACCACTCTGGTATAGGTTACTCCACCAGCTCTTTTTAATGTTGCAACAACCTTCTTTGCCATATCTCAACTATTTAATCTCTTTATGAACAGTTACTTTTTTTAAAAAAGGATTATATTTTTTTAACTCCAATCTCTCTGTAGTATTTTTTCTATTTTTAGTAGAAATATATCTTGACATACCCGGCACACCGCTTACTTTCTGCTCTGTACACTCCAAAATAATTTGTTGCCGTGCTTCCTTGTTTTTCTTTGCCATTGTTCTTCTCTTTATTAGATTAGATTCTTCGTTTCAATTGAGGGGGCGAAAATATATTTTTTCTTTTACCAAACATCATTGTACAGAATTTTCTAAATAATTGTTACAATTACCTAATTCTCAACTCTTAATACTTAATCTTTAATTATTAATTACACAGATGTTTCCAAATTTCATCCTTTAATTGCAGTAAATTTTGTTGAGAAATTGAGGAAATGAAGAGCACAGGAATATTTTTTGGAATTTTTTTTGATAAAAGTCGCATCTCTTTTTCACTAAGCAAGTCGCATTTTGTGATGGCAAGAATTCTTTTTTTATCCATCAATTCGGGTTTGTAGGCTTTCAGTTCTTTTAGCAGGATGTTATAATCATTTTTTATATTTTCCGAATCACAAGGAATCAATATAAGCAACAAGGCGTTTCTTTCAATATGTCGCAGGAATCTAATTCCCAGTCCTTTTCCTTCGGAAGCGCCTTCAATGATACCCGGAATATCGGCAATTACAAACGATTTGTAGTCACGGTAGGCTACCATACCCAAATTGGGACGCAGGGTAGTAAAGGGGTAATCGGCAATTTTAGGTTTTGCGTTGGAAAGAACAGATATTAGCGTAGATTTTCCCGCATTGGGAAACCCTACCAATCCTACGTCCGCCAAAATTTTGAGTTCCAGAACTAACCATTCCTCCACACCTTCTTCGCCGGGTTGTGCAAAACGGGGGGTTTGGCGGGTTGCCGACTTGAAATGCACATTACCTAAGCCGCCGCGACCTCCCTTTAACACTACCAATTCTTCACTGTCTTCCAGCACTTCGCCGAGAAACTCGCCTGTTTCCGGGTGCTTTACAATGGTTCCCAGTGGGACTTCTACTACCGCATTTTTTCCATTTTTCCCAAAGCATTGGTTTGCGGTGCCACTTCCACCGTTTTCAGCAAAAATATGCTTGGTATAGCGTAAATGCATTAAAGTCCACAGATTACGATTTCCCTTTAGAATAACATCGCCCCCTTTTCCTCCGTCGCCACCGTCGGGACCTGCTTTGGGGTCTTGCGCGGTGCGTTGCAAATGCGCAGAACCTGCCCCCCCCTTTCCCGAGCGGAAGAAAATTTTTACGTAATCTATGAAGTTTTCGTTAGGCATATACAATATCGCAGAGACGTAGTGTGCCTCTTTTCTGTATTAAATTATTCTTGACCCCGGTTTTACTACGGGAATTCCCTGTTTGCAGAGGGGGCAGTTTTCCGGTTCCCAACTTTCAATATCTAATTTTATAGCATCAAAAACGGAGTATCCAAGATTCTCTTTGCTGCGATTGGCAATACAGGCAATTCCAACTATTTCTACGCCAAATTTTTTGAGTACTTCTATAGTTTCTAATGATGATTTACCGGTTGTTACAACATCTTCGGCAATGAGTACGCGCTGTCCGGATTGTACTTCAAAACCGCGGCGCAGAGTCATTTTCCCATCCTCACGTTCAGTGAAAATGGCGGGTACTCCCAACAGACGTCCCAACTCATAAGCCACAATAATACCTCCCATTGCGGGTCCCACCACGATGTCAACCGGAGTATCTTTCAATTTTTCAACTACAACCGAAAGTACTTTAGCGGCCCTGTCAGGATACTGTAACAATTTGGCACATTGGCAATAACGATTACTGTGCCTGCCGGAAGAAAGCAAAAAATGCCCTCCTAAGAGGGCTTCGGATTGTTGTAAATGTTCGATAACCATAAAAATATTTAGTGTTTTCCGCAGGGTTTAGAACATCCTTTCGGTATAGTTTTACATTCGGCGGGAAGTTTTTCGCGGGCCTGTTCGTTTGCTTTTACATCATCTGCGTTAAATCCCATTTTAGCAATTGCATTACGGATGGCATCGGGAGTGGTTTTCTTGGGGTCATAGGCCACAGCCACTTTGTAATTTTTATCATTGTACTTAAAATCCTTCACTCCTTTTACGAATGGAAGAGTTTTTTCGAACAATTCATTACTTTTCGCTGAGTAGGCGTTGGTTTGAATGATAACAGTTTCTGCACCTTTCACTTCAAGTATTGGAGCATCGGAAGATTTAGCAGCCGCACTTCCGCATTGATGTTGTGCCATAGCACTAAATCCAAAAATGGCTACAACTAAAATTAAAACGATTTTTTTCATAATATTTTTTTTTAATATGATTATTAATTTTTAAACGGCAAAAATATTGTTTTATTCTAAATTCAAATATTTTCAAATTATTGCGTTCAGAATTATCAGAAAAAGATATGTTGAGTTTTGATGATTAGAAACAAAGGATAAAAAAGTTTACAAATGGCGCTCTATGAAAACAAGGGTTTAATGTATTATTTTTTTTAACTCACTCAGCATTAAACTCACGCGAAAATCTTTTTCAAAACATTGGCACTCTTCTAATTTTTGCGCTTCCAAAAACAGTTTATAGGAGGCATGGAAATCTTCCTTAATGCACAATGCAAGGGCTTGAAACACAATAATATCGTATTTACCTTTGAGCTCTTTAGGGGTGAGGGTAGGGGCAACTGTTTCTTCAACCGCTTCCTTCACAGTGTTAATTGGAGTTGACTGAATTTCGGCAGGTATTTCTGTATATTCATCATAGAATGGGATCACATCGATTTGAATTTCGACATCTCGCTCTAATACATTTGATTCTTTATTCTCATCAAAATATTCTTTGGCATATTGATAGAAATGTTCTGCAATATTAATATTTCCTCTGCTTTTTGCTACTTGGGCAATTCTCAGATATGATTCGTAAATTCCTGACTTTGAACGTAAAATGCCGTGGTAGTAATCGTCGTTACAGTAAGATATTGGCAAATTCAGGCAAAAGGTTTCTAAAATTTCAAATATTTCTAAAGCTTCTGCAGCACGTTCCAGTTTCACTAATGAATCGCCTATGTTATACAATTTCTGATAAAAAAGATCTGTAAATTCTATGGCTAACATCTCTTGCCGGCGGTCTAGTTCTGTTTCGTAATAAAGAGTATTTAATAAAGACAAACAATCACTGAAAGCCCTCACTTGTAATAAGTTCTTCAATCTTAGTAAAATAGCATCCGGAAATAGTGGATTATACTGTAAAGAACGAAACAACAAATACTCGCCATCGTCCTCATTTCTTATTCCGTATTCAAACAATGCCCTTTCGTAGAATATGAGATAAACATCATTATTAAGCAGCGCTAAAGAATCATTTTTTGATTGAATAAGTGAAAACTGAATATCGAAATTATTTATAAAATCGCTAAAAACAATTGTATTACAGTCTTTTAGCAGTAGGAGTTTTTCTCTTTTAAATGCTTCAAATTCTTTAATAATATCTTTTGATTTCAAATAGTGAAGCGGTATATAGTCGGGGTCTTTCAAATTTAGAGATTTAATATGTCTCTCTTTTTCCACAAGGAAGGAGGTTATTTCGTCACAGTTTACTATTTGGGAAAATAATAAATGACTGTTTGAGAATAAAATGAAAAAAAAGCAAAATCGTTTCAAAGAAAAGAATCAGGGTTTTAATAATAATTCGTCAATGAGATTTGTAAGTTTCTCTCTGTTTTGGTAGCCAATCGTGGAGGTATATTTACCTTTGGGTTTAAAAAAGAGCAACGTCGGTATATTATCCACTTTAAAGGCAGTTCTCACATCGTAAGCCCGGTCGATATCAATTTTATAAAAAATTACTTTACTCTGATATTCGGGGGCCATTACATTTAACAAGTCGGACTGATAAGTACAAAATTTGCAGGTGTAGGCAAAAATCTCTACTACGCATGGGGTTTGTCCCTTATACTGAAACCCTTTGGGACTGTCAATATCCGTAATTCGTTCAATAAAATCTTTCTCAGTGAGTATAATAACTTTTCCGGAAAGATCCTCTGCAATTCTTTGTACAGGTTTGTTTTCTTCAAATAAGGCAGCGTATTCGTCAATTTGCGGTTTTTTCGCATCTATTTGTATCGGAACGTTATTTTTGGATCTGTTGCACGATAGTGTGAACGTTACAGCTATTAAAACAATAAATAAAACGAAAAATATGTTATGGCGTCTCATAATTATTAAGTTAAACTGAGTAATTAACTATTTTTTCGAGGAATTATTGTAAAATAATTTATGTTTATTTGTCGCCTAATCCTAACGCTCATTAAGTGATTGTACTCGTTAATCTTAAATATTATTGTACTATATTAAAGGAGTATGAATTTTAGTTTTTATGAAATTTTGCAAACACTAAGAAATTATCTCATTGCTGTTTTAATTTTTATAGTAGCAAGTTATCTAATTAAAGGTATTGAAACATTTCAAGTTTGCAGATATCAAGACTCTATCTCTTTGTTGGCAATTCTTCAATCTTTTTTTAATATTACATCTGTATTTTGCCTATATTCTATTATTATTTTACCTATTTATTTACTGATAAGCCGGTGGAAACAAAAAGTTGCTCAAATTTTGGTAGCTCTATTATTTGCACTATTAATATCATTAGAAATTGGATTGTTGATTTTCTATAATCTAGCCGGAGTAATGATGGGTGCTGAATTAATAGCGCGTCCTTTTGCAGAGATTTTTACAACCATAAGAAATTCATCAAATCTAATATTAGATATCTGTTCAATTGTTGTAGTAATTATTATATTTATTGCAACTCCTTTCTTTGCAAAAAAGTTACCGGTCTTTCATCGGTTTGTTAGTCAAATAGCAGGTATTATCACAATTGTATTTTTTTCTGTTTGCACTCTTTATTATCAACAAAGCGATGATAAAATTATGAACACTTATTTAGAATCAAAATCTTTTTACTTTTTTTCCGCCGTAAAGGATTATTATACTTATAAATCCGAAACAGGTTTTGTATTTGATAATATAGGCAATGTAGAAAAAATTGAAATGAATGAGAAAATGTTAAAAGATTATTTATCATTTTTTCCAAATAGAACTATTTTAGATTTGTATTATCCGTTAGAGCGTCCCTCTTCTGAAATTCCTGATGTTCTTTCGCCTTTTTTCCACAAATTTGAAAAAGACCCCAATATTGTCATTGTGATAGTTGAATCATTAGGCAGTTTTCTTATGGGCGAAAAAGAAAAAGGGGTAAGTTTTACTCCATTTTTAGATTCATTGGCAAAAACCGGATTGTATTGGCAAAATTGTTTGGCAACTACTCCCAGAACTTACGGCGTAGTACCTGCTATTGTTGGCTCTGTTCCACACGGTAAAAGAGGATTTCAATTTGGAGTTATGCCCAATCACCATTCCTTATTCACGGTATTAAAAAACAATAACTATGCAGTAAATTTTTTCTATGGGGGAGATCCAAATTTTGACAGCATGTTAGATTTTTTAACTATTCAAGATCCCGATCATATTGATAATTTCCACACCCAGATTAGAAATTATCAAAAGAAAGATTTAGCTAATTGGTGGGCACTCTACGACCACGTTTTATTTGAAGAAAGTTTTAAAGAACTAAAAAAACAAGGAGGTAAAAGGCCCAATGTTAATGTTTATTTAACACTCACAACCCATGACCCATTTTCCGGTGGTGATAAACAATTAAAGAAAATATATGAGCCCAAAATAGAGAAACTATTTTCAAAATTAAGAACTACACTCGGAAAGCAGTTTCTTCCGGCGAAGGATCTATTTATGACAGTAAATTACTTAGATGACAGTATGCGAGATTTTTTTTATCAATATTCTCAACTACCCGGTTTTGAAAACACTATTTTTATTATTACCGGCGATCATGCTCACGGTATCTATAAGAATGATTTGGCACATTTTAATGTTCCTTTAATTATTTGGTCCCCATTACTAAAAACCCCCAGAACTTTTTCCAACATTGTTTCTCATTGGGCTATTACCCCATCTGTTATCTCTTTCTTGCAGAATAATTATGACCTAAAAACCCCTAAATTGATAGCTTGGTGTAGCAATGGGCTAGATACTACTTCATATTTCAACCCATCTGAAAAAGTATTGTTTTTAAGTTATGAAAGGAAAGTAAACGCAATGGTATTCAATGAATATTTTTTCCAAAACTCTGAAAAAAAACTATTCAAAATTGATAAAAATTTGAATTTAATACAGATTGAAGACCCAATGCTAATAGAAGAGGTTAACTCAAAATTTAATACCTTAAAGTATGTCAACAATTATGTTTATCACAATGATAAGTTAATAAAAAATGAAAAAAAATCCTACGACAACTATATTATATTTCAAAAGTACGAAAATAAAAAAACTATAGTTTGCAGTAATCCCGATACCATTCCATCCATTGCAGGAGTCAACACATTTGATATAATGCCTGTTAAGATAATTAAAGTTGATTGTGAAAAGATTATCATAAGACTAACTACGGATATAGTGATTCATGATTATTTATATCAAGATCAACAGATGAGGCTGGTTATTAAATTTTCAGGAAAAAACTTTGAATATATTTCTAAAGAATATATCACGAAGTACATTGAAGACGATGAAATAGTATGTAATAAGAAATATGAATTATCAATAGAAAAGGACATTGATATAGGTAATCTTGATAAGATTAGTGCACATATTTATGTCGTAACTAATGAAAAAGATGGCAATTGGAGGTCTAACAAGAAAATCACATTATCGAACATTAACATTATGATATTGGGAAAAAAAAGAGCATTAAGTACCCCCGATATTTTAGAAAGAAAAAACTACTCAGATTTTTTTATAGCCCATGCAGGCGGGAATATTGACGGAAAAAACTATACCAACTGCGTTGAAGCATTGGATTTTTCGTATAAAAATGGTTGTAGGTTATTTGAACTTGATTTGCTTAAAACATCAGACGGGAAAATTGTAGCTGTTCACGATTGGGAAACCTTTAAAACAATTTCTAACTACCCGGGAACAATAGATGATACCCCACTGACAGAGAAAGAATTTCTATCCCGAAAAATTCATGAAAAATACACGCCTATGAATATGAATGCTATAAATTCATGGTTTGAAAAACATCCTGACGCCATTTTAGTTACTGATAAAATAAATGATCCTGAAAGAATTTATAAAGAATTTCATTTTAGAGATAGAGTAATTATGGAATTGTTTACTTGGAATGCAGTAGATAAAGCCATAGAATTGGGAATCAAACCTTTAGTTTCTAATTTTCTATATTATGATACCCCTAACTTTGAACAAGTATTCGATAATAAAAAAATAGAATACTGCAATACAGGGCGTTATCAAATATCAGGAAATGAAGATATGTTAAGAAGACTAAAAGTAAAAGGGATAAAAAATTTCGTCTTTGGTTTAGATAATCCTATTAAAGGAGTACCGGCAGAAAAATATGTTTGGGCAAATGAGATGGATATGTTTTATGGTATGTATGCAAGAAATTTTGAATTATTAGATTCTTTAAGTAATGGGAAATAATACTAATAATCAAACAATATCAAATGTAGATTATTGATTAGAGTTCTTGATAGGGGTAAAATTTTCATGTCTTGGCCTAAAGCGAATCTTGTAATTTAGAAAAAAATTTATTAATTAACTACTACTTTTACTTTAATATCATCAATATACCCATTTAATTTATAAGGATTCCAGAGAAATACTTTGAGTTTTGGTACATTTTCCAACTGCTCCCAAATATCTCTTCTGAAGATAAAAGATTTCTCATAAGTGTACCAACAGTTATGTATTTTAGCTGTTAGATAATCTGTTTTATAGCTGGCAGAACCTACTAAATCTGCAACCACTAAAATATTTTTGTCGCCCTCATTTACTACATAAATTTTAAATTCTATATCAACCTTGAATTTATCAATACCTATTGGAATCTCATAATTTAGAAAACCTATTGGAAATTCACTTGAACCATCAAAATAGAGCGTTGTATTATACCCTTGAGGTCCTTCCAACACAGGTAGTTTTGATAAAGATGTAAAATAACTTTTTGCAGCAATTGTATCTTCGATATCAATTGCTGTTTTAGCAGATTTATTCTTATGGGCATAGAAGTTTCTTATTAAGGCATCGTTATTCAAAATGTATAAATCAAGAGCTTGATATAAGTATTGCAATCGCTCCATTTGTTTTAGTACTTCAGGGTTGTCGATTTTTTTAGTACCTTTATCTGAAATCTCTTCAAGAATACCTTCGCTGAGTAAATAATTATGATACAAAACGCCGCCAATAGAATGACCAATAACTTGTAGTGGAGAGAAAGTATTGGCATTGAAAAATGAAGAGGTGTCTAAGGCAGTATTTAACCAGGTTACTTCATTAGGGGTCGTGATAGCATAATTATTTTTTAATAATGAAAGAATCGTAGGGGTAATATCTCGATGCGAAACCACACCCTTCATATTTCTTCCTGATTTAAGCATGGGAGAATAAATTATAAGCGGGACATGATAGTTGGCATATCCTCTGAACTGGTTGGTACGCACATCGTGATCGCCGGTAATTATAAAAATAGTATTTTCGTAATCGTCTCTTTTTTTGTATTCTTCCATCAATTGTTGGATAGACCAGTCGGAATATGCAAAACTACCGTTTAATTTGAGTGAAGAAAGAATATTCTTTTTTTCTTTCTCTGATAAATAATTATTTTGTATCGTTTTAGTTTTTATAATATTTTGAAAATAAGCACTTTTCGGGTATTCATACGGGTCGTGTGTAGAATGTGAAAGGTACACGTCCATTCGCGGAGAAGTACGTATATTATTCAATATTCGATGTGCTTGTTTATAGGTAATATGGTCTTCATATCCCCAGGCTGCACCGATATTATTCTTTACAATCTTCTCTTCCCAATCGCGCTCTTTCAAATAAGTGATTTCATTTTTTTTGGAAAATTGAGCCATGTTGTCAAAACCCATCCATCCTCCGTAAAAGAATGTATTGGTGTAGTTATTTTGAGATAAAATAATTGGCAAAGAATGGTATGCCGGATTATTAGGGCATAATTCCATGAATCCATCTTTTCCTAAGGGTGCTGTTCCGAATAAAGCAGGAAATACTCCATAAGTTCGAGCAGATACACTTAGACATTGTTCCCAACTCAGACTTTCCTTTGAGAGCGAATCTAAAAAAGGCATAATGATATTACCATACCTAAGAAAATCATAAGCCAAACTCTCGATAATAATAAAAACAATATTGGGTGGTTCAGATTTTAAATCAAAAAAAGGTGTTAATACATCATGATATACAGCCTGATAAAGAAACGGAAATTCCGGTTCTACAAATTGCAGTTCAGGAAAATAACTGCGAAATTCGTGAACTGCATTAACAAGATGCTCATTATTTTCTTCAAATGCAGGAACTTGTCTTTGAAAAGTACTTCTCAAGAAAAAGAACCCTTTGTTTGTTTTAATATGATATTGCTTACTCTGTATTGAAAGGCTATTTAAAACGAAAAAAGAAGAAAGTAGTAATATTGTAAATATTGCAGTCAATCCACGATGAATCTTAATTCTTTTTCCAGATAAGTAGAAAAAGAGTACAGGTATTACTATAGCAACAATATAGACCCAAACCGGACTTTTAGTGCTGGCTTTAATAATACCGATAGTATCTTTAATTGAATAGGCAAAAACCGCATTATCAAGAAGAAAACCCGAAGTAGAAAAAAATATTATGCAAATTATTGAAAAAAACAACATCAAACTGAAGAGAACCCTTATCACTGATCTTGTTACTTTTTCGATTATGAAACTTATGCAAATAAAAATTGGCAATATACAGATACTTAAAAGTAAAAATAATGAAATATCATAACATAAGCCCGTAAAATTCCACAAAAAGTTTGAGAAAAAATTGTGCGTAATATTGTACAGGAGAATCGTTTCAAAAAAACGTATTCCGGTGGCAAAAACAAGAAGCCAAATACAAAGTTCTAAGTACGACTTAAAGTATATATACGTTTTTGTTACCATATTTTCTAGAGTGTCGCCTAACAATTCTTATTTGTAATTTTTAGGTTCGTAAATAGTATTATTGATATAAAGTGCAAAGAAAATAAAAAATTCTTATCCTTCTTGAGTATACTGCAACAATGGTTAAAAATTAGTTTGAGGCGTTATGAATGGGATTCCTCGCTGCGCTCGGAATGACAGCACAATTTTGCTATATGGGAGGGGCGGAAAATGCGGCGGCGGCATTTCGACAGGCTC
>JAIRVY010000012.1 GCA_031253655.1 Bacteroidales bacterium
TGAAATAGTTTTTGAATAAAAATCGAAAAACAGGTTACTACCTTACTACCGCTGCTATTAATAGATTGATTTTTAAATTATTAACAGGTAGTAACGTTCATAAAAATAACCTTACTACCTCGTTACTATCTTACTACCGGAAAAAATTAAGATATAACTCTCACAATGTCGTCTAAAGGTTTAATTGCAATGTGTTTCGAATCTATTAGTTTTTGTTCGCAATTTCGTTTTAGTTCCTCAGCACGTTTTTTTTCTTCCTCAATCATTGCTGGCTTCCACATTTCACGAAGTCCTTTGCCGGTGTAATACACAAAATTATTATCAATCACTCTTATTGCTCCATAGTTTACAGTTTGTCCGTCCCTTAATTGCATAGTACCTGTGTGATTGGAAGATAGCTGTTCTATTTCTTGTATTTTTTCTGTCGTGCTCTTTTGTTCTAAATTGTTTATTGTTTCTTGCACGGTACTTATTCGCTCTATGAGTTGAGCAAACGGTAATTTTTCACCATGAATCATACTTTCAATCATTTCGTAGTAATCTTTTTCCCAAAGCGGCAGGAGTTCTGCAGGTGGAACAATTCTTATGTGTTGGGGTAAATGTTTTGTGTAATCAACATCACCTATAGGAGCAAATTTGCTTCTATGCTCGACAATAGTATTGTACAAATTTTTGTCTGCTAATGCTTTAAGAAAATATGAAGTTTGTGATAATTTTTCAATATCATACAGATGCCGGCTCAGTCGTTTCACACGTATTTTTTCGGATGGGCGTTGGTATTCTTCATGTAACAAAAATACTTTTTCTAAAAAGGTTCGTTCCGGATTAACCGTTGGAATAGTAATAATTGTATCTGAATATGGCTTATCCGGAAATGCTTCCGATACCATTGTTTTGAAAACTCTTTGTGTATAAGGTTCTTTCAATGAACGACAACCCACTTCAACAAGAATACCCGGATGTAAATAAGTACCTTTTTCCGTTAATTTTGGGTAATAGATTTCAATAATCAATGGGTCTTGGTCGTGATTTTCTACTTCGCAAGGTTTTACAATAACATCTAAATCCCAATGATTTAAATCTTTCTCTTAGTTCATCTGTAAACTTTGTGCTTAGAAATTCGTATGAAGCATAGCGTAATTTCCGAATAGCCGTTTTGCTTAAATCGCCTGTGAAACCTAAATACTCTCTATCTAATGCTAAGTCCACATCTTCGCTAAAACGCTCTACTAAATTCCATGCTTTGCTCAATGAAGTTCCGCCTTTAAAAAGCAGTGAATTTGCGCAACTCATTGAAAAAATAATGGACAGTGTGTGCGCAACCCACCAATCTTTTTCTATTGCAGTAGCCGGTAAACCTATTCTATCTGAGGTTTGAATAAATAGTTTTAGTTTTTCTTCTTCCGGTAATTTTAACCATTCTTTTATTGAGTCGTTATTCATTTGTTTTTGAGTTTAAAGCTAATTTCATGATGTCGCGAATCCATGCAGGAGCAAGCCAAATATCATGCTCTAATAGTGTAGGTTTTTCATATTTCAATAAGTTGAGAATCTTTTTTATTTCTTCATCTGTAATGTTTTCTTTCCCAATTGTACGCAATGCTTGAATAACCAATTTACTAATACTTCCTGCTGCACTTACATTTTTAGGGGTAGTTTTTTTAAACTTAATAGTGAATTTGCGTATTTTGATTGTCCTTGCTGTACCATCGGTAAGATAGACAATATTCATAGGCACTTGTGTAGAAAGTCCCAAGCGATTAAGCGCATAAGAACCCGTTGGAATAATTTTTGCTCTGTCTCGTCTGGCTATTGCCTGTCCAATTTCTTCAATATCAGGATATAATTTCCCTAACATACTATCAATTTTGGGACGTATATAAATACCTGTAGCAATACGGTCAATTTCGCCTGATTTTACCAATCGTTCCAAAGCCTTATTGACAGTTTTTGCATTACCCGCAGTTACAAAACTGTCTGCAAAAAAAAGCGCACCCCTCTTGGCTTTTTTAATTTTTGCAAGTACCTTTTCTTCTGTAGTTTGCATTTCAATTTATTTTTAATTTTGTCGCAAAAATAGTAAAAATTTGCGACAAGGAATATTTTTATTGTTTTTTTTATTTTATGACTTTGTTTGGAGAGCAGATAACATATAAAATAGATACTACAAGAAAAACAATTTTCAAAAAAAGCGCACCCCTATTGGCATATATTTATCTATATAAGTATCTTTTATTATGATATTTATATCTCGTTTTTTTAATTATTTTGTCGCAAAAATAGCAAAAATTTGCGACAAGATAAGCACACAAAATGTGGATACCTTGCCATGTGAAATTTTCCAATAGAGTTTTTATTGGCAAATGTAGTAAGGTAGTAAGGTGGTAGTAACCGCATTTTTAGCAACAAAGCAGGAAAATACTTTTGTAACCATCTTATTATTATTGATAAGCAAAAAATGTAGTAAGGTAGTAACGTATTTCGTGGGTTTTGGAGATTCTACGGTTATAATTTCCTTGTATTTAATTTATAACCAATATAATATAATTAAACAGAAACTCTAACAATTCCTTTCCCCCCTAACGTGGACATCCCCAAATGCTAATTTAGTCGATATAGTTTTTTTGGTTTCCCACACAAGTGGACACTCGCGGATGCGAGACGAGCCGTCCTCGAACTTTCATTTTTTCAGTAAGATGTTTTGTATTTGTAGCGAATATTTGCAGCAATTACAAAACAAAATATTGTTAATATATTGATATTCAGTTTGTTAAATTTTTATAAATGGCGAAAAATCAACACAAAATTTGCGAAAAAAAGGTTAAAAAATTGACTATAAACCGATTAAAAGCGAAAAAAATTTGTAACTAATTGAAATACAGCCAAATAAAATGCAAATAAAATGCTTTTTTTTGCTGAATGTAAATATAAAAATGTATCTTTGATACAGAAACAAGGGGCGCAAACCCCACATTATTAACACTTTAATTTATTACAAAATGAAAAAAGGAAAATTTAACGTTGCCAACGATGCAACACCACAAGCCGCAGCAGTAGAAATAGCAGCGCAAAACAAAGAAACGGAAACCGTAAACGAAAACGGAACACCCGAAACCACCCCCACCGCAGCAGCGGAACACACACACGAAGCGGAAACACAAACCGCCCCCGAAGCCGAAACCACCCCCACCGCACAGGCGGAACACACACCCACGCAGGCAGCAACCACACAGACCCCCGACCCCCAACCGCAAAGAGCGGAAACGATTGAGGAACTGCAAAAACGCCTTGATGTAGAACTTGCCCGACTAAATTATAAAAGGCAGTTAGCAAATAACAGGCAAAAATTTATTAACAGTATGGG
>JAIRVY010000013.1 GCA_031253655.1 Bacteroidales bacterium
ACCCGGACAATTCTCCGCATAAGCCCCAAAATGATCAGGGCTCGCTCCTACTGTAATAATGAGTGTTTTCATATAACTTTTTTTTAGAAGGGTTTATTTCAGCCCCATTTGTCTTGCAATTGATCGTCTTAACGGTTCATATATTTCTTTTGCTCCATGAAATGGAACAGGCGGGGACAACTTTCCATCTTTGATATAAAAATAGTGACTTCCCGTTGCGTGAGAGAACCTCCAATTGTTTCGCTCGATTAATCTGTGAAATTGGTTAAAAAAAAGTTTGAGGTGCTATGAAAAATAATTTGCTGTTCTGTACAGGAAAAAGTCTTTGTCTTTTATGCCGTAGTTTCCAGACAGGAATCGTTGTATTTTTCCGTTCAATCTTTCCGCTTTAGCGTTTGTCATACCGTGTTGGAAGAAGTTGATTATTTCATCTTCATGCTTGCGAATCATTTTTATCACACTTTCAAATACTTTCAATTGCCTTGCCTGTTCATACCATTGATACAGACACTTCGTGATTTGAATGGTTGACTTACTGTGATTTCGATAATCATACCAGTTCTTAAAGTCTTGGCTGATTTGGTAAGCTTTTTTAAGTTCATCATGTTTTTCAAACACGCGATTAATCGTTTCTGTCATTTCCTCGTTCCACTTGTCTGGCGATTGTGTTATAGCATGATTAATCCGTCTTAAAAGCTCAAGTTCCGATAGCGTTTCTTTGTCTTGTTCTGTCTTTTTTTTGCCTTTGGTAAGGGTGGCTGTGAGTTCTTTGTTGATTCTGATTCTCGCATTTCCAACGGCATCATAAACGTACTTCATTACATGAAACTTGTCGATAACCTGTGTGGCACGAGGAATTAAATTGTTGCAAACCAACGCATAAGTCGGGCTCATATCCATACTGATACTTTTTATTCTCCACAGCTCTTTTCCGAACAACGACATTGCCTGCTCCACTTCTTTGGAGTTGGCGCTTTCAATCATCAAGGCTATTTTACCGGTTTTATTATTGCTCAAAATGCTAAAACCGGTGTGCCCGATAGCCTTGTCATCAATACACATATGCTCTCCCAAATTTTCTTTCTTAAAAACGTAAACAGGTTTTTCTTTTATCTCGCCAGTTGCCTTATCTACCGTTTCTATCTTTTGTGGATGCCACCGGTTTGATTCAATATCAGGAAAATAATCACTTAAAAAGTTTTTGTACCAATATTGCAAGGTCTGGGGCTTAATGTCAAACATTCGACCAACTACGGTAATGTTGACCGGGTGTTCTTCAATCTTCTTCTTTTAAAAAAAGTCCCAGTTCAGGTACCATTCTTACGCCTTTAAGCGTTACATCATATTCATTACTGAAATGTTCATCGCTGTTACTGCGTTTATACCTTCGCCTGTATAACCGAAGATAAATCGGCTTACATACAAAACTATGACTTAAGGCATCTATCGGATTGCAGTAACCGTCCAAAACAACGTCTGCAAAATCCGTTAATGCTTCGGGGATAAAACCCTCTTTCTCACGCATCTCAATAACCCAGCGCTCCTTGCATTCATGAGCATCCCATATCTCAAAATATGCCAGAATATGTTCCGGTACGAGCATGCTGCTTACTGTGGAGAATAAATCGTCTACACTTTGACGTACTAATTTTTTGCGGCCCATTTGTTCCATTTTTGAGACGCAAAGCTAAGCAAATTATTTTTCATAGCACCTCAAACTTTTTTTTAACCTATTTATTTCCTGTTCAGTCGGATTTTACAATCCAACGGACATTCGCTCAAAAAGTGATAGGAATTATTTCTGCTGTTTCTTTTTTGGGATCTGTTGCTATTATTCACTTTTTTTCAACAATCGGTTGTTATATTATTTTTTCAATAAGCATGGTTACAGTTATGACATATTCTTATTGGATTAACATTTTACATGATAAGTTTATGCAAAGAAAATATCAGATAATGGAAAATTTACGGAAAATTTAATATTATGGATGTTATAAATATAACAAATTTAAAAAAAGCATACAACAAAGTTACAGTTGTAGATATACCCTTGTTAAATATCTATCAAGGTGAGATAGTGGGTGTTGTAGGAAACAACGGGGCAGGAAAAACCACATTACTCAGATTGTGTTTAGATTTAATCCAAGCTACAACCGGAGCAGTAAGTTTAAATGGGATTGAGGTCTCGAATGATGATTATTGGAAAAGAATGACAGGTTCCTATTTAGATACTAACTTTTTAATAGAATTTTTAACGGCAAAAGAATTTTTGTATTTTACAGGAGATGCCTATAGTTTATCTAATGCAGAGATTGACAAACGGAAAATTATTTTTCAAAAATTTATGACGGATGAAATCACGGATAATGAAAAATTTATTCATGAACTTTCATCAGGGAATAGGCAAAAAATCGGGGTTGTGTCAGCAATGATAATTCATCCGGAAATACTTATATTAGATGAACCATTTAATTTTTTAGATCCAACATCCCAATTCGAATTAAAAAGAATCTTGAAAGAGCTAAATACTACATACAAAACAACAATTATGGTTTCCAGCCATAATATAGAGCATATCATCGACTTATCATCGAGAGTTATCTTGATGGAAAAAGGTCGGATAGCTATGGATAGGAACAATGATAGTAAAGATGTTGAGAATGAATTGCGTTGTTATTTTGAAAATGAAAAATGAATTGGCTCCTCAAAATAAATAATTACGTATATTTTTGGCTACTCTGCATTACCTGCGGATTATTTACCTTTGCCACCAAGCATTTTTTATTTACAGACGAATTGTATTATTCTACCCTTGGAGAACAATTCACTGCCGACCAAATTCAAAAAAAT
>JAIRVY010000117.1 GCA_031253655.1 Bacteroidales bacterium
ATGCTCCGCTTGAGTCTATCCCTGATAATTACGAAAAAGTAGTAATATCGCTCGACGACGTACAATTTTCACAAAAAAACGGCATAAAACATATACAAATTTTTAATTTTAAACCATAATATAATCTGTGTCATCTGTGTGTTAATAATTCAACCCAGAGCCGCAGAGAGCACATAGATAGAATATTTAAAACAATAAACGAAAATGTTATATAAGTTAAAAGAACAAGAACCAAATTTTGCAATGGAATCACTAATTAACTACGTTGCTGAAAGAAAATCAGATAGCAGTATCAAACCTGTTTATAAAACTGATGAAATTGCTTTGTACAATGATGATTGTTTGGAAGTATTGAAAAGATTTCCTGATAATTACATAGATATGATTTTTGCCGATCCACCTTATAATCTCTCTAATGATGGAATAACTTGCCACGCAGGAAAGATGGTTAGCGTAAATAAAGGGAAATGGGATAAAAGCTGTGGTTTTGAAAATGATTTAGATTTTCATAAAAAATGGATTACAGAATGTAGAAGAGTATTAAAACCAGGGGGTACGATTTGGATAAGTGGTACAAATCACAGTATTTATCAATGTGGTTTTTTATTACAAAAACTTAATTTTCATATTCTTAACGATATATCATGGTTTAAACCAAATGCTGCGCCAAACTTAGCTTGCACCACCTTTGCTCATAGTCATGAAACTTTGCTTTGGGCTAAAAAAGATAAAAAAGCAAAGCATATTTTCAATTACGAGAAGATGAAAAATGGAATTTTCAAAGAAGACAAAATGAAAATGCCTGATAAACAAATGCGTAGCGTTTGGAGTATTCCAACTCCTTCTCCTGATGAAAAAACTTTTGGAAAGCATCCGACTCAAAAACCGCTTTCTCTCTTGAAAAGAATTATTTTATCTTCTACAAACGATAGCAGTTTAATTCTTGACCCTTTCAATGGAGGTGGAACAACCGGAGTAGCTGCAAAAATTATCGGAAATAGAAAATATATAGGCATTGAAATCGAAAAAGAATATATTTGCCTAACAGAGAATAGATTAAATCAAATAGAAAATAGTAATCAACTTTTTTGTTTATGAACAGCAATTCTTGGAAAGCAATTTTTGACAAATACGAAATAATTAAACATGATTTTAATGCAGCTCCGTACATTATAAATGCGGAACAAATTAAACAAGCAACAAAACATTTTACTAAAACCAAAGAACGAGAAGTCCGAATTCTATGTTTTCAAGACAAAAGAGAAAGCAGACCTGATATTTTTATCGAGAATAATTTATTCATTTTACCTATTCGTAATGGTGAGTATGCAATTATTAAGGGAGAAGGATATGTTGATATTCCTGAAATACAATCTGTTGTAAAAATATATAAATCAAAACTTGATTTTAAATTAGATACTTCTTTTGTAGGTAGTTCGGAAATGCAGCATATAGATTTTGCGTATGCATCAAGTTTGATTCGTACTTTTTTAGAAGATGATAGTTTAATTTTAACAATTAGAGGTAGAAAACGCACACCTCAATTGTCTTTTAAAGTAAATAATCATGAAATATCAGTTAAAGGCGTTCAAACGGAGGTTGATGCAGGATATGAAGGGAAAAACCAAATTGTTTTGATTGAAGCAAAAAATAGTAAAACAAAAAACACTGTTATAAGACAATTGTTTTATCCTTATCGTCAATGGCAACAGTACACGGAAAAACAGGTAAAGACTCTTTTTTTTGAAATGAGAGCTAATTATTATTCACTGTGGCAATTTGAATTTCAAGATATGAATAATTATAACAGTATTATATTGTCTAAATCACAACGTTATGAAATTATCTAAAGCCAAAAAATATTGATTATACTATTTAAACTCTCTGTGAATCTCTGTGCCCTCTGTGTCTCTGTGCTTAATAAAATGTGAAATAAAAACAAAAAATAAATATAAACGAACTGAATTTTTACAATGTATAGTAATAAAAATTTTATCTGTATAAATCTGTTTAATCTGTATCTTCTTCGTTGTGATTTTTTTCAACACAGAGACACAGAGGGCACAGAGATTCACAGAGAATTAACACATTAAATCTTTAAATATATTTTTATGGAAAAAACAAAATCAATGAACCTTAGTGTTGCCCTCTTTCTTGGGCTTATTATTTTAGGCTTTTTTATTTTTAAAGGGCTTCGCACATTTAGCGACAAAGACAGAGTAGTTACTGTGAAAGGGCTGGCGGAAATGAATATGACAGCCACCTCATCTACCATTAATTTGGATTTCGATTTTTCGGGAGACGACTTGCAAAGTTTGATTAAACAAATTGAAAACAAGAAAAGCGCAATCCTCTCTTATCTTAAAAAAGAAGGATACAAAGAAAGCGATGTGAAAATAAAAAATATTGATGTGTACGACCGCCAATCTTATTACGATTACGAGTGGTACGACGGAAAACGCACCCAAGTGAAAGTGGATAGATACAGAGTTTCTCAATCTTTGGTTATTTCTGCTAATGAAGTTGAAACCACAGAAGATAAAGCAGCAAAAATAAAATTGGATTTAATCAGTAATAATTTAACATCATCTACTTATACCAATTATGTTTTTCCGGAATTAAACGCTATTAAACCGCAATTGATAGCCGAGAGTACGAAAAATGCGCGTATTGCCGGCGAACAGTTTGCCAACGACTCGAAAGCAAAATTGGGTAAAATTAAAACCGCATCGCAAGGGCAAATTACTATTGTTGGAAGATATTATTCCTACGATGAAGAAACCGGCTCGCAAACCTCCAACGAGCCCTATATTCAAAAAGCAAGGGTGGTGAGTACGATTGTGTTTTTTTTGGAATAATCTTTATTCAACAATTTTTTTTATGTTAATTCGCATCCAATTATTAGAATAAGGCAGTATGCTAAGCAAAAATAAATATGTTGATAAAATTATCGAAGTCAGTCAGATTTATTTAGAGAAAACTTTTTCAAATAAGGAACGACTTAATGAGTTTTTGTACGCAATAAATTTCTTAAAGGAAAATAATAATATTCATGATGTAATAAATACGTTTACAAAGATTTATACAGATTTTGTGAAGCAGGATTTTCAAAATCAATATAAAAGCACAAACAAACAACTTGTTGAATTTATTGAAAATAAAGATGACGGCGTAAAAATTATTTGGGGAAATTGTCTTGAAGCAATGCGTGGAATGAAATCCGAATCTATTCATTTGATGGTTACTTCGCCGCCTTATTACAATGCTCGTGAGTATTCGCAATGGGAAAATTTAAATAGTTATTTAGAAGATATGCGCTTGATTATCAGAGAATCGTATCGTGTTTTAGACAATCACAGGGTTTTTGTTTTTAATGTTGGCGATATTTTTGATAATGATAATATTTCAACAACTTCAACTTGGGGAAAAAGGCGTATCCCTCTCGGTGCATATTTTACTAAAATATTTGAAGAAGAAGGTTTTACTTTTGTAGATGATTTTATTTGGGATAAAGGCGAAGTACAAAGTGAGCGTCA
Source organism: Bacteroidales bacterium (assembly GCA_031253655.1). Taxonomy (GTDB): domain Bacteria; phylum Bacteroidota; class Bacteroidia; order Bacteroidales; family WCHB1-69; genus WRNX01. The sequence continues at coordinate 3,537 of JAIRVY010000117.1, forward strand.
TAAAAACTGCAACAAGCCTTACCCTTTCTATCAATATCCAATGAATTGTTACGAACATATTTTAATTTTTCACAAGCATAGAAATGATAATACACGCTACCCTTGTCCTGTTTGTGGTTGCTTAAAAGTAAATGGTAACGCTTATTCCGAAATTGGCATAAAAAGTTGGGAATGCAAAAATTTAGAGTGTTTTGAACGTAGTGAAGCCAATCGCGGTAAACGTTTTTCTTTGAAAACTATAATGACACAAGGCAATCAGGAAGATAAACATACTATTGAAAATGAATTTATTAAAAAATGGCGTAGAGATATTATTAAAATAAGTCCTGTGATTAAAATTAATTCAAAAGGCGAAAACACATTAGGACATACTGCACCGTTTCCTGCTGATATTCCCGAATTTGCAGTAAAAATGTTTTCCTATCCTGACGAAATAGTTTTAGATCCATTCGGAGGTAGTTTTACATCTGTAATTATAGCCAAACAACTCGGTAGAATTGGCATTGGTATTGAATTAAACAAAGAAATGTTTGGCAAAAGCAGTATGCAAAATCTAAAAAAAGCCTTACAACCACAAATTTTTAATGAAAGTAAAATGCAGATTTCAGAAATCAATTTATTATGAGTAAATTAGAAGAAAAGAAAAAGCAAGTTATAGGACTTTACGGCGAAATGCGTTTATCAATGGAATTGCACGAACTTGGCTGGCAAGTACACCGAGCGTATATTGATGAGGGCATTGACTTTACTATTACAATATATTATTGTCCAAAATGTAAAAAATACAGTAATCAATGGGTACGTTACGCCAAATATATTAAAAAAGTAAAATGTGTTACTAATTTATGTGAACATTGCAAAGAAACGGAATTACAGGTAATTTCCCGTTATTTACAAGTAAAAACTTCTGAAGGAATTGCAACCAACAAAGAAGATGTAAGAAAATTTAGTTTTCACCCAAAAATTAGATACAATATGGGCAAGGAAGTTTTTTATGTTTGGATTGCCGTTTTTGAGGGAAAGTATGATAAAATATGCCATTATTATATTCTAAACACAAAAGACGTTAAAAAATTTGACAATATAAATCTACCAACATACCAAATAACTGATAATCAAAAAACAGAATTACCTATCAGAAATGATGGAACTGTTTTGAAAAAAGGAACTGCTGCTACTGGTTATGATTATTCAGTATTCAACAAACGATTTTATAACGATTTTGGCGCATTGGAAATTGAAATTATCAAACCTGAAAATTAAATATTTTATAGAAAAAATACCAAACCATTTACACTAACACAATGTTCCTATTCATATTCGTAGCACTATTAATTATTCTTGGAGAGAATTTTATTGTGCTAACGGCTGTGTTTACTTATGGATACTTGAATTATAGAAACATAAAACGAATATAAAGAGAAATTTTTGGAAATTGTATAGTTATGGCAAAAGAATGGATCTTAAATAGTGCAATGAATCGCAAACAAAGAAATTATTAATGAAATTCAATATGAAATTGACAGACTACAACTTAAAATTTAAAGTTGCCGACATGAGTTTGGCAGACTGGGGCAGAAAAGAAATAGAAATTGCAGAAAAAGAGATGCCCGGATTAATGGCGCTTCGCGAAAAATATGGGAATACAAAACCCCTGAAAGGCGCTCGCATTACAGGCTCGTTGCACATGACCGTTCAAACTGCCGTGCTGATTGAAACGCTTATACATCTTGGCGCAGAAGTGCGTTGGTGCAGTTGCAACATCTTCTCTACGCAAGACCACGCCGCCGCCGCAGTTGCCGCAAAAGGAATCGCGATTTTTGCGTGGAAAGGCGAAACATTGGAAGAATACTGGTGGTGCACCAATCAAGCGTTGGCGTTTCCGGAAGGAAAAGGACCAAATTTAATTGTAGACGACGGCGGCGACGCTACCTTGCTGATTCACTTGGGATACAAAGCCGAAAATAATGCTGCCGTGTTAAACAAGAAACAGGAATCAACCGAAGAAGCAGTAGTTTTAAAAACTGTCAAACAAATTTTGGACGAAAACCCGCAACGTTGGCACAATATGGTAAAAGAACTTCGCGGCGTATCGGAAGAGACTACCACCGGCGTGCTTCGTTTGTATCAAATGCTCGAAGCAGGCGAGTTACTTATTCCGGCTATCAA
>JAIRVY010000036.1 GCA_031253655.1 Bacteroidales bacterium
AAATGCGGCGGCGGCATTTCGACAGGCTCAATGACCAGCCGCCGCGTTGTCATTCCGAGCGCAGCGAGGAATCCCTTCCCACCAGTAGCGCGTTGTCATTCCGAGCGTAGCGAGGAATCTCGAACAAATCCAAACTCATTAACTAACTCCTTCCATTCCGGATTCATGGAATTAATTAACACTTCTTTCTTGTTTCTGTTCCACTTCTTTAACTCTTTCTCACGATATATTGCCAAGTCAAAATGTTCAAAGTACTCATAATAAATACAGTATTCAAGATTATATCGAGCTGTAAACGAATTCTTTATTAAATGATTTTTATGTTGATAAATCCTTCTACATAATTCGTTAGTTACTCCAATATAAAGAATTGTTTTATTTTTGTTTGTGAGAATGTAAACATAACTTCCTTTAGTCATCTTCAATTAATTTTGCGACAAATAAACATTTTTGTAAAACACCAAAATAAAAAATAACGCCTCAAACTAATTTTTAACCATTTAAGTTATTTTCGCCGCGCAGAATAGTATTTTGGAAACGATGAGTGATTGTGTCCCCATTTCAGAAAGAATTTTATACGAAGATAATCATTTAGTCATAGTACATAAACTTCCCGGCGAAATAGTGCAGGAAGACAAAACTGGCGATGTACCGCTATCGGAAAAAATAAGAACATTTTTAAAAGAGAAATATCAGAAACCGGGGAATGTGTTTGTAGGAATAATTCATCGCATTGACAGACCGGTAAGCGGAATTGTAATTTACGCCAAAACCTCCAAGGGTCTTTTGCGAATGAACGAACTATTTAAACTAAGAAAAATAAGAAAGTTTTATCACGCATTAGTGGAACAAAAACCAAAATTGTCTGAACAAAAATTGGAACAATTCATTAGAAAAAACGAAAAACTAAACAGAAGTGTAATATCCAACGAAGCCAAAGAGGGGTATTTATCGGCTTGTTTACATTACACCTATTTAAAACCTACTCAAAACTATCATTTATTGGAGATTGAGTTGTTTACCGGTAGACATCATCAAATTCGGGCGCAGTTAGCGGCTAACGGAACAACGATTAAAGGGGACTTAAAATATGGCGCCAAACGTTCCAACCCTGATGGTTCTATCTCTTTGCAAGCACAAAGAGTAATTTTTGAACACCCCATCGCAAATAAAATTATTGATATTGAAACACCGTTTGGGCTATTTAAAGATTTGATTTAACATTTAATAAAGATAATCAATAATTGGAACATCGCTCAATGCAAAAAAACAAGAGACTGCCTTTGCTTCAAAAGAGTCCCTTTCTCTCGTAATAAAGGGATAATGCTTTTTTTTCCACTATTTTACACCAAAGAAACGATACCCCAAAGTAATTCCAATTGCTGAAGAATTCCAACCATAATTTCCTATACCACCGTATGGAATTCCCCATAATCCTAATTCGCTAAATCGGGTATCATAAGTAACTTTGATTCTTTGTACAAAGGATACATTTATATTTAATCCAAGAACAAAATTTTGTCTGGGCTTTTTTGTGCTGTGAAAGAAAAACAGTACTGCTGCCGTTGCATCAGGTACGCCATAATATTTTTGCTCGACTTTTGTAAAATTAATGGATGAGTTATCTTCATTAATTACATAATTTGTGTTAAAAATATCATAATCTCTGTTTTCCCAATGATTCGCAGGATGATAAAACGGATGAAATTTCAAACCCAATTCGCCTTGCATGCAGATATTTTTGTGTAATTCTTTAAAAACCGTTATTTTTCCCGTAAAACCAACATAAAATCCCCCCATTTCAAGCCAAACATCATTAGATGCACCATATTCTGATAGTTTTGTTAAACTTGTACGTCTGAATATGCCAAACGGCACTTCCAGAGCAACTCCGAAGCCATTTTTTATCATAAAATTATACTGCAAAATAAATTCCGGCACAAAAGCAGGAAATAATACAGGTTCTATTTCCCCTGAATAATCTTGCAATTTTGGCGCAAGGTTGACTCCGGTAAATACACTAAAACCCAATGTATGAAATGGTTCATTGAAATTAAAAGATTTTTGAGGTTTTTCAATATTCATTTCTTTTTCCTTTTGAGAAAATGTGTTCAATCTTAGTAAAAGACAAATGGCAATTGTTATAAAAATTGTTTTTTGCATAATCTATCTATTAAAATTTTGCTGCTATTCCGATACGAAAACTAAAGTTACTGTCTGTATAATCTTTTAATTCATAAGAAGTTTCCTTAAAAGAATATACTTCAATTCTTTTGAAAAAGAAGTATTGTCCAACGGAACCTTCCGCAAACAAACCAATAACATTTTTGAAATAATACCCTATTCCAAGACCAAGACCATATTCTTGCCTGTACTTACTTACTTGAAAAACAGGGTCATCGAATTCTTTATGGGGAAGATAACAACCCCCATATTTTGTTGTTAGATATAAATCCCAATGACAGTTTTTTGATTTTACAAAAAAAGGTAAAATGTGAAAGTTTGCATTAACACCGAACAAAGGAGCAAGACTTTTATTGAGCTTATTATAGCTAAAATCATTATACCACTCGTAATGTTGAAATCCGACAAAAATACCTATTTCAATAAATTTATTAAAGCCATAATTGGTTTCCACTTTAAAATTTGCCATTTTACGACACTGACTTGGATCAAAATTATCACCAACATAAGCAAACCCAGTTCCCCAAAATGCAGTTTTATATCTTGCAATGCTTGCTTTTAATGTCCAACGGTCTTTCAAGGAATAGTTATCATTTGTTTGTGCACATACAGAAATAGTAATGCAAAAAAGAGATAACACGAACATCAATCGAAAAATTTGAATTATTATTTTCATTAATACATATATTGTTATGTGAATATTACGCTGAAAACGCTTTTTTGTTATATAATAAAATGTAATTTACAGATTTATAGTAATTATTAAGAATGTAAAACCAAAGTAACACTAGGTGCTGCAAAAGTAAAGCAGAAACCCATGCAAATTTTGTTTTTTGCAGTAATTTTACTTTAGAAAAAAAGTAAAAATATTTAATATAAACAAATTGCTCAAATTCAATTATTTATACATAAAACAAACAAAATTATTTGAGTTTATCTTTTATTATTAAAAAAAAATACTTGTGCAATTAAATAAACCTACTTTTCAAGTATAAGTTTTTTTGCATCATTCTGACGATAATACTCCATACAAGTGTTATTTATTGGGTCTAAAATTTGAATTTTGTTTTTGCTCACATCTATAACACACTCATCTAAAAAATTTAGTGAATTAGAGATATTAATCCTGAATAAATAAACATTCGATATAAAATCGTATTGAAAGGCCTCAGAAATTTCAATTAACTTTTTTACCTTTAAACTTTTACTTTGATACAGGTAAGATACCATAGCCGCTATGCACTTTAAACGGTTGGCTACCTCACGCCCGCACCAATTCTTATTGTGTGCTGTGGCTTGAATATATTTCCCAATCCAAATATTTTTTATATAATTTATATTACTCTCGTATTCATTACAATATATTTTTCTACTATTCATATCTACCTTCAAGAGACAAGTTTCAGTTTCTCTATCATCATCGGGTTTTGCAATATGCAGTAAATAATCATTAACAATAAAAAAAAGAAAATTGTACTTCAAAAGACAGGAAATGCGAATTATATCTTCAATATCTAAATCATCGTGCCACAAGATTTTAGATGCATTTGATGTAGATCGGTTCAAGGCAGCTGCTATATCTTTTGTGGCAACTCCTTTAATATTCGCCACCCTTTTAATCATATCTCCCAAATGGAGTTTTCTTAATCTGGTTTTTCTCATATATTAAATAGGTATAATAAGTAACTTTGGAGCGGCAAAAATAGATTTTTTTCTTTATGCAACTATTATACAACCAACACATTAACTGCTCATTTATTTACGATATTCGTCAAAATTTCGGGTTAAACGTTATGTCATACTCCTAAAAAACCCTAACAAAAATAAAAGCAAAAATAATCCTCTTAAAAAGTCTCAAAATTGTTGTAAAGAAAAAAATGAAAAAGAAGAGAGCGTAAACATCATTTCCGTCGGTTCTATAGCAAACCTGACCTTTATTCAGTATAGTTACAGGTGTGGTAGTATTGTTATAAAACAGTTATGTGTGTATAGTAACCTGTTTATTTAATATGATATCGTTTTTTTCATAAAAAAACGTTTTTTCGCGTTTTAAATGTGGAATTTATGTTTGACATCACAAAAATTAGAACAGTAGATGATTTTCCGGTTAAGGGAATAAGGTTTTACGACATAACAACGGTATTAAATGATGCGGAATTGTTTCAGGAACTTTTTGTTGCGCTGTTGGAAAAAGCACGTGCTTTAAAACCCGATATTATTGCTGCCTTAGAGGCGAGAGGCTACTTCTTTGCCCCCGCATTGGCACTGGCGCTGAATATTCCGTTTGTTCCCATCCGGAAAAATGGAAAATTGCCCTACAAAACATTTTCGGAAGAGTACCAATTAGAATATGGCCATGAAACCATTGAAGTTCACCAGGATGCGATACAACCCAACCAAAATATTTTAGTTTTTGATGATATATTAGCTACCGGAGGTACTGCTGCCGCTGCCGCAAAACTGATGAAACATTTTACACCGGAAAGTGTTAAATTTCTATTCTTAATGGAATTGTCTTTTCTTAACGGGAAAGAAAAAATTGTAAATTATTGTTCTGAATCGTTGATTATTGTTTAAAAACAGCAAATTCGTCAGCTGTACCAGTTGCTCTTAAACGGATTAATTTATCTGCTCTTTTTCTTAAATTCTTTAGTTCCGAGTATTTTTCTAAATTCACCACGAGTTTATATTATTTTTTCTGCTATCTTGCTACCTAGTTTATGGGCAGACGAACACAGGAGAAAGTCCTGTAAATGATGCTGAAAATCACGTTCTTTCAATCAAAAACCGTCAAAGTCGGGAGTAGAGTTTTTGGAAAAACGTTTAGGGTGTCCCTGTATGAATGGGATTCCTCGCTGCGCTCGGAATGACAACGACGCCACCGGTAGGGAAGGGATTCCTCGCTACACTCGGAATGACAACGCGGCGGCTGGTCATTGAGCCTGTCGAAATGCCGCCGCCGCATTTTCCGCCCCTCCCGTATAGCAAAATTGTGCTGTCATTCCGAGCGCAGCGAGGAATCCCATTCATAACGCCTCAAACTAATTTTTAACCAATTTTGTCAAGATGAATAATTCAGAAAAGTTTTTTTCAACAAAGTAGATAATCTCTATTACCTGTTTTTTTTTATTTTCGCACTCGGAAACTACATCCCCTTAACCTGTATGTAACAAATTTATAATCAATATGATAAAAGACGATTTTACTCAAAGACACAACGGACCACAAGGTGCAGAAATTGAAAGAATGTTGCATATCTGTGGCGTTGAAACACTTGATAAACTTATGGCCGAAACTGTTCCGGAAGCCATCCGCCTGCCCGAAAAACTACCTTTGCCCGACGGGCTAACCGAAGGAGAATACCTTCAAACTGTTAAATCATTGCTTTCTAAAAACAAACTCTTTAAATCCTATATCGGTATGGGGTACTACAACACGTTTACCCCCACAGTGATTTTGCGCAATATTTTTGAAAACCCGGGCTGGTACACTTCTTATACCCCATATCAGGCGGAAATTTCGCAAGGTCGCCTTGAGGCACTGCTCAACTATCAAACTATGATTATGGAACTTACAGCGATGCCGCTGTCAAACGCCTCACTGTTGGACGAAGCCACCGCCGCCGGCGAAATGATGCTGATGTTTTACAATAGCCGCAGTCGAGATGCTGTAAAAAATAACGTTTGTAAGTTCTTTGTGGCGGAAAGCGTTTTTCCGCAAACATTGGGCGTACTGAAAACAAATGCTGCCCCATTGGGTATCGAAATTGTTACGGGAGAAACGGATAAAATAGACCTTGATGCTACATTCTTCGGAGCTATGGTGCAATATCCTTGCAGTTGGGGTGAAATTTACAACTATAAACAATTCACCGCCGATGCTCAGGCAAAAGGAATTTTTGTGGGCGTTGCCGCCGATTTATTAGCATTAACCGTATTGACCCCTCCGGGAGAGTGGAGTGCCGACTGTGTAGTGGGCTCTACTCAACGTTTCGGAATACCAATGGGATTCGGGGGACCTTCGGCAGGATATTTTGCCTGTAAAGAAGATTTCAAACGCCAACTTCCGGGCAGAATAATCGGGGTAACTCTCGATGCGCAGGAGAACCGAGCCCTCCGAATGGCTCTGCAAACCCGAGAACAGCACATTAAACGCGAACGCGCTACCTCAAACATTTGTACCGCTTCCGCACTAGTGGCTATTATGTCTGGATTCTACGGAATGTGGCACGGCGCACAAGGTTTGCGAAATAAAGCCCTCAATATTAGTGCACTTGCTAAAGTGTTGGCTACTGAAGCCGAAAAATATGGATACAAACAACACAACAAGGCACTCTTTGATACCCTGTGCTTTGAAGCACCCGAGGCAGTTAATACTGAAAAAATTAAAGAAGTTGCCCTCGCCCATCAGGTTAATTTCTACTACTGGTGCGAAGAATGCTTCTCAATTTCGTTGGATGAAACAGTAAAACTGGAAGATGTTAATCACATTCTTGCTATTTTGGCAGAAGCAGCCGGAAAAGAGTTTGCGCCCTATATCTGCAAATCCTGTATCCTCGATTTGAATATTCCGAAAGAATTTCAACGTACATCAACCTTTATGCAACAGGATATTTTTACCAAATATCAATCGGAAACAGAGATGATGCGTTATATGAAGAAGTTGGAAGTGAAAGACTTATCGCTCAACCGCGCGATGATTCCGTTAGGTTCCTGCACGATGAAATTAAATGCGGCAGCCGAGATGATACCGTTGAGTTGGGCGGAAGCGGGCGCCATACATCCATTCGTTCCCGAAGCTCAAGCACAGGGATATTTAGAAATGATAGATGAAATGGGCAAGTGGTTGCAAATTATTACAGGTTTTAAGGCGTTCTCATTTCAACCTAATTCGGGCGCAGCAGGCGAGTACGCCGGCTTGATGGTAATTCGTAATTATCAAATAGACAAGGGAGAAGCCCATCGAAATATCTGTTTAATTCCTGCTTCCGCGCACGGCACTAATCCCGCTTCGGCAGCCAAAGCAGGATTAGAGATAATAGTCATCAAATCAACTCCAATAGGTGAGATTGATGTAGAAGACCTTCGCGCAAAAGCCGAACAATATAAAGAGAATCTGTCGTGCATAATGATTACCTACCCCTCTACTCACGGGGTGTTTGAAGAAGCCATTTTAGAGATTATTAACATTGTGCATAATAATGGAGGATTAGTGTATATGGACGGCGCTAATATGAACGCGCAGGTAGGTTTAACTTCACCGGGCATTATGGGCGCCGACGTGTGCCACCTCAATCTGCACAAAACATTTGCAATGCCCCACGGCGGTGGTGGTCCCGGACTTGGTCCTATCGGCGTTTCAGAAAAATTAGCAGATTACTTGCCTAACCACGAACTTTTTCAAGTGGGCGGCGAAAAAGGTAGCCAAATAGCCGCATCCCCTTATGGAAGCCCGTTTTTGTTGCCCATTACCTACGGCTATCTCAAAATGTTGGGTGGAAATGGTTTAACCGAAGCCACCCGTATGGCAATCCTTAATGCCAATTATATGGTTGCACGTTTGAAAGACCATTATAAGATTATGTACCTCGGAACCCGCGGAAAATGTGCCCACGAGTTTATTCTCGATTGCAACGAGTTCGACCGCTCTGCAGGGATTCAGGTGATTGATATTGCCAAACGTTTGATGGATTACGGATTTCACGCGCCCACCGTAGCATTCCCTATTCACGGAACGTTGATGGTAGAGCCTACCGAAAGCGAACCGCTGAGTGAAATTGACCGCCTGTGTGATGCTTTCATTGCCATTCGCGAGGAGATCAGTGAAATTGAGAAGGGCAAAGCCGACAAAACAAACAATGTGATAAAGAATGCACCCCATACCGCAAAAGTGGTTACTGTAACAGACTGGGATAAACCCTACTCTCGTGAAAAAGCGGCATATCCGTTGCCCCACGACGACAAATACTGGCCCACCGTAGGAAAAGTAAATGATGCTCAAGGGGATAGAAATTTAGTGTGTTGTGTTAACTGAAGCAATGCATAAACACTGCTTTTACCTCTTCAATATCCACAACTCTTCCCAATTCTTTCTGAATTGACGTTACCCCTTTATCAACAAATCCGCACGGATTGATGTAATTGAAGTAGGTTAAATCGGTGTTTACATTTAGCGCGAAGCCGTGCATAGTAACGAAGCGTGAAGACCTAACCCCGATAGCACTAATTTTACGTACCGCTGGTGTATGAATATCCAACCACACTCCTGTAGCGCCTTCTAATCGCGAACTTTTTATTCTATAAAAAGCAAGGGTTTGAATAATAGCCTCTTCTAATTTATAGATATACCCTTTCAAAGAACCGCCGTGATTGTCTAAATCTAAAATAGGGTAACCTACTAATTGCCCTGGGCCGTGGTACGTAATATCTCCACCCCTATCAATCCTATAAAATATTGCGTTTATTTTTTTTAGAAACTCGTCATTAACGAGGAGGTTATTGGTTTGTCCATTTTTGCCCAATGTATAAACGTGGGGATGTACACATAAAAAAACTGTTTCCAAATCGAGTGTAGGCTTTCCTTCCCTTTTCGTATGAATAATTTGTTGGAATAATGTTTCCTGTTTTTCCCATGCTTCTTTGTAATCAATGTTTTTCCAATCGGTAAAATTCATAATTTACTTTTTTCAAAGCGCGAAGTTACAATTTTTTTTAAAGTTTTCTTACTTTCTCTCCACTTTATTACAATAATTAAACAAAAATTTTTAACCGAAAAAATTACTATTTTCGCCTCCTGAAAAACAATATCCTAAATTATTATAAATTATGAACAATCAATTATTTAATTTCAAACAGCCGCTCAATGAGCCTATCTATTCTTACGCACCCGGAACTCCTGAGCGTGCCGCTTTGCAAACAGAGTTGGAAAGACAGTACAACCAAGTTATTGAAATTCCGCTCATTATTGGCGGAAAAGAGATAAAAACCGGAAAAATGGGAAAAGTTGTGATGCCTACTGAACACAAGCACGTGTTAGCAAACTACCATCAGGTAACCGAAAAAGAAGTTGAAATGGCTATCGCCGCTGCAATGGCTGCCAAAAAACAGTGGGAAGAGATGCCCTGGGTAGAGCGCGCCTCCATTATGATGAAAGCCGCCGAACTAATGTCGAAAAAATATCGCTACCTGATTAGCGCAGCCACGATGTTGGGACAAGGAAAAAGTCCATTTCAAGCCGAAATTGACACCCCTTGCGAATGTATCGACTTCTTACGCTTCAACGCCTACTTTGCTTCACTGATTTATGCGCAACAACCCGTATCCGATAACACAACAATTAATAGAATGGAGTACAGGCCGTTAGAGGGTTTTGTTTACGCCATCACACCATTTAATTTTACCGCTATAGCAGCAAACTTAAATGTTGCTCCGGTATTAATGGGAAATGTAACCGTTTGGAAACCTGCAACAACCGCCATTCTCTCCAACTATTACCTGATGCAAATTTTTAAAGAGGCCGGTATCCCTGATGGCGTTATCAACTTCTTGCCCGGAAGCGGCTCCATCATCAGCAAAGTGGTTTTCAATTCTCCTGATTTTGCAGGCGTGCATTTCACTGGAAGTACAGAGGTTTTTAATGCTTTCTGGAAAACTATCGGAACTAATATCGATAACTATAAAACATACCCTAAGATTGTGGGCGAAACAGGTGGTAAAGACTTTATTTTTGCGCACAATTCGGCAGATCCACGCGAACTGGCAGTAGCTATTCTTCGCGGTGCGTTTGAATACCAAGGACAAAAATGTTCCGCTGCTTCCCGCTGTTACATTCCTAAATCTTTATGGACGGAAACGTTAGACCATATTAAAGAGATGATGAAAACTGTGAAAATGGGTTGTGTTCGCGACTTCTCAAATTTCATTAACGCTGTAATTGATGAAAAATCGTTTGACAATATTGCAGGATTTATAGACAGAGCCAAAGTGTCAAAAAATGCTGAAGTGGTTTTAGGCGGCAAGTATGATAAATCGGTAGGTTATTTCGTTGAACCCACGATTATTGAAGCTAAAAAACCGGATTATGAATCAATGGTTATTGAAATCTTCGGACCATTAGTAACAGTTTATGTGTATGAAGATGAGAAATATGAAGAAACATTACAGTTGTGCGACCAAACTTCTGCATATGCTTTAACCGGCTCAGTTTTTGCCAGAGACCGTTACGCATTGAATTTTGGAATGGACAAATTGCGCTATTCCGCAGGAAATTTCTATTTAAACGACAAATGTACGGGCGCTGTGGTTGGAAATCAGCCATTTGGAGGCGCTCGTGCATCAGGAACGAACGATAAAGCCGGTAGCGAATTGAACCTCTACCGTTGGATTAGCCCACGAACCATTAAAGAAACTTTGGTACCACCCCTAAACTACGGATATCCTTTTTTGGGATAATTACCAGAGAAAAATTATTAACAATAAAATCTATATATTATGAAAAAAATTAGAATTGGTATCAACGGTTTTGGAAGAATCGGACGTTTGGTGTTCCGTGCTTCCATATTAAGAGACGATGTGCAAATTGTAGGCATCAACGACTTATTAGATGTTGACTATATGGCTTATATGCTGAAATATGACACTGTTCATGGTCAGTTTAAAAGCGACGTGGCTGTAAAAGATGGTAAATTGGTAGTTAATGGACAGGCGATCCGTGTAACTGCAGAAAAAGACCCTGCCAATTTAAAATGGAATGAGATAGATGCAGAGTTTGTAGTAGAGTCAACGGGGTTGTTTTTAACCAAAGAAACGGCGCAAAAACATATTGAGGCCGGCGCTCGCATTGTGGTAATGTCTGCCCCTTCTAAAGACGATACGCCAATGTTTGTGATGGGGGTTAACCATACTACCTACAACGGCGAAACTATTGTATCAAATGCCTCATGCACAACAAACTGTTTGGCGCCGATTACAAAAGTGTTGCACGACAATTTTGGAGTAATTGAAGGATTAATGACTACCGTGCATGCTACTACTGCTACACAAAAAACTGTGGACGGGCCTTCTGCAAAAGATTGGAGAGGAGGCCGTGCCGCGGCAGGCAACATTATCCCTTCTTCCACCGGTGCTGCAAAGGCGGTTACCAAAGTAATTCCTTCCTTAAAAGGAAAACTTACCGGTATGTCGTTCCGCGTACCAACCCTTAATGTTTCTGTGGTAGATTTAACCTGCCGACTGGAAAAAGCTACTTCATACGATGAAATTAAAGAGGTAATGAAAAAGGCTTCAGAAAATGAACTGAAAGGAATATTAGGCTATACAGAAGATGCGGTAGTTTCTTCCGATTTTATCGGCGACTCCAGAACCTCAATCTTCGATGCCGGTGCAGGTATTATACTCAATCCGAACTTTGTGAAAGTCGTTTCATGGTACGATAACGAAATGGGTTACTCTCATAAAATCTTGGAATTTATTGTGTATATGAATAGTGTAAAATAATTCAATAATTTTGTCGTGGAATAACATAACTGTTTTTTTTAAATTTTTTGTATATCAACAATCTACCCCCCTCTCCTTGGTATATATCATCGTTTCATTTATGAAAACATATCTACTATTAATGGTGGAGAGTTAACACAAATTGTTCTTGTTACTATGTTTTTTTCCACACCAAATAAACTCTGGTTTCAGTTTTAGGGTCAGTCGGAAAATCGGGCGGGAAAGCGTATCTTTTGGTTGAACCTTTATCCCGTTAGGGATAAGAGCTCTGTAGAGAAGAAAATTGCCCGAAAATATTCACGCATGCCGTTAGGTATGCGATGTAAATAAAAACGTGTTGTATTATTAGGTTGTATAATTGAGATACATACCTACGCCTACCCATTTTCCGATTGACCCAATATTAATTTACGAGAATATACCTTACATTATTGCAACTTAATATACAACATAGGTGATAAATAATCACAAGACACCTTAAGAAAAATTAAAGTAGTTCCTGATGTTTGCTTTCAAACCAAGGAATAAAGGGTAGGGCAAAACCCATCAAAGTTAGAAATAACTTGAAAAATATAACTTACAATAATGTAGGGTATAATTGCCATTTTATTTGTTATGTCATATTTTTTTGATTAAAAATTTTTGCAAAATTAGAGAAAAAATAGAATTTACAGCATAGCGTGAAATTTCGGTTAAAAATTAGTTTGAGGCGTTATGAATGGAATTCCTCGCTGCGTTCGTGCATAATCCGGAGCAAACCCACCCAAAACACAGTGTAAATTCTGTTTGATTTTATCTCAAAAATCGACTATAAAAACGGATATTCCGGAGTACCACCCCCCAAAACACATTAAAAGTGGTGTCTTTTTGTCAAAAATCGGGTCTTGTTTATCAAGATTCCGGAGCAAATCCCCCCGGTATTATTTTGCAACAGTAAGCGAATTCCGGAGCAAAT
>JAIRVY010000151.1 GCA_031253655.1 Bacteroidales bacterium
TTGAGCCTGTCGAAATGCCGCCGCCGCATTTTCCGCCCCTCCCATATAGCAAAATTGTGCTGTCATTCCGAGCGCAGCGAGGAATCCCATTCATAACGCCTCAAACTAATTTTTAACCACTAAAAGTAAGAAAAAGTAACCATGTAGTCAATGACGAAGTCAGGGATTTGGAAGAGACAATGTTGCTCTCTCAAAAATTCCCGTCAAATATGCTATCAACATTCCGTAGTTGGTAATCGAAATTCCGGCGTCCACAGCAGGTTTTAAGCGGTTCAGTATCTGCTTTTTAGTTATCATACAGCCACCGCACTGCACCACCAAAGCATATTTTTCAATATTTTCAATGGGGGTTAATCCCGAAACAAAATCAAAGTGCAGTTTTTTTCCGGTGTATTCAGTGAGCCATTTCGGTATTTTTACTCTGCCAATATCTTCGCAGGAAGTAAGGTGGGTGCACGATTCCATTACGAGTACAGTATCTCCATCCTTCAAATTTTCGATTTGTGGCGTGCCTTTCAAATAGTTTTCATAATCGCCTTTAAATCTCGCTAATAAAATACTGAAACTAGTAAGCGGAATATTTTCGGGAATGAGTGAGGCAACCGTTTTAAAAACCTGACTGTCAGTAATTATCATATCGGGTTGGGAGTTGGGATTGGGAAGTGTGAACCATTCTCCTATATTATTTGGCTTCATCACAACGGCAATCGCGTTTTGGTCTAAAATTGCCCGGATGGTTTGCACTTGCGGCAAAATTAATCTGCCCTCCGGTGCTGCACTATCAATGGGGGTGATGAGTAATACTGTATCGTTTTCTTTGACAAGACCTTCCAACAACGAATGGGTATGATATGCCGAAGCGGGTATTTTTTGCTTCATCGCTTCAATCAATTCAGATATTCCTAATCCTGTTTTGGCGCTGGTGAAAATAATATTTTCATTTTCAAATGTAACATTTTTTATATCAACAATATCTGCTTTATTATTTACAACAATGAATGGGGTGTCTAACACCTGCAAATTTTCAAAAATATTTTTTTCGATTTCATCAATAAGAAAATTCGTAATCACTATGATTGCCAAATCAATATGTTTGAGTACATTTTCGGTTTTTTCCACCCGTTTTTTTCCCAGTTCGTTCACATCATCAATACCGGCTGTATCAATCAGAACTACGGGACCGATACCCGAAATCTCCATAGTTTTCTTCACGGGATCGGTAGTGGTACCGGCAATTTCGGATACTATGGCTATCTCCTGCCCGGTAAGGGCATTAATGAGTGCGCTTTTGCCTACGTTTCTTCGCCCGAAAATTCCAATATGTGGAGATGTGTTTTGAGTCTTCATTTTTTTACTTTTTACAGATACCTTTATAATCACAATATTTACAATTATCCTCCTCCTCTGTTTGCGTAAACGCAGTTTCCACATCCAAAATGGAGGAAAAAACCTTTTTCAGATGTTCTTCAAAGAGTTGCAGTACTTCAGAAGTCATTATTTTTTCTTTTTCAATTTCAGTATAGCAAATATAATCTTCGTTTTGTTTGTACAATTCCTGAAAGGCAATAATTCCGCATTGTATTTCTGCTGTTTTTAGTAGAGAATTATCTTTGTCGTTTTGATATAAGTAAGCGTAACACAACAGTTGAAAAAGTTGGGAATATTTTGAGTCTGTAAATATATTTTCAAAGTTATCTGCTTTGCATTTCAAATTTTTGGGTTCAATGAATCCGGTCTTGTAATCCAAAACGGTTACTTTGTTATCTCTCATTTCTACTCTATCGGTTTTACCGGCAAATCTCAATCTATACCCTTCAATTTCAACCTCGGCATTCAACCATTTTTCAGTACAAATAATCTGAAATAAAGTTTTTTTCCATTCGGCACTAACTACCTCAATGTAATCCAGCACCGTTTTTTTAACAATCTGACCGGCTAAAAAGAGTTTTCCCTGTTCAAAATCTTCATTCGCCAGTTCCGGCTGTTTTTTAAAAGCAAAATGTACAAATTCTTCAATGTTTTCTGCTAATTCTGCTAATATTGTAGAAAATTGTGACGGATTTTGCTGTAATTTTACAAAAATCTCTTCTAAAACACAATGAATCACTGTTCCAATAATTGCGCTTTCCTTACTTTCATCAAAAGTCTCTTGTGTTTTTATTTTTTCAATATGTTGCAAATAAAACTTTAAGGGACATTGAATATAAGTGATTAAAGAAGAGGGAGAATAGCGATAATTTGATAATTTTTCTATAATAGCGTTATTTTTTGTAATACTTATCTTTGAATCACTTGCAGAAAACGAAAATGGAACACTGAACTGCCGGTAATCAATCTTGATACTTTGTTGGAGACCTTGTTTTTTCACTTCAAATGCTAATTGTTCTACGAACCTGCTCTTTTCCGCCAAGTTGCCTGTTGAATCATTATCATAAATAAGGTAAATATTTTCGGCACATTGCAGCAGTCGGAAAAAATGGTAGCCCATAATAGCATCATTATACTGTGACAGGGGAAGTTGAAAATGTCTCTTTATATCAAACAGCAATAATGAGGAATCTATTTTTCCTTTCGGCAAAACGCCTTCGTTCAAATTCAAAACAATAACATTCTTAAAATCAAGCATACGGGTTTCTAATAATCCCATAATTTGCAAGCCTTCGTGGGGATTTCCGCTATAAGGAATGGCAGCAGAATTCAGTTTTTCCATTAATAAATACTCCACAATGACAAAATCCAATTCTGCCGCGCCTGAAAAAAACTTCCCCAGTAGTGCAGAGACATCTTCTATTATGTTGACAATCAGAGAATAAAAAATATCTGCTTCTAATGCTGTGTTTTCTTTTTCAAACAACTGAAATTTTTCTTTCAAAAACTGTAAAAATTCAAATCCTTGCGTTTTCAGGTCAAAAAGTGATTTTTGAAGTCGGTTGTTTAGTTTTTCTTCGTCAATATATTGAAATAATTTTTGGACAGGGGTGGTAGCTGTAAGGGGGTATCCCATTGTAATATTCGCATTTTCACAGTTATAGGCGTGAACAAATGGTATGAGCATAGATTGGTCGGCAAAAACCAACACAGTGTTGTTCAAATTTCCCTGTTTTAGTTCTATAGCGTTCAGTATATCAATGGTTTGATAAACTTGTGCTGTACGTTTTGGAGCACCTAAACAGGAAATTTGTTTGGGAATATCTTTAAAGAAGTTTGATTTGGAAATTTTCGGTATTCTCAGTTTTTGTTGAATCTCTTTTATGAAACCTCCATAGTTCTCATCGTAAAAACTGTCAATATCAAAATATATTTCGGCGTTTTTGTGAAGATAAAAAAAGTGCAAAATTTCTAATTCTGAGGGTGTTGCGGCGTTTATTCCGGCGAAAATGAATCGAGAATTCTTATCACGATGAACACTAAGGCTTTCACAAGGGTCGTTAAGAATTGTGGCCTTTGTGATTTCATTGTGCACTTTGTAGTTAAAACAATTTGCCGCATTTCGATAAATCATTCCCTCATACCCTAAATTTTCATCACGCAACATTTGAGTAAAATCTGAGTATAAATCAGCGAGTTGAGTATAAAACTCTATATATTTTCGTTGCATTTCGGTAAGAATCTCTTTTCCGAAGGAGGTTTCCAGCGTTTTAATGTCAGAGAGATTTGTGAAAATCGCTGAAGCATCAACTAAGTGCATATCAATTTCACTAATATCCTGTAAGAAGAGGGGCGCCCAGGTTAAAAATGCCTGAAAAGATGTGTCGTCCCGCGTCTCTACAGATTCTTTTTTCTTGTAAATTTCAAACAAACGTATTAACAACTCGTCTTTTTCAATCTTTTTTAAAGTTGACAAACTCTCAATAAACTCATTTACGGAAATAATATTTGGGGCAAAGACAGGCTTTGTAAACCGGAGCGCCAATTCGCGAAGCAGTTCGCGTTTTGCTCTTTTATTAGGTACCACAACCGTTGTATTCTCTAACGGTATTTTGGTAGCGGCAATTTTTTCGGCAAGAAATGAGAGGAAAGAGGGCATGGTGAAGATTAATTTTCAAGTGCAAAAATAAAATAAAACTTTACTTTTGCGCTCTCAAAAAACTGCGGCTCTGTAGTTCAATGGATAGAACGGAAGTTTCCTAAACTTTAAATTCGGGTTCGATTCCCGGCAGAGCTACGAGATTTGGTTCGCGCTTTCCGCTGCTACTCCGCGCTTTTTTTGCTTTGTGGGCATGAGCAACCAATTTACCGATTGAGTGTTAACAAAAAGATGATGGGATGGTACAGATGTAAAAAAATACGAATTTCGTATTACGCTGCAATTTCTTTACTTCTTCTACTTCTCGCCGAAGAAGCATATACGCCAATCATACATAGTATAATAAAAATGATGAATGTGATACGCATACTCTGCACAAATTGCGGGTAAAGTTCGGGAACAATTTTATGGGTACCCATTCGCAAAGATATTGCCATCCCTGCAATACCCATACTGAATGCCTGCCCTGCCAAACGCATAGTACCGGTGGTGGCAGAGGCTTGGCCGTAATGCCGGTGGTCAACAGAACTCATGATTATATTGGTGTTTGGGGATGCAAAGAGCCCAAAACCAATCCCCAATAACAATAAGCAGCATATTATCAGTATAATAGGCGTTATTGGAGAAATAAACAGCAATCCCACTATTCCGCAAACGATGAGCATCATTCCGAAAGTGGCAACACTTGCAGGACGTATTGTGTTGGTCAACTTTCCCGCAACCAACGAGAATAATGCCATGGCTGCCGCTTGAGTAATCAGTATAAAACCAGTGTGTTGAACATCAAGCCCCCTAATAAATTGCAGATACAAACTCAGCATAAAACCAATGGCAGAGGTTGCCGCATAATTGATTAATGCCGCTAAAGAGGATAATGCAAAAATCCTATTTCTAAAAAGTTTGATGTTTATTACGGGAAAACGGCACCTTTGTTCGAATAAAACAAAAACTACAAAAGCAATAACACCAAAAAACAGCCAAACTATTCCGGTTAACCGTGAGAGATTAATAAATCCGTATATCAACCCGAAAAGACCAATACCATACAGCAAGCTACCCAAGTAATCAAACTTTTCCTCCTTAGAAACAATCCATTCTGTATTAATCACTATTTTTAACAAGAGTACTGATATAAAGCCCAAACTGCCACAAAAGAAAAAGAGACTTTGCCAACCGAAGTAATGGGTTAATAAACCGCCGAAAAGTGGACCGGAAGCAATGGAAATATAAACAACGGCTGTGTTTATGGCTAACGCTCTTCCTCTTTTTTCCTGTGGAAAAATGGAGGTCAGGATGGCTATACTTGACCCGAACATCATAGCACTACCCACACCCGACAAGAAACGTAAATTCAGCAATACAGTCCCTGTGGGAGAAAAACCGGACAGGAATGTGCACACAGAGAAGAGGATAATCCCCCATAAATAGACTCTCTTTCTGCCGTACATATCTCCCAATCGAGCAAATGGAATCTGGAAAATGGCAGTGGGAATAAGGTAGGCAGTAGTTAACCAGGTTATCGTTATGGCGTTAAGTGAAAAAGAATGTGCTATTTCCGGTAGCGCAAGATTCAGTGCAGAGCCCATAAATGGCACTAAAAATGCAGCCAGACAAAGTACTGTCAAAGCGTACCCCTGATGACTTACTGCACTAATTTTTACCATTGTTTATTGGTTTTTTGTTAACAGCGGCAAAAATATTAAGATTTTGTGTTATTTCGCACCCAAAAAATTTATTAATTATTATTTAATATTTATGAAAAACCTAACCTTTTTATTAATTTTAACACTATTATTTTCCGTAAGTTGCACGGCGCAATCCAACAAAATTGAAGCTAAACCGGCAGAACAGGAAATTACCGCAGTAAAAGAAGAACCAATACGAGTAACTATGCAAGAAGTAATTATTGAAACCACAATGGGTAATATTACCATTGCCCTTTACAACGAAACACCGCTTCACCGCGACAACTTTATCAAGTTGGTAAACGAAAAATTTTACGAAGAGTCGCTGTTTCACAGAATTATTCAGCAATTTATGATTCAGGCGGGCGACCCCAACTCAATTAATGCTGCAAAAGGCATAGCGTTGGGAACAGGTGGTCCCGGGTATACTATTCCTGCCGAAATCATCCCCGGAAAACTAAATAAACGTGGTGCCGTTGCTGCCGCCAGAACAGGCGATAATGTGAATCCTGAAAGAAGGTCTTCCGGCTCACAATTCTATATTGTGGACAAACACGGAGGTGCAACCCACTTAGATGGTCAATACACCGTGTTTGGCGAAGTTGTGAAAGGAATGGATGTTGTGGATATAATTGCTGCCCAACCCAAAGACCGTGGAGACAGACCTGTAGAGGATATCAAGATTATTTCGATGAAATTGGTAGAACAATAACTGTAGAATAGTGTTGCGCCGCGTCTCTACAATTTTTACCGTAATCTGTCCGCGCTTCGCACCATTGCCTCATCCTTGGATATTGCCTTCTTGGCAAAATATAGTCCTATTGCTGATACAAAACTGATTATGATTACATAATTATAATCTGGTGTTGCACCGGATAAATAGATGTTTCTTGGAAAAACAAAATTCGGGTAAATATAAGTGATGGTGAAGATTGCTGCCAACACAACAAACATATTTATGGAGATTAATCTCAATTGTAGTTTTCGTTTTTTATAGAGAAAAATAGTCAAAAACGAAAGTGCTGAGGTAGCAATAAGCAAAATAGCATTTCCTATGGTGCTCATAATAAAAGTATTGTCTGGTGTTGCCTCACTCACCGAAAATGCACTGTAACGGTAGTATGCCCACTCTGTGGAAAGATGTCCGAAAGGAATAAAGAGCAACAGTAAAGTTATCAATCCTGCAATAAAAAGAAAAAGGGTTTGTTTGCGTTGTAACATAAATATTTTAAATTTAATAGTTCAATATTTCAAATCAATAATAATTTTTTTCGGAATTGTATTCGCATTACGGTTCCGCGTCCCTGAACAGAGGATTTTACAAATAGTTTTCCCTGGTGGTATTGTTTGATAATTCTTTTTGCTAAGGTTAAACCAAGTCCCCAGCCTCTTTTTTTTGTAGAATAGCCGGGTCTAAATATACGATCTAAATCTTTCGATAAAATTCCCTTTCCTGTATCGGAAATATCAATGTAAAAATTCTTTTCATCTTCCAATAATTCAATAATAATTACCCCATTTCCATTCATCGCATCCACAGAGTTTTTACATAGATTTTCAATTACCCACTCAAAAAGATATTTATTAACCGGTATTTGAAAATCTTTCACTTCATTTCGATTCACTTTTATGACAACTTTTGATGATATTCTGGATTGCAGGTATTTAACAAATTCTTCAATGACAGTAGCAATATTTTCACTTACCAATTCCGGTTCAGAGCCAATTTTAGAGAAACGTTGGGTAATAGTTTCCAATCTTTGAATATCTTTATCTATTTCAGCAATTATAGACTGGTCCACTTTTTGCTCTTTCAACAGTTCATTCCAAGCCAATAGTGACGAGATGGGAGTACCTAACTGATGTGCCGTTTCTTTCGACATACCCACCCACACTTTGTTCTGTTCAAAACGGCGGGTCGTGCTCAAAATAAGATATCCTGCAATGATGAAAATAATAATGATGGTAAGTTGAATAATCGGATAGTATCTAAGTTTCATAAGTACAGAGGATTCTCCATACATTACATAACAAGTCCCCTGATAGGGAACATTAATTTCTATGGGTTTATTTTTATTCTTAAAGCGTTTGATTAATTTACAAATATCCTCCTGAGTTTGAAAGCGTGTTGAATCGATCATCCCGCTGGCTATAATTTTGCACATGGAACTATCGGTAATAATTACAGGTACAGATGCTTGATTAATAACAATTTCCTGAAAATAGGATATTATCAGTTTATCAATAGCAATACGCAAGTTGGTATAAACTTTTGATTCTTTATAGTAAATAATATTGTAATCATTTTTGTAGTAAGGGATTATTAAACTGTCAAATTCTGCTTTTCTATCTCCGAGTTCATTTATATTCTTCATATTCAGAATATCGCCTTCTACGTTAACTCGATTGTCAATGTTCCCTTTCTCATCTGTTAAAATAGAGGGAATTGTGGAATTAGATTCCATAATTTCTAAGTAGAAAAGCATATCATCGTTAAAAGTAGCATCTAATGGCACATCGTTGATTTTTTTCATCGCTTTTGCTAAAAGTGAAGCGCGCTTACATTCTGCCATCCGTATAGTTTCGAAAAATTGTTCCATAAAAGAAACAAGATTTGCTCTGTAGGCAATAGCATCTGCCCACACCATTACCTTTTTTCGTTCTTCTTCTCTTATACTCTTTATTAAAGCATTAGAATACAATATCATAGAAAAAAAAACAATCGTTGCTAAATATAAAAGGATTCTATTCCACCGTTTACTTACATTTATTTTCATTTTTTTATTAATAAATCCAAATTGTTCCGTCTTGTTGTAAAATAATTTTATGGTTTCTGAAATAGAGTAATTGAACTATATTTTCAAAAGGGAGGTTTCTCGTTTCAGATTGCATAGTTCTATAATTATAGAAATTAATGGAGTTCGTATCGATACTATATATCAGTTCTGAAGTAACATTAACAGGAAAATCATTGGTAATAATAGGGATATGTTTATCAAAAGTACCAAAAGCATCAAAAAGGTAGATACCTGATTTGGGGTCGTGAAATGCTAACCCTTTTTCTTCCAATTCAATCATTTTCAAAGGATTAAAAGAATTTAGAGCGATGGGTGTTGTAGCGATTTCTTTAAAATTAAAATCCAAAATATGTAAATATTTATTTGTATTATCATAGAGATGAATTTGATTTGCAGCAGAATAGGAGGCTAACGATATGGTAAAATAGCCCACATCAAATAGAGAGATGGGGTCGTTGATGATGGATAACTGTTCGTTCAGGAAGACGAGCGTACCTGCATCCCGATAAAAAAGCATTATTTTCATCGGATTAAAAACATCGATAGAGGAAATTACTCCCAAGGTATGATTGGAATAGCTGAAAAGAAAATTTCCCTGTGGAGAATACTTGGATAAAAGCGTTTCTTTAACGGCATAAATATTTCCGTAGGGGTCAAGTGTAATAAAATCAGCTTTTGCATTGGGAATTTGCGTTTGAGCAATAGCCAAACTCGTTGCAAAACACAACATTGCTGAAAAGATAATTCTAAATAACTTCATTAGGTGGTTAAACGTATTAATATTTCGTTGTAAGATTCTTCCAATTTTCCCATATCTCTTTTAAATCGGTCTCTATCCAATTTTTTTTTCGTTACATTATCCCAAAAACGTGCAGTATCGGGAGATATTTCATCGGCTAACAGGAGGTTGTTTTTTTCATCGTATCCAAACTCTAATTTCATATCAATAACATCTATTCCTACTTGTGAAAAAAGTGCAGTAACAACCCTGTTTGTTTGCAACGAAAGTTCATAAACTTTATTCAGTTCTTCATAAGAGATAAGATTCAGTGCAACGGCGTGGTGTTCGTTAATGAGCGGGTCGTTCAGAAAGTCGCTTTTAAGACAAATTTCAAAGATAGTATTTTTTGGACGAACACCTTCATCCATATCCAATCTTCTTGCCAAAGAGCCGGCGATAACATTTCTAACAATGAACTCAAGCGGAAATACGGAAATTTTCTTACACAACTGATTTCTATCATCTAAACGTTTGATAAAATGTGTTTTAATTCCATTTTCTTCCAGTTTTTGATAGATGATTTCCGAAATTTTGTTGTTTAAAATTCCTTTATTATGAATAGAGGATTTTTTAATGCCATTGTAAGCAGATATGTCGTCTTTATACAGAATAACTACCCGCGCAGGGTCGTCCGTAGCGTACAGTTGTTTTGCTTTTCCATCAAAAATAAAAGTTCTCTTTTCCAAAATATGTCATTTTATATTAAAATTAATGGGTAATTGGTAATAACAAGGGACTATTCTACCTGTATGTTTTCCGGCTTTCCATTTGGGGAGCATATTAATCACGCGCACTACCTCTTTGTCGAGTTCGGGGTCTATACCTGCTACAATTCTGACTTTTCCTATCGATCCGTCTTTTTCCACAACAAACTCGATTACTACTCTTCCGGTAATTCTGTTTTTTCGGGCATTTTCGGGATATTTTAGATGCGAATAGAGGAAGGCATACATCGCATCAAATCCGCCGGCGGGTTCCGGCATCTCTTCAATATTACGCATAGAGTAAATTTGGTCAATCGCTTCACCACTCACCTCCACTGGGGCGTATTCGCTCACTACAATATCATCAATCGTAAAATCGGGGTTAAAATCGAAAACTGTATTTACATGAATATTATCGCTAACCACTTGAAGAATGGTTTCTTCCTGTTTCATAAACTGTGTTGAAGAGGAATATACCGGAACATCGTTGGTTGGAATTATTTCTTCCTCTAAAACAACTAAATAATCGCTATTTCGTGGAATAAAATAGTAAGTTTTTTCGCTCATCGCAAAAAGTTCGAGTGCTGCATAAATTATTCCTGTAACAATCACCATTCCTAAAAGAAAAAAGGTGATTTTCCTGTTTTCCAGATCTCCTTTAGATGTTTTTTTTTCAATCATAGTGATTAATTCTTATATAGAATGAATGGCAAATAAACATAAAATTTGTTTGTACAACTCTTCGATGCTGTTATCGTTGGTAAACAAAATATCTGCTTGGCGAATACATTCTGCGAGGTTTTGTTTGGTGGGGGCATCGGTATTCATTTCGCGCTGCTCGTTTTCTAAAAAAGTATCAAATGAAATCTTGTCGGTTTCCGAATGGCGGGCAACAATACGTTCAAATCTTATTTTTGGGTCTGCATCTATTGCCCAAAGGGAGAAATTCTCTTTGGTGCGCAGAGAAGAAATCTCGCCGTAGGTTCTAATGCTTTCAATAACAGCGTTAACACCATTTTTTTCAGCCTCTTTATACAATTCATCAATAATATAGGAGGGTGAGTGTTTTTCCCGCAATTCATTTGCAATTTTAACGTAGGTATCGCGATTCAAAGGTAAACTCTGCTTCGTGGCTTCATCAATTAAATAGTTGCGTACAGAATAATGTTTATATCCGTAATTGTTAACTAAATAATCTACAATTGTCCCTTTCCCTGCGCCTATTGTGCCTGTAATGCCTATAATTTTCATCGTTTAAAGTTTAAGGTATTTCGTCTCTTAATTTTTAATTCTTGACTCTTAATTTGTTAATCAGTTTGTTCATTTCTTCAGAGATATTTCCGAAGTAAACGCACAAAAACCCTATTCCTCCGAGTAAAGTAGTGCGGAGTAGGGCTTCGAAGAATGCCACCCACAGCGTTGGCGTACGAATGATTAATGGCGTAGCGTATTGTATCCAAAGGTAATTAAGCAAGAATAATCCCAATATTACTGTTAAGACATTGATATGTTTCCAACTTAGAGGGATTACTTTCAACTTCCAAAACACCAAAGTTAATAATAGCAGGTAGTAGAGGCATGAAGCAAACAGGGTGGCTATTGCTGCACCGTTAATGCCCCAAACCGGAATACACAATACATTCATTATTACTGCTGTGGTTGAGAGTATTAATGTTAACACCAAAGAATAGTAGTAATATTTAGAAAAACTTAAAGTGGTTCCACCGATAGAGAGAGAGGTAAGCAAAATTGCATTCATTCCTAAGAAAAATACAACCCATTTACCGGGTGCTAAACTTGCACCATTTGGAACAATTTGAAAAATCAGGTCAATATTAATCCAAACTAGAAAGAAGATTGCTGTACTTATAAGAAATTGATGCAGGGATACTTTTTTAATAAAGCGGTTGGTTTCAACAAAATTATTATCTTTTACAGTCTGAGAAACATGTGGATTAGAAATGGCTCCTAATGAGCGATATGGAATCTCGACTAAGGCAATGATGTGCCTTGCAAAACCATAAATTGCAGCAAATGCCAAACCTAATTGTGCACCAATAATAAACATCCCTATACTCGGCACAAAAGCAGTTGTTAATGCAGACCCCATCAAGAAAAATGTGTAAAACAAGAAATCTTTACACAATGGTTTTGTAATATGTTTAAAGTTAGGTTTTAACGATATACGACCCAAATGAAAAAGATACCCCAGATTAATACCGGCAGCGATTCCATAAGTGCAACAAATAGAAACTATTAAACCTGTTAATGTAAGAAAATCATAGGCAAACAAAATATAGGAAATTAACAACATTAGCCTTACACCCACTTCTCTAACAAAAGCCGGCAACACAATTCGCTGTAATACAATAGAATTTGTCTCAAAAACTGTTTGATACAACATGAAAAAGCCCAAAGGAAGAATAAAATAAAGGTAGTTTACCAGTAATTCCGATTTTTCCAAGAAATAACTTGCAATTAAATATTTGAAAATAAGAAAAAGAATGAAATAGATAAGAAAACCAATAAAGGGAATTAGTAACGTCCAGAAGAAAAAGCCATTATCTCTCTTTTGAGGGTCTTTGAAGTAAGGAAAAAAACGCAATATAGAAGAATTAGTGCCAATTTGTGCAAGAGATACAAATAGGATGCCGGCATCAATAAATGTGCGGTTTAATCCCATTTCTTCTAATGTTAGGTACTTCGGAATAATAAAAAAGTAAGTAATCATACCGATTGCCGTACCGATATAGTTCACGATAGTTCCCTTGATACTTTGTCTTATAATTATCCCCATATCGTTAAATAACATCAAACGTCATCGTTTTCTTTTGCAAATCCACCTCAATCACTTTTACTTTTATAGTATCACCAAACTTGATACTCTTTCCGGTGTGCAAGCCCGTAAGTGTAAAGTTGTCATCATCAATGTAATAAAAATCATCGTCAAAACGTTTGATGGGAATAACCCCTTCACATTTGGTTTCTTTCAATTCGGCAAAAACACCCCATTTTGAGATTCCGCTCACTGTTGCATCAAAAACTTGTCCAATTTTGTCGGCTAAATATTCGGCTTGTTTATATTTGATAGAAGTACGCTCTGCCTCAACAGCTTTCTGCTCCATTTTAGAACAATGCTTGCACAACTCTTCGTATTGGTTTTTGTTCACCGATGGTTTTTCTTTTAGATAAGCATCCAATAATCTGTGTACCAATAAATCAGGGTAGCGGCGAATGGGGGAAGTGAAATGGGTATAGTAGGGAAACGCCAGCCCATAGTGCCCGATATTATCCGTTGAATATACCGCCCGCGCCATCATTCGGATAGAGAGTTTAGAGAGTAATTCATATTCGTTTCGCTCTTTGGCATCTTTCAGCATAGTGTTCAGCGATTGTGTAAACTGTTTACGATTTCCGGTCTTCAGTTCCAGTCCCAATTTTGCCACAAAACTCTTAAAGTTCTCTACTTTATCTCCAATCGGTTCATCGTGAATACGATACACAAATGTTTTAACTTCTCTAAATCGTGAAGTTTTTTTACCGATTTTTTCTGCTACTCTTTTGTTTGCCAACAACATCATCTCTTCAATGAGCCAGTTTGCCTCTCTATCTTTTTTCAAATAAACGCCGATAGGTTTTCCGTTTTCATCCAATTTAAAGCGTACTTCTTCTGTTTCAAAGTTAATGGCGTTATTATCAAAACGTTGTTGGCGAATTTTTTGCGACAATTCATGAACTTGTAAAACAATATCTGCAAAATCTCCTTGTTTTGTTTCAATAATTTCCTGTGCTTCGTCGTAGTCAAAACGTCTGTTAGAGTTTATGACGGTTCTACCAAACCACTCCTTTTGAATTTTAGCATGATTATCTAAATCAAAAACGGCACTATAGCAAAGTTTATCCTCCAGAGGTCTTAGCGAACACAGTTCATTCGAAAGTTTTTCGGGCAACATTGGGATAGTTCTGTCCACCAAATACACGGAAGTTCCTCGGTCGTATGCTTCTTTATCGATGGCGGATTCCGGTTTTACATAGTAAGAAACATCGGCGATATGGATTCCTATACGATGCACACCGTTTCCGAGGTTTTCGTAAGAGATGGCATCGTCGAAGTCTTTGGCATCTGCGGGGTCAATGGTAAATGTTATGATATCTCTAAAGTCTCTTCGCAAATTAATTTCTTTTTTCGGAATATCGGCATCAATCTTTTCGCACTCTTTTTCAACAACCTCATTAAATTTCAGCGGGAAGTCAAATTCGGCAAGAATTGCGGCCATTTCCACGTTATTGTCTCCGGGTTTTCCCAACACGTGTATAACTTCGCCTAGTGGACTTCTTGTTCCTGCAATCCAATCGGTAATAACCACAACTACTTTTTCGCCGGATTTAGCGCCATTCAGTAAACGTCCGGGGATTAATATATCGCGACGAAAGGATGGGTTATCGGGAATAAAATAGGCAATCCCTTTCGAGATAGAGAGGGTGCCCACAATTTGCTTTTTGCTGCGCTCTACAATTTCCACAATTTGCCCTTCAGGGCGCCGTTTTTTGCGTGCCGGAAAAACATTAACTCTAACAATATCGTTATGCAACGCATTGTATAGATTTCCCTCTGCAATAAAAATATCTTCATCATTGGCAGTTTCAGTTATTACATAAGCGGTGCCGTTTTTACTTATCGAAAGTTTTCCAATAACATAGTTTTTACCGGTATTTTCTTTGGTTAAATATTTGGGGTTGATACTATATTTATCTCTTCCTGTGTGAATTATTATATTTGCATTCACAAAGTCGCCGATAATTTGCTTCACTGCATCACGGCCTTTTTTATCGAAAACGCCCACTTTAGCGGCGATTTGTTTGTAGTTATATTTATCTTTACCGCTTTTAGATAGCACTTCTACAATACGATTTCCGAATGGAGTTTGTGGGGTTTCTATCATAGTAATGAATTGAGGCGCAAAGATAGAGAAATATTTACCCACCCCGCTTGTGCTGCACTAAGAAAATCCCCGTAATCACAATACAAATTCCTACAATTTTCGATATCGTTATATCTTCTTTCAGTACAAAATAAGCAATAGTTACCGTCATTACCGGAATGAGATTTACGAAGATGTTGGTTCGTGCCAATCCCATCTTGCGCATGGAGGCTATGTAGAGAATAAACGCTACCGTTGAACAAAGAATTGCCAACATTAACAGAAACGATAAATTTGTAATGTCTCCAAGTGCTTGATATTGTAGTTTGAAAGCCTCTATGTCATTTACCAAAAATACAAATGGTAAAAAGGCTATTAATCCGAAAATATTTTGCCAGGTAATCACTACAAAGGAATTGTATGTAGTGGGGATTTTTTTTAGAAAGTAATTGTACCCAATGGTAGAAAAGACTGCCCCAAATGCTAAGAAAACCCCAACGAATCTAAAATCTGCATGCATAAAACTACGCCACAACATAATTACAATCCCAAAAATTGACAATATGACTCCAAAGTAATTGAGTTTGCTCAGTATTTCTTTGAATACTAACACAGCCATCAATGCCACAAACAACGGAATAGTAGCTATTATCACAGAAACCACTGAAGCATCGCAATATAGTAAACTGTAGTTTTCAAATAAAAAATAGATAAAAGGCTCAAAAAAAGCAAGTCCAATAAAATATTTAAGGTCTTTCCTGGCAATGATAAACGCCTTTTTAAACAAAGCTATACAGAATCCTGCAAATACAATTGTTGCTATAACGCAACGCAAAAAAATAAGTGTAATTGGGTGAAAGTCAATCAGTAAATATTTCGTCAACACAAACGAACCTCCCCAAAAAAACATCGAAAAAACTAAAAAAATGTAATATCGTAAATTCTTAGACATCGTTTCTTAAATCTTAAATATTAAATATTAAATAATACTTGTCCTTCATCACTCGTCTCTTGTCGCTTGTTACTTATTTAGGTCTCTTTTTCCGAAATAATAAACGCCCAGTGCGCAAAAAAAACAGGCTAAGGCACTCATTATTAGTATTGGTGCTACGGAAAACTCCTGTACGGGCAATTTCGGAATATGATCAAACGGCGATAGTTTTGCAGCAAAGTTTGGCACATTGAAAAGT
The DNA here is from genome assembly GCA_031253655.1 of Bacteroidales bacterium. Taxonomy (GTDB): domain Bacteria; phylum Bacteroidota; class Bacteroidia; order Bacteroidales; family WCHB1-69; genus WRNX01. Next base: position 16,108 of record JAIRVY010000151.1, read on the forward strand.
TTCCCAAAGTAGAAAATAATAAAGGAATACGCAAACAACGCCCAAATCAAAGAGGTAAATTTAGGAAACAATCCTACCAGAAAGATAGTAAATGACAACATCACAAATAATGCCGGCAAATGCACAAATGCTGCTTTCAGCAATTCATCAAAAGCAACAAGCTCGGAAGAATCAGCCGCTACATAAAGTCCAAAAGCTCCCAAAAAAGTTAACATAACTATTTCAAAAACAGATATTATAATAAAACTTCCCATAATCTTTTCTCTGGGAACAGCTGTGGCTGCAATAAGTTCTATTCTTCCCCTTTTCTCTTCGTTTCTTACTCTGTTAATGCAATTTATCATCGGAATGGCAACGAGCAAAGCCATTAATCTGTTCAACAGGGCAATGAACGCATCTACCAATTGAGCTGTTCCTCCCTCTCCTTGCAGCATAAGTTTAATCATCTCGTTTCCTTCCACAAAATTGTCAAGTTCGCCAATTACTGAGGCGTAGCTTACGCCGAAAACAAAAATACCTATTGCCCATGCATAGAATCCGTTACGGGATAGTCTCCAGGCAAAACCTAAGGGTGTTTGAAGAAATTTACCTGCGTGCGCTTTCCCTTTTCGCGCCGGAAAAGTACCTGCACCACTATCTCTTCGCGAATTGATCCACAACGCAACACCTGCAAGTACCATCGCCTCTGCAAACAAAATGAGAATTGGGATAAAATTGTTGTTATAAAACGCCTCTACTTTCAACCCCAAACCCATCGGAGAAACATACGAGAGCCAATGGTTATTCATATCACCATAAGCACGAAGCAGATAGGATACTCCCAACAGTGCAAAGGCTATCCCCATACTGTCTCTTGCCGTTGAGAAGAGTTGTGCAGCTAACAAAGTAAACATCGCAAACACAAAACCTTGCATTCCAATAGAAAACCCGTATATCAAAGCACCACAAAGATTTACCCCGTCCATTTGGGAGGCAAGTGTAAGAAACGCGATAAAACCTGCTGCAATGAAGTTTAACATAAAAGATAAAAAAACTATAGTGCTACTGTTGGTTAGTCTTCCCAGCGGAAGCGCAACAAGCATTTCGTGTCTGCCAAGTTCCTCATCCGTGCGGGTGTAGCGGTTCACAAAGAAAATATTCATAACAATTACTGCGATGGCAAACCAAATCAGACATTCCTGACTCATCAGTATGGCGATATTTATAGCATCAATTCCGTACACAGGCCCCATCATGGCAATCATCGGAGGGGTATTTGTAGTGGCAATAATTCCTTGCATGGAGGTCTCATCAGGGAAGAGGCTAGGATACAATACCGCCAGTAGGTAAGCAAATGCACCTAGTGCCAGCAACCACACCGTAGAAATTATCCAGTCTCTTTTAATAATAAAACCAACATACTTTTTATGGTTCACTGTCATTACTATTTCCTCCCTTCGTATTGTGATAGAAACAGGTCTTCTAATTTTTTTCCCTGTGCAGCAATATCTTTCATTGCACCGTTGAGTACAATCTTTCCCTCTTTGATGATACTTACTCTATCGGCAAGTTTCTCCACTTCACTCATAATATGGCTTGACAGTAGCACACTGCATCCTTTATTTTTGAATTCTAAAACAGTTTCTTGAAAAACTTTTTCAAGAAGTGGGTCTAACCCGCTGGTGGGTTCGTCAAACAGATAAAGTTCTACGTCTGAGGCAAAAGCGGAGACAAGTGCCACTTTTTGGCGATTTCCTTTCGAGTAGGTGCGGCATTTTTTAGTTGGGTCAAGTTCAAAACGTTGCAAAAAATGTTCTTTTCGTTGTTTGTTATATTTTGCACCGCGCAACGAAAGAATCAGGTCAATCACTTCGCCACCTGTAAGATTCTCCCACAGATTGACTTCTCCGGGAACGTATGCTAAGCGTTTATGCAGTTCTACTACATCTTTCCATGCATCTTTTCCAAATATTTCAACTTTGCCGCTATTGGCTTTCAATATGCCGAGTAGGCAGCGTATGGTGGTGGTTTTTCCTGCGCCGTTTGGACCAAGGAAGGCATGAACTTCTCCTTGATTAACAGTCATATCAACGCCTCTCAGGGCAGCCAATTTGCCGAAATTTTTTGATAAACCGGTAATAGAAATGGGGTGCATAGATATTTTTATAGGTAGGTGGCGAAAGTATGTTTTTTTTGTTAAAAAAAGGTTAAAAATTAGTTTGAGGCGTTATGAATGGGATTCCTCGCTGCGCTCGGAATGACAGCACAATTTTGCTATATGGGAGGGGCGGAAAATGCGGCGGCGGCATTTCGACAG
>JAIRVY010000047.1 GCA_031253655.1 Bacteroidales bacterium
TTACAAATTTTATTGCAAAATAAATCACCTATTTCATTGTGTCTTGGAATGGCTGATGTTTCCATTGTTTGCGGATTAAAGAAAATTGTATGATTACCGCCTTCTCTATAAAGTATGCAACCGTTTTCTGTTAAGTGATTAATGAGCTTTAATCGCTTCATGCAAATTCTAATTTCATGCGGGTTACATTATCTCTTTTAATTCCTAAGTCTTTTTCAGCCTCAAGAACAAGTTGCAATGCTTCTTTTAGATTTTCTTTTGCCTCTTCAATCGTTGCGCCCTGTGTCATTGCGCCTGGTACTTGTTCACATTGTGCAAAATACCAACCGTTATCCATTTTTTGAAAGATTGCTGTATATTCCATATCGTTAATTTAACGTCGCGAAAATAACATTATTTTTCATCCCTGAATTGAATTTTTGATATTTTTACCACACTTCCAACTAAGTGGGGATTTTTTTTTGTTGCTGAATAAGGCACCATATTCAAATTCAACTACTATCTTTGCAATCTCATTAACGATTCACCCATTATGAAAAAGATATTTTTCACCCTATTTGTAATTATTTCAATTACAGCATCTTCACAACCACTTACTCTGGAGGATATATTCTCAAAAGGAACTTTGCATAGCGAAAGAATTGCCCATTTTCAACTCCTGCCATCCAGCGATAGATATTCCGAACTTACAAAAACCGGAATCCATCTCCATTATTTCGCTTCCGGAGATTATATTTCCACAGTTTTATCAGACGAATTGTTAGACTCTTTGTCTAACGATAGTTTAACCATCGAAAAAATTCATTCCTATTCCTTTTCTAAAAAAGAAGATAAAATTCTGCTGGCTACTGAAGTTGAATATATCTATCGTAGAACTTCAAAAGGATATTATTATGTGTTTGATATAAAGGAGAAATCTTTGATACCCGTAAGTAAAATCTCAGCAGAAAAAATAAGTTTTCCTACTTTTTCAGACAACAGCGACAAGGTGGCTTTTGTGCGAAATAATAATCTTTTTTATATGGATTTGAAAACCAAAAAAGAGGAACAGGTTACTTTTGACGGAAAGGAAAACAATATTTTAAACGGAGTTTCTGACTGGGTTCACGAAGAGGAATTGGATATGAGTAAAACATTCTGGTGGTCGCCAAATGGAAAATATATAGCCTTTATGCGTTTCGATGAAAGTAATGTGAAAGAATTCTCTATGACGATGTGGGGCAATCTCTATCCCGAAGAATATAAATACAAATACCCGAAAGCCGGCGAAGACAATGCAAAAGTAGATATATTTTTCTATAACACTGATAATAAGAAAATTGAAAAGGCGGAAATAGAAACCTCGGTAGAAGTTTATTACCCACGCCTGTTTTGGCTTAACAACTCCACAGATATTATGATTTTGCAATTAAACAGAACGCAAAACAAATTGAATTTCTATAAATATAATGTATTGAATCACAACTATTTATTAACTTTTTCAGACACTAACCCCTATTGGTTAAATGTTTCCAATCTGTATTACTTTTTATCGAACAATAATTCAATGATTCTAACTTCGGAACGAAATGGCTACAACCATATCTATTTTGTTGATTTTGACGGAAATATCAAACAATTGACTTCCGGAAACTGGGAAGTGGCTTCAATTGAGTATGTGAATCAAAAAACAAAACAAATCTATTATTTGTCGAATGAAGCAGACCCGTTGGGACGGAATCTGTTTGTTATTGATTTTTCGGGTAAGAAGAAAATACGTCTCTCTAATGAATATGGCTGGAATACCACAACATTCAGTTCTACAGGTAATTATTATAGAAATACGTATTCTACTCCTTCAAAACCACATTATCATTCGATATATGATAATAAAGGAAATGAGATAAGGGTTTTGCAAGAGAATGCCAATCTGAAGAAAAAAATGGAGGAGTTTCATTGTGTGACTAAAGAATTCTACCAATTTACAAGTTCTGAGGGGATCATAATGGATTATTGGATGATGAAACCGGCTGATTTTGACCCTGACAAACAATATCCTGTGTTGGTTTATACCTACGGAGGTCCCGGCTCGATGGAAGTTACCAAAAATTTTAACATTGAAGGATGGTATCAATATCTTGCGCAACACGGATATATTATTGCCTGTGCCGATGGGCGCGGCTCAGGGGGAAAAGGTGAAGCATTTAAGAAAGTGATTTACAAACAAATGGGAAAAAATGAAAGCGACGATCAAATTGCTTTTGCTCGCTATCTGAAAACATTACCTTATGTAAATTCGGAAAGAATTGGCATTTGGGGATGGAGTTTCGGGGGATATCTTTCTGCTTTATCGCTCCTTAAAGGAGAAGGAGCTTTTTCTTTGGCAATTGCGGTAGCACCCGTTACCAACTGGCGCTACTACGACAACATTTACACCGAGCGTTTTCAGGGTATTCCGCAAGAAAATCCGCAGGGATACGACGAAAATTCTCCGGTATTTTGGGCAGACAAAATGCAGGGAAAAATTTTGATTGTTCACGGTACCGCAGATGATAACGTACACTTTCAAAACTCCATAGCTTTGGCAGACGCCTTAAATAAAGCCGGTAAACAATATGAAATGTTTTTTTATCCTAACAAAAACCACAATATTTCCGGTGGGAATACCCGACTACACCTCTATACAAAAATGACTGAGTTTATATTTAGAAATTTGTAATTATTTATAACGCAAAATCCACTTTTTATGCAATTAATTACTTCAAAAGTTCTTTTTCAAACACAATTAGCCACCAATATCTTTCATTTAATTGTGGCAAAAAATGAGGAACAGATTCTCCCCGGACAGTTTTATATGCTTAAAGCCTGGGAGGACGATTTACCTCTTATGCGTCCGATTAGTGTTTATAATGTTGATAATGATAAACTCCATTTTCTATACAAAGTAGTTGGGAAAGGAACAGATAAACTATCAAAACTTGAACCCAAAGCCGACATTGAACTGCTTGGTCCGTTGGGCAACGGATTCCCCTGCCACGAATTCTCCGGTAATATTGCCTTAGTGGGAGGCGGAATTGGAATTCCACCTCTTTTTGAAACCGCAAAACAACTGAAAAAGAACGGCTGCAAAGTAGATATTTATCTTGGTTATAAAGATGAACTTTTTGCTATTGAAGCATTTGCGGAAGTTTGCGAAAAAATGTTTATCGCTACCGAAAACGGAAAAGAGGGATATAAAGGATTTGTTACCAACATTTTTAACCCTCAAAACTACAATGCTATTTTCACCTGTGGTCCTGAATTGATGATGATGAAAGTGAAAGAATTTTGTGATAGTCAACAAGTTCCGGTATGGCTTTCAATGGAAAGCCGGATGGCGTGCGGCATCGGAGCGTGCCTTGTTTGTGCCTGTAAAACAAAAGAGGGAATGAAACGTTGTTGTAAAGATGGCCCAGTGTTTTCAGGAGCCATACTTTAATTGTAGTTTATGAGAATTGGGGTCAATACACGACTTTTTGTCAAAGAAAAAATGGACGGAATCGCATGGTTTACCTACGAGATTTTTAAACGTATTGTAATCCAACATCCTGAATACGAGTTTGTTTTCTTTTTCGACAGACCATCCGACCCTTACTTTATTTTTGCTCCAAATGTCAAACCCGTAGTTGTTCGCCCCAAGGCAAGACACCCACTATTGTGGATACTTTTTTTTGAAATAGGGATAAAGAAAGCACTCCGAAAAGAGAAAATAGACCTCTTTATCTCCCCCGATGGCTGGAATTGTTTAGGAACAAGTATAAAAACCATCAATGTAATTCACGATGTTAACTTTGAACATTATCCTGAATTTATATCCTACTTAAAATTAAAATATTACAGATATTTCTTCCCCCGTTTTGCAAAAAAAGCAGACCGTTTAATTACTGTTTCTCAGTTCTCTAAACAGGATATTTCAAATTTGTACAACATCCCTTCCGACAAGATTAGTGTTATTTACAATGCGGCTGCTGATGATTTTTTTAAGGTGGCTGTAAAAATCAAAGAGGAGACAACGAAAGAGTTAACTAACGGGGTTCCCTATTTTGTTTTTGTGGGTTCGGCACACAAACGCAAGAATGTGCAACGAATAATGCTGGCTTTTGATGAATTTTGCGAGAAAAATGCAGGTTACAAGTTTGTTTTCGCAGGTTCAAACAAATATTGGGATAAGGATATTAAAAACACTTTTAACAAACTGAAGAACAAACAAGATATAGTTTTTACAGGTTATCTATCTACTATTGAAATGAATAGAGTGGTTTCGAGTGCGGTGGCGTTAGTTTATCCATCTCTTTTTGAAGGATTTGGCATTCCTATTGTAGAAGGATTTGCGGCACACGTTCCGGTAATCACTTCTAATGTATCCTCAATGCCTGAAGTAGCTGGCGATGCTGCCATATTGGTAAATCCGTTTTCCATTAAAGAAATTGCCGATGCAATGGATAGAATTATCTCTGATAAACAATTGTGTGAAATGCTGTTACAACTTGGCAAGGAGAGAAATCGTGATTTTTCTTGGGATATATCAGCACAACAGTTTTGGAATATAATTCTTGAATTTTGTAATTAATAAATGACAACTACTGTTTTTTTTGGCCTGTTTTTGAGAGAATTAGAAGAAAATTCACATTTTTTTCCCTATTACAAACTGAATTACGGCTCAAACGCACAAAAAGAGTTTAGAAAAGCCTATTTTTTGCAACGTTTGAACTTTATTGACAAACATATTGAAAAAAAAGAAAATATTACAGTTTTAGATTGCGGCTGCGGCTATGGAACAACGGCAATATATTTAAGTATGAATAATATACGGACAACAGGTACTACCCTCGAATATTATTTTGATAAGATTGCGAATAGAAAAAAACAGTGGAGTAATTATGGAAATATTGAAAATGTCATCTTTGAATATCAAAATATTTTAGAATCGAACTTTGATAATAACAGTTTCGATTACATTATTCTACAAGACACATTGCACCACATTGAGCCGGTGGAAGAATCACTGAAAATCTTTAACAAAATTCTTAAAAAAGGAGGAAAAATAATATTGGTTGAAGAAAACGGAGGTTGTTTACCCCGCAGGGCAATTTTGTATGCTCAAAGAGGAAATAAGCGTATTATTGAATATTATGATTCAAAATTGCAGGAAAAAATGCTTCTGGGAAATGAAAATATAAGAACTGAAAAAAAATGGGTAGAATTATTTGAAAAAGAAAACTTTGACTATTTAGAAAAAGAAACGCAATATATCCGTTTTTATCCGCCTTTTTGCTTTAAAAAACGAAAAATGGAAAAAATTATCGAAAAAGAGCGGAAAATTGCCAATAATAAATCATTTTTACGTAATCGTTTTTTCTTCGGAGTAAATATGGTTTTTATTAAGAGTTAAGAATTATGAAGTAAAAAAATAGAATCTTGAAAGCAGTTATTAAAAATATCATTTTAGATTTGGGGGGGGTAATTTACGATATCCGCTATGAAAATATTGCCGATACTTTCCGCTCGTACGGATTACAGAACTTTGAAGCACTTTATACCCGGGCAGAGCAAGCTCCTGAAATTGACCTCTTTGAAGAAGGAAAAATATCCCCTAAGCAATTTCGCAATTTTATCCGCTCGTTATCTCCATCCCTGCTAACAGATTCGCAAATTGATAACGCTTGGAATGCTATTTTGATTGATCTTCCCGCAGTTAGAGTACACCTTCTTGAAAAACTAAAAAAAAAGTATCGCCTGTTTCTTTTCAGCAATACCAATGAAATTAATTGCTTGGAATTTGAGCGCTATGTTACCGAAAAATTCGGTGAGAATATTTTTGAAACCCTTTTTGAAAAATCTTACTATTCACATACATTAGGAATTAAAAAGCCTAAACCGGAAGCGTTTCTTAAAATTTGCGGAGAACAGCAACTCATTCCCAAAGAAACGCTTTTCATAGATGATATTAAACGGCATATTTTTGGCGCGCAACTGGCAGGATTGAAAACTTATTGGTTGCACAAGGAAAAACTTGAAGAGTGTAGTACTATTAATGAAATATTGAAATAGATTATGCCCAACAATTTAGAAAAATTTCATACTTTAGGACAGAAATACTCTGATTTTCATTATGTCAACTATCGTTTTCAAGTGATTGATAATGAAATATTGATGCAATTTTTCTTTCAAGTGAATGAACTTTCATTTTCTCCTAAAATGACTCTGAAATTGGGAAAATATGCGCAAACCTTGAATCCGGATGAGATAGAGGGATTAATTTTTAACATTGGTTTGATTGAATTGCTAAGTTATTGGAAAGCAACTTGTTCGTCTCTCATTGTTATACATAATTACATTTTGAATGAGGCACAGATAGATTGGTGGAAAAAACTCTATTACAAAGGCTTGGGAGAGTTTTTTTATCAAAATGAAATTAATTGTAAGATTGATAACTTTGTAAAATTTACTTTTGCAGATGAGGCAAAATCTTATTCTTGTTTATGCTTCAAACCCATTGAAGAATCGCAAAGAGTAATTGTACCGGTTGGGGGAGGCAAGGATTCAGTGGTAACTTTAGAGGAATTAATAAAGAAAAGCGAAGTTATTCCTTTCATTATCAATCCGCGTGGCGCTACGTTGGATTGTGCAGGGGTAGCAGGATTTAAGGAAGTTGAAGATATTGTTGTTTTAGAAAGAGAGATTGATAAGAATTTGTTACGCTGCAATGAGCAGGGTTTTCTAAACGGTCATACTCCCTTTTCTGCGATGCTGGCATTTTATGCATTGTTAGTAAGTTACGGAACAAATACGCGCAGTATTGCATTGTCGAATGAGGGAAGCGCTAACGAAGCAACTGTGTTGGGAACAGAGGTGAATCATCAGTATTCCAAGTCGTTGGAATTTGAAATAGATTTCCAACAATATGTAAAACAATATATGGGTAACTGCGCCCATTATTATAGTTACTTGCGCTCATTTTCAGAATTACAAATTGCTGAAAAGTTTGCCGGCTATCCACAATATTTCTCTGTTTTCAGGAGTTGCAATGCAGGGAGTAAAGAGAACAAATGGTGTTGTAATTGTCCCAAATGTTTATTTGCCTACATTATTTTAGCGCCTTTTATTGAAAAACCCGTACTTCTGCAAATTTTTGGGGAAGATTTGTTAAATAAACCGGAAATAGAGCATTTTTTGAACCAACTCACCGGCAAAGAAACCACGAAACCCTTTGAGTGCGTGGGTACTGTGGAGGAGGTAAAGGAAGCGTTAAAGATGATAGAGAAGTAAATAATAAGAAGACTTCGTAATAAACCTTAAACCTTTTGCGTACCCTGATTTGGGGTACGCATTTCCGGACCAATTACCTGAATGCAATCATTATCAATTACCTGTAAATCTTCCTTTTCAATTGGGTCAAATAATGTAGCCCCATACATTCTTTCTCTTTCGTAATGAGCACGTTGTTTGAGAATTGCAATTTCTGATTCATCAAAAGAGCAACCAATAACTTTTAACACTT
>JAIRVY010000070.1 GCA_031253655.1 Bacteroidales bacterium
TTAAAAAAGAAAAGGAATTAGGGCACGTTCACAACGTACAACGTTGAAACTGTATAGGAGAATGGTTCTGTAATTTATTCTAATGATAAGGGTTAAGCAAATTTTAATGATTTTGCCCTGTAACTTTAACCCAAAAAAACACCATATTTAATTTTTTTGCTATTTTTGCCGACTATACATTGTAATCATTCAACAAATTATTAAAATTTATAAAAAGATGAAAAAAATTACACTTTTATCGATTATTGTGCTCGTAGCTCTTTTTGTATGCAGTTGCGGATTAGGAAAAATGGTTCCTACAAACAAAATTTCTATGAAACTTGAAAACCCTGATTTGGAAAACAAGGGAGGTAAAGTGGAATACGCTGTGAAAGGAGAAGTTCCTCCCAAATTTATGAAAAAGAATGCCTCTGTGGAGATTCAAGTGCCTGTGTTTATGGATGAAAACGGAACCGACAAAACGGAAATCAAAACCATTACCTTAGTGGGAGAAAAATCGAAAGTGCAGGGAACGGTTATCCCATTTAAAGCCGGTGGCTCTTTTACCACTTCGGGCAGTTTCCTGTTTCAGGAAAACCTAACCGACCAGGGTATTTATGCCATTGGTACCGCTAAAGCAGGAAAAAAATCGTTCACCTATAAACCCCTCAGGATTGGTGAGGGTGTTTCCAACACATCTTCAAGAATTGGGATGAATCCCGTGTTGGGCGATAAACCCGGAAACGGAACGATTCTGTTGTATGCTTCCCATAACTATAAACCGGAATTTGAAACCAAAACTGGAAATATCTACTTTGAGGTAAATAAGTTTGACATGAACTGGAATTTGCCGTTAAATAAAAATGATAATGCAAAACAAATTTTGGCAGAGATGAAAAACTATCTTTTTAATGCGATAGAAAACAATAGAAATATCCAAAAAATTGTGATATCAGGCTGGGCATCCCCGGAAGGCGAAGAATTGCTCAACCAGGGACTTTCCGAAAAACGTTTCGACCAGGGTAAAAAGTGGTTACATAAACAAATAGAAGATTGGAAAAAAGAGTATGCTAAAAAATATAAAATGAAACTCAAGGATGTGGTATTCCCTGATATTGCCTACGTTTACAATGCAAAAGGAGAAGACTGGTCGGGTTTTGAATTAGCTGTTGAAAAATCAAATATTAGAGAAAAAAACCAAATTTTAAATGTAGTGCGCTCTCAAAGAGAGTCCTCGGCAAGAGAACAAAGAATCAGAGAGATGACCGATATCTTCACAGAAATTGCTGAAATTATTCTTCCTCCGCTCCGTCGGGCAGAAATGGATATTACCTGCAATAAAAACAACTTTACCGATGAGGAAATACTTGAATTGGCAACAACAGACCCATCAAGATTAAATACTAATGAGAAATTGTATGCCGCTGCATTAACCATAGACCTTACCGAAAAAGCTAAATTATACAAAAAAATTATTGATGACGAGGCGTCTCAGAACGACTGGAGAGCCTACAACAATATGGGAATTTTGGCTGTCAATGATTTTCTTAAAACCGGCTCTAAATCAAAACTAGAAGATGCACAAAGTCTTTTAGACAAAGCCAATGCTATTTTCCCAAACAATGGCTTCGTGTTGAACAATATGGGAATTTTGTATTTCCTTGATGGTAAAAAAGAGGAATCTAAAAAAGCGTTTGAGTCTTCGCAAAAAGCACAGGTTGATCCTGTAAAACAAGATTTTAACTTGGGAATCTTCAAAATTTTAGAAGGTGATTATTCCGGCGCCCTTAATTCTATGGGAACTCGCAGTTGTGAGTATTCCGTTGCTTTATCACAACTGTTAAACAAAGAATACGGTGCTGCAAAATCAACTATTGATTGCGTGCAACCCAAAGATGCCAAAGCATTCTACTTAGCCGCCGTTATAGGTGCCCGTCAAAATGTTGAAAACGACGTGATTAATAACCTGAGGGAAGCCATAAATTTAGATAATTCCTATATTTTACAGGCAAAAAAAGACGCTGAATTTAAGAAATTTAAAAACAACCCAAGTTTTCTTAATTTGATGAAATAAAGTTTCATTAGTGATGTACTAAAATATAATAGGTATCAACTTATTAAGTTTTTCTTTCATCAAGTGAAGGCTTTCAGGATGCGAAGGTACATTTCAAAGGGATATACTGTTTTATTTTAGAAATGGTTTGTTTCGCGCAAAATTGGAGAGGGAGAGTTTACTCGAATGCGAAAAATAGATTTTTGGGTAAGCAACAATATTTTGAAATACTCTCTCACACTGCGGTTTTCTATATAGCGCAGATTTAATTCCAACTTCTTGGGTAATATTGTTTCGATGTATTCTTTTTCAGGGTCTTTAGATAGGGCTAAAATCCTGTTTTCATCTACAAAAGCAATGGATGCATAATCAGTAATTCCCGGACGAACATTCAAAACCCGTTTTTGTTCTTCATTGTATAAGTTTACATATTTTCGCACTTCGGGGCGGGGACCCACCAAACTCATATCTCCTTTTAACACATTCCATAGCTGAGACAACTCGTCAAGTTTGTGTTTTCTTAAAAAACGACCGATATTAGTAATTCGTGAGTCTTTATCTCCAACAGTAAGCAAACTTTTTCTATCGGAACCGGTGTTCATTGTACGGAATTTATAAAGAACAAAATCCTTATTATTTTTTCCAACACGAATTTGTTTGTAAAAAACAGGTCCCCCCGTTGTACAAAAAACTAAAAATGAAATAACTAACAAAATTGGTGTTAAAATTACTAACCCAAATAATGAGAATAAAAAATCGAAAAATCGAATCATATTTAGTACAGATAAGAATTTGTGCCTTAGCGAATTAGAACAAGTGTTAATATTTGTTGCTACTAGAGTGCCTTTTGAAAATAAGGGCTCAAAGTATTAAATTTCTAAATCTTTGAATGCCCCTCAACGATTACCCCCTGTTCAATCTTTCTAATCAGCCCTTGCAAAACTTCCCCGGGCCCAAATTCAACAAAATGCGAGGCACCGTTTTTTACCATATTTTGAATGGTTTTTGTCCACAAAACCGGAGCAGTGAGTTGCTTAATTAAGTTATTCTTAATCATTTCGGGGTTGATTTCGGGTTGTGCGGTATAGTTTTGATAGATAGGGCAAGCAGGAGTTTGGAACTTGGTTTTTTCTATAACTTGTGCTAATTCTTCCTGTGCGGGCAACATCAATGGAGAGTGGAAAGCACCGCCCACATTCAGCATTAAAACACGTTTTGCGCCGGCTTCTTTAAATGCTTCGCCGGCTAATTCTAATCCTTTAAAAGTCCCGGAAATCGCCAATTGTCCCGGACAGTTATAATTGGCAGGCACTACCACCTCCTCTATGACTTTGCATATTTCTTTTGCTTTATCGTCGTCAAAACCAATAACTACCGCCATTCCGGAGGGGTTTAGAACACACGCTTTTTGCATGGCGTTGGCACGTTTGGAAACTAAGCGCAAACTATCTTCAAACGATAGTACGCCCGCTGCCACCAAGGCGGAAAACTCACCTAAGGAGTGCCCCGCAACCATAGCGGGAGCAATATTCTCCTCCGTCATTCCGCACGTAGAGGGAAATTTAGATGCGTACGATTTATTGGTAGTCAAGACCTTACACGCAATAACCGAATGAAGAAAAATTGCGGGTTGCGTGATGTGTGTTTCTTTCAAATCGGCATCTGTGCCAAAAAACATCTTATCCGTGATAGAAAAACCCAATATTTCGTTGGCTTTTTCAAAAAGAGTTTTAGCTTCGGGATAGTTGTCGTACAGGTCTTTACCCATTCCAACAAACTGGGCACCTTGCCCGGGAAATACATACGCTTTCATTGTTAATTTTTGTTAAAATATTTTGGCGCAAATATCGTAAATTTTCGTAACAAGCAACTAATGAAAAGCAACTAATGACAAGCGACTAATGACAAGCGACTAATGACAAGTGACAATTATCTGATTATCAATAGAAAAATCCGCTAATTGAACTGTTGTTGATTGGCAAACAATTCCTTTTTTTTCAGTTTTGTTAACATATATGTCTTTTATAAAATCTAAATTTCCTTTGGCATACCACTTATACATAGCCTCTTTGGAGCACCAGAAATAATAGAGGTCTTGTAGATTATTTACATCGCAACACAAAATCTCTCTTTCGCTCATAAATCGTGAGTAAAGCGGTAAAATACGAGGTGCAATTTCCTCTATATCAATTCCAACTGGGCACTTTGCTAGCGCTACAGCTACAGAGGTTTTAGTGTGAGAGAACGAGATGTGGTAATCTTTCAGTTGCGGTTGGCCGGTAGCTGAATAAGTAATTTCAATTTTGTTAGTGCCTAACAGTTCCGCGAGGGTAGCGCGGCATGCTAATTTTTGCAACCGGACTATTCGATTTTTGCAGTTATTAATACGCCATTTATCCTTAGGCAATAAATGCAGAGAATTACAAAAAATCTCCTCAGTTTCAGTAATTTGCCAAACAGCAACAGTAGTATTATTAAAGAATTTTTTATGAACTTTTATCATTCTATTATTCTAGCACACAGATGAAGCAGATGAAATAAATTAGCAAAGATTTTATACCTCCATCACTAATCACTGATCACTATTCAGTTTCCACGTATTTTATCTTTAGCTTTAAGGAGTTGTTTTTTCAAGGCGTTAACTCCATCGTCTGCAGCTTCTTCAAATGTTTTGGCAGTTTTTTGGGCAATACCGTCGTTACCCCGAATTTTAGCCCGAATTTCAACGCTCTTATTTTCAGGTTTTTCCGTGTTTTCCAACTTTAAGGTAACATCAAAACCGATAATACCATCGTGAACCTTGGCTAATTTTTCCAATTTTTCGGAAATAAACTTTTCCAATTTTTGATCTGCTTTAAAACGAACAGAATTAAATGTAATGTTCATAAAACCTCCTTTTTTACGCTCGGGGATGAGCTTGTTGATAAATTGATTTTAGTTTTTCAATTGCGTTGTGGGTATATATCTGTGTGGCTGCTAAACTACTGTGTCCCAACAGTTCTTTGATAGTATTAAGATCCGCTCCGCGATTCAATAAATGCGTAGCAAATGTGTGACGAATGGTGTGGGGACTTCTTTTCTCAATGGTAGTAATCATATCCAAATACTTGCGAACTACAGCATAGATATTTTTTGGCGCTAATATCTTTCCTTTAACGTTAATAAATACAAAATTATTTTGTGCCGGTGTGCCAAAAAGTTCAACGTATCTTTCCATATATTGAATGAAAATATTTTTGAACCTTTGGCCAAAAGGTATGATACGCTCTTTGTTTCTTTTTCCCAACACTTTAACTTGGTTGTTACTCAAATCAACAGCTGCAAAAGTGAGCAATCTGAGTTCTGATTGTCGAATACCGGTGGCATAAAAAAATTCTAAAATGGTTTTGTCGCGCCAGCCCTCAAAGTTATCTTTAAACAGGTCTTCCGAAAAAAGCCTCTCCATGTCTTTTTCTTCCACAAAATGAGGCAGCCGTTGTTTTATTTTTGGTGTATGTATTTGTAACACAGGATTATTATACAAAGCGCCCATCTTAATGTGGTATTTGTAGAAAGACTTTAATGCACTTATTTTTCTATTTATAGTGCGGGGAGAAATTTTATCTTCCATCATCGTAATAACCCAGGTACGAATTATATTGGCATCTACCTCCTTCCAACCCGATTGGGGAAATGCTTTCTGAAGATAACTCCAAAACTGTTCCAAATCGTAGCGATACGAAATAACTGTATGTTCTGAAGCGCGTTTTTCAAATTGCAGATAAAAAAGAAAAAATTGAATAAAATCCACTATTATTCTGAGATAATAAAAAAATTAATTTCTTTGCAAAAGAATAAAAAATTAATTTATAAACTCCAATTATGAAATTTTTTTTACACGACATTATCACATTATCACATTTGCACATTCTCCTTTTCTCTTTTCTCCTTTTCTCCTTTCTCCTTTCTCCTTTATCCGCCCAACAACTTATCAACAACAAAGGAAACCGAAACCAATCCTATCCGGTTGTAACAAAAACTAACCCTGAAATTGTGAATCTGATGAATCAGGTTTCGGAAAGCAATATTGAGAATACTATTCGATATATGCAGCAATATTTTAGAGTTGCAACTTCGCCGGCTGCTTTTATTGTGCAAAACTGGTTAGTAGATAAATTCGAATCATACGGATATGAAGATATTGAAATTCACTACTTTAATTATAATTCCCAACAATTAGATGCCGGAAATATAGTGGTGGTAAAAAAAGGGAGCGAACTTCCTAATGAGTACATTTTAGTTACATCACATTACGACCACTCTACTGCTGATAATCCCGTTGGTCCCGGAGCAGACGACAACGCCTCAGGCACTTCAGGTGTTTTGGAGTGTGCACGTATATTAAAAAACTACCCCACAAAACGCTCCATTATGTTTGTCCCCTTTAGCGGAGAGGAGTTTTGGATGATTGGCAGTATGCCTTTTGCCCAAAAATGCGCTATAGAAAATATGAATATCATCGCTCATTTTAATATGGATATGATTGGCTGGTTTCCACCGGATAATCCTAATACTATTATGGCTTCCGGTTATTCCTATATTTCAAAACCACTCTTTGATTTCTATGAGCAAACGGCCAACACCTATATTCCGTCAGTTAAAACTATTAGATTAAGCGAAGGGGATAGCTACGGTGGAGACCACATGCCCTTTAATGTGTATGAATATCCCTCTTTGTATATTGGTGATACAGAATATCATTACCTACATCCATGTTATCATAAAATGTGTGACACAATTGGACCCAATGGAGGCGTTAACCGATTGGATTTGGCAGTAAATTTTGTGCAGGCCGTTTTATCTGCCACCACAGAGTTGGCAAATGCATCATTACCTCCGCAAAATCTGAGCGCCTGCTCAGGGGAAGACAATATTAAAGTTTCCTGGGACAGTTCAGGCGATAGTAATATCTATAAAGTGTTTAGAAACAATTCGATGATTACTGAAACTAAAGAAAATTCCTATGTAGATTATGATGTTGAAGAGGGAAAAAAATATGAATACTATGTTACTGACTTTAGGGCTGCCCCATCAAATAAAGATATGGTTACTTTTGTGAAACCTTTAATTCTTCCTTATTCTAACAACTTTATTAATAATAAATATGGATTTGAACACAGCGATTGGGTGCTAAGAAATTTTGAAGAGCAAACTTTTTTATCTAATACTTCCGGAAACGGAACCTTTCCTGATAATTATTTATCAATTGCCGAATTAGATTGGTTTCCAATTCCTATGAAAACAAAGGATATTTCTGTACGTTTTAAATGGAATGGAATACTGAATGGGATATGGTATAATCAATCTAATTGGTCTCACTTACAATCCTGGAATAATACAAATCTGTTTTTTGAAGTTACAAACGATAGAAAAACCTGGCATAAATTAGCCTATATTACGGGAGTTGACTCGAAAGAAGAGAGTTTTTCTTTGAATAAATTTATTAACAGTGATTTTTTTCAGGCACGTTTTCGTTTAGAAAGTAGCGGCGCACAAGGAGATTATAAGAAACTCTGTTTTGTTACCGATTTTGAGATTCTTTTTGAAGCCGATACTACAAATATAAGTTCAAACTATCCTTATATCTCAACATTTCAATTTTGGCCTAATCCTACAAGCAGTTTTATTAATATTATTACAAACTATCAAGAACCCTACCACATAGCAGTTTACGATATGCAGGGAAAAATTATTTTTGCTCAGGAGGGATTTTCTGACGGTGAACTCAACGTATCACGTTTGCACAGAGGTAATTATTTAATTGTGGCCTCTACCAAACAGCATAGGGTAGCGAAGAAATTGGTGGTATTGTAGATGAAAGAAAAGAAAGAGAAAGTTTTTGGGTTTGAGCGGAACGTCTTTTTTACAGGACTGACAAGTTTTTTTACCGACACTTCTACTAAAATGGTGTACAGCGTTATGCCGCTGTTTTTGCTCTCTATCGGCGCATCGAAAACGCTCATTTCATTAATTGAAGGGATTGCCGAAAGTACTGCCTCACTTGTGAAAGCATTATCTGGCTATTGGAGCGATAAAATTGGAAAAAATAAGCCATTTATGATAATAGGATATGGGGTTACCGCACTGATTACACCTCTATACTCTTTTGTTGGAAAACCTGTTGAAGTGTTGTTCTATCGTTTTTTCGAGCGCATTGGAAAAGGAGTTCGGGCTGCCCCGCGCGACAGTTTGATTAGTGGCTCGGTTACTAAAAAAGATGCAGGAAAAAATTTCGGATTTCACAAAGCTATGGATAACAGTGGGGCAATTCTGGGACCATTAGCTGCCTTTCTGTTGCTCTATTTTCTACCAAACGGCGACACAATAATGAGTTATAAGATAATTTTTTTGATTGCCACTATTCCTGCCATACTGGGAGTTATCACCATAGCGGTTTTTATCAAGGAAAAAAAAGCAGACAAAAATAACATTGCACCAAAACTCTCTATCAAGAATTTACCGAAAAGATATTTCTTTTTTCTTGTAATCATCTTTGTTTTTACGTTGGGCAATTTTTCAGATGCCTTGTTGTTGGTAAAAACTACCGAAACAGGAATCGATAGAGTTTACATTCCGTTCATTTATATGATTTTCAATATAGTTTCGGTATTGTTGGCATTACCTATTGGAAAACTATCCGACAAAATTGGGCGCGAAAGACTGATTATTCCGGGTTTTTTAATCTTTGCTCTTACTTTTTTTATGTTCGGAAAATTTAACAGCATCACCATTTTTATAGCATTGTTTGCCATGTACGGACTTTACAGCGCATTAGTTGACGGCAGTCAGAAAGCGATGATTTCAGATATTGTAAGTAAGGAGTTGCGGGGAACCGGCTACGGTATTTATCACGCTGTTCTTGGCATTACATTATTGCCAGCCAGTTTGATTGCAGGATTGTTGTATGACAAAGTAAGTTCCAACGCACCGTTTTATTTTGGTTCAGCCACGGCATTGATGGCAACTGCGTTAATGGTAGTTTTTGCCCTTACAAACAAGGTTTCGAGGAAGAAAAAAATTTAATTCATTATTATTCAATATTTTACAATAAAAGTGCAACAAAAATTCTTCAATAAAGAAAAGGTATTTAAAAAATTATATTTTTGCCGCCCCAAAAGATTAAATTTTTGTA
>JAIRVY010000028.1 GCA_031253655.1 Bacteroidales bacterium
ATCAAAGTCGGGATTAATATAGTGGGTATAGTTTGAACCGTGAGGTTGCAGGTTTTTTGAGTAGAAGAGCGATAAGTAGTTTTCGGCATCGGGGTAGTCGCAAATCCAGGAACCTCTGAAAAAGGGGAGTTGGTAATTCCGCATCATTTGCCGCTGTTGCGCAGCTTGCTGTACTTCCAACGAAATATTAACTCCAATCTTGTTTAATTCGTGTTGAATATATTGACATAAATCCAAATAACTGGCAGAAACAGAAAGCGGAATAACGGGCAGACCTTTACCATTGGGATAACCCGCTTTTTGTAATAGCTCAAGTGCTTTTTGCGGGTCGTAGTGATACCCCCTTACTCTCTCAGGATCAAAAGAAGTCATCCCCATAGGTACAAACCCGCTTGTACCGGCGTATCCCATATTGTTACGCAAATATTTTATCATCTTTTCCCTGTCGAAACCATAATTAATGGCTTGCCGTATCTCTTTAACCAGTAAGAAATTGTTCGCTTTTTCTTTCAATAAGAAACCAAGATACTCCGTGTTAAGATATGGACCTGTAAGTAGATTAATTTTATCCGAATATTCTTTTTGCAAAGTTCCCTCTTTGGTTAATAAAGCATCTTTGTAGCAGGCTTCTATTCCGGAAATAAAGTCCAGATTTCCTTTAATAAACTCCATAAATGCCACTTGTTTGTCAATGATAAAAGAGATAGAAACGGCATCTAAAAAGGGAAGTGGGGCGTTATTTTCATCTTTTTCAAAATAGTTTTCGTTTTTTCGCAACACCAATTTAATACCTTCTTCCCAAAGTTGATATTGAAAAGGACCTGTACCCACCGGATATTTTCTAAATTCTTTTCCATATTTTTCTACTACTTCCTTGGGAACCACTGAGGCGTACTTCATAGCAAGTATTCCCAAAAACGGTGGAAATGGCTCGCGCAACACAATTTCAAAAACCGTATCCTTTACCGCCGTAAAGGAATATTTTCCATTATCATTTTTGGCTACTTTTTGAAAAATCCATGCACCCGGCGAGGCAACCTCAGCGCTAACTATACGGTTGAAACTGTAAACAAAGTCGGCGGCTGTTATTTTAGGAGGTTTTGCAAAATAATAATGATTGGTATTATGAAAATAAACGTCATCGCGAAGGTAGAAAGTATAGATTTTTCCGTCAGGGCTAATCGTCCAATCTTTAGCAATCATCGGAACAATTTGCAGAGAATCGTCTATGTCCACCAATCCGTTGTAGAGCATATTGCACAACCACGTAGCCGCCTGTCCCGAAGCATACGCAGGGTCAAGAGACTGAATGCCAACAGCTTCATTATATTTAAAAATTTGCTTTCCGGATGGAGTAGGGGAAGTACAGGAAAGCATTACGCCCAACAAACAGATTGTCATTTCAAGCGCAGTGAAAAACCTCATAATACTAACTATTAACTGTTAAACAACAAATATTAAATATTAATTATTATATATTAGTTCTAGAACCTTAGACTATTAAACTATTTAACTATTTAACTTTTGAACTATTGAACTATTGATTTTAATAACTCTAAACTCTAAACAATCCCCTTTATCTCCTCAATAGTTCTGATTTCCATGTTTTCAAAATATTGCTGCAGTCCTTCCACTAATTCCTTTCCGGCTAAGGTGTGGGTAAAGTTTACCGTACCGATTTGCACAGCAGAGGCTCCTGCCATAATAAACTCTACAATATTTTCTACAGTATAAATGCCGCCTATACCGATTACAGGAATTGAGACATTTTTACAAACCTCGTAAACCATACGTAATGCAATTGGTTTTATAGCCGCTCCTGAAACCCCGGCATACAGATTATCAAAAACCGGTTTTCTTTTTTGGATGTCAACCGCCATTCCTTTGAACGTGTTTACCAATGATAGCGAATCGGCACCTGCTTTTTCGCAGGCTTGCGCCATCTCAACAATATTTTCGGCATTGGGCGAGAGTTTTACCATTAACGGCTTCTTACAAACCGATTTGCAAGCTGCAACCGCTTCAAAGGCAATCTCTTTCTTAATACCCAGTGCCATTCCGCCGGTTTTTACATTAGGGCAAGAGATATTTAATTCGATAATATCAACTTCACTATCGTTAAGTAGTTCAATCCCTTCTATGTATTCTTCAAGGGTGGCACCGCCGAGGTTTGCCAAAATCACTGTTCCGAGTTTTTTCATAAAGGGCAACTCATCGCTTATGAATTTTCTAACGCCCGGGTTTTGTAGCCCAACGCTGTTCATCATCCCGTTTGCTGTTTCCCACACGCGAATGCCGGAATTTCCCTCTCTGGGATGAAGCGTAAGCCCTTTGGTACTTATCCCTCCCAAAATACCTACATCGTATAATTCGTTGTACTCTCTGCCAAATCCAAAAGTGCCGGATGCGGCAATGACAGGGTTTTTAAAGAGTACGCCATTAATGGTGGTTTGTAGTCTGTTCATTATTTATGAATATAAAAACGGGCAAAAGTATTAAATATCGTAAATAGGCAGTGTTTAGTTTTCTTTTATTAATAATTTTAGCTATTTTTGCCGAAACTATAAATCAATCACAAATTATTAAATCCTTTATTATGAAAAGAATATTATCATCTATTGTCTTATCAATATTTGTTTTTCTATGTGTAGTAGCCCAAAATCAAACCTTTAACCTTGAACCCTTAGGTCAATATCAAAAATCCAAATCGGAACGGGTTGATGTGTTAGTGAAAAATGGGAAACCTGTTGAACTTTTTGACAAGGTGTCTCATAAGCGCCTCACCTTAACCGGTGATGAAATTATTCACGGAAAATCGCAAGCCACAGCGAAGTGTAGTGTTACTACAAAAAAATCTTCAAAAGAAGAAGTTGCTACCATAACACTAACGGTAATAGGAGACCCGTGGGGTCCCGGACTTGGTACAGGTACCGGACTTCAAATGTTTATTGATGCTGATGCTGTAATAGTTGATAATTTTTGGGATTATTTCTGGGTAGATGAAAACTATTTTTTCGATAATAGTGAATACAAAATACCGCAAAATGCTGTATATGGTTTTACAAACCCACAAGTAATTCATAATGGTACAGGCTCTGTTGAAATACCCGGGGGTGTGTATGATTTTCTTTTTCTTAGACCATGGCCTTTTGTAGAAATGTACGTAGTTACTAATTGGGCTGGTTCAGATGAAATTGCAATGGCAGATAATTTTACTTTTGTTGCTGGTCTCGAATATATTTTTACTGTTGAAACTCCAGGTGATGTTTTCTTTCAAACCCCGGAAGATATCAAACTCTCTGATATTATTCTTCCTCTTCCTTCATTAGAACTGACAAATCAGGAGGATGTTTCTCTTGTTCTTGATAATAACGGTTCGGAAACTATAACGGGTGATGTTAAATTGGCGTATAAAGTTAATAATGGAACGGAAGTAGAAGAGAGTTTTTCCATAACAGAATTACTTCCCGGAGATGATATCATTTATACTTTCAATGCAAAGGCAAATTTTTCTGCAGTTGGTTTCCACAAAGTGGAAGCGAGAGTTGAATACGCAGCAGATGCAAATCCCTATAATAACACTCTAGTTAAAGAGACCAAAAAATTTGAATTAATTGGATTACCCTTTAATGATGAATTTGACACACCAAACAGTATGCTCAGGTGGTCAACAATTGACGGAAACGGAGACGGGTATTCTTGGATGTATGACAATTGGTTTCTAACCGATGCCGACGGCGGAAAAGGGTGTTTGCAGGTATTGTGTCAAAGTTATGGCGCCAATGAATATCTCGTTACTGATCCGATAATTATTTCAGAAGCAGGTATTTACGAGATGAGTTTTTATTCCTATGCCTTAGGAAACGATAAAATTACCATTCTTTACGGAAAAACTTATAATGTGAGCGAAATGGAAGTATTGGAGGTGGTTTACCCCAACTCTTCTGATTGGGAGATAATTGAGCAACTTATTATGATTGATAAACCCGGGAATTACTTTTTCGCATTTCACTACTTCGGTGTCTATTCAGATGATGCCAGAGGCGTAAATTTCGACAAATTTAACTTAAAACAATCTTCTATTACTAATACTTACACTATTGTTCCAGTAAAAAGTGGATGCGTAATAATTGAACCTTCAAGTGAGATTGAGGTTTTAGAAGGTGAAGACCAAACATTTACATTCGTTTCTGAACTTGGTTGTTTAATCTTAATGGTATTAATCGACGATGTTATTAACGAAGAGGCACTTGCAGCAGGAACCTACACATTTTCAAATGTTACTGCAAATCACACGATTGAAGTAGTTGGTGCACACGACATTTACGAACAAGAGCAATCCAATGTTCATCTCTATCCCAATCCCACAAATAATAACGTGTTCATCAAAAATGATACACAAATAATACAAAATATTAGGATGTATGATTTTTCGGGCAGGTTGTTAAAAGAATGGAGTCCCGTTCAATCTTCAGAAATTAAGATTGATATAAGTGATTTTCAAAGCGGGATTTATTTATTCGATATTGACGGAATTACGAAGAAAATGGTAAAGCAGTAACCTGCTAAAATTCTAACTTTAATTGCCCTTTTATGTGAAACGATTTACGATGGTATATCGTTCTCCCATACTTCAGTAAGGCCTCCTGATGTTCAAGGGTAGGATATCCTTTGTTTTGCTTCCACCCGTACATCGGAAATTCTGCGTCAATCTTCTCCATATAATCATCTCGAAAAGTTTTGGCAAGAATAGAGGCAGCCGCAATGGATAGGTATTTCTCATCTCCCTTAACAATGCATTGATACTGTACTACTGTTTCATTTATAAAACGATTTCCGTCAATTAACAAAAGATAAGGTTCTATTTTTAATTGTTTTACAGCCAGATTCATTCCCCTAAATGAAGCATTTAAGATATTTATTTCATCAATAATAGTTTCAGAAACAGAAACTACCGACCAACACAATGCATCTCTAATAATAACCTCTCTCAATTCATTTCTTTGGTTTTTAGTCAGTTGCTTAGAATCATTAAGTCCGTCGTTTACATAATCGAAAGGAAAAACGACAGCTGCCGCAAAGAGTGGTCCGGCTAAGCAGCCTCTGCCAGCTTCGTCGCAACCTGCTTCAACAGTTTCAGTTTCAGAATAATGTGATTCTAAAGGCATAGCGAGACCAAAGTGATAATAGTTATCAAATCGTTAATATAAAATGGATTCTTTTCTTGGGTCAACAGCGAGAGATAGACCGATATCGGAAAAAAAAGATATCCCAAGGCGTAAGGATAAGATGAATTAGTAAGGAAAAGTGCAATAATAATGAGTAATGCCCAAGCATTTAGTGTAACTACCTTTTTTCTCAGCACCATTACTTTCGATTCGCTTCTGAGTTTGAATTTGATGATGAAAAAGAAATAAACGATGGTAAGTATTAGTAATGCAGTGATTTTCACGTTATTAATTGTATCTGTAGTTTGAGATATTCCTAATACTTTTATTCTTTGAAAACTGAATAGCCACTCATTTAGATTATCGGTAAAAAAGTAGAGGGAAAAAAAATAGAAATACACCAATAGAAATCCGAAAAAGAGTATTCCAATCTCTTTAATTTTAGAAAATTGATTGATAAATAGGGTGGAAATGGCAATAATTAGCAGTAAAATGGCTGTATGGTCGAAACAAGTAGCAATGGCGATAATTATCCCCATCCAGAACATGTTGTTTTTCATTTTTACTGAAGATGCGGTGTAATCGAAGGCAATAATGAGCAGAAAAAAGAGGATAGTAAAAAAGAAAGGAGAGATTGTATGAAATGATTTTGTTAACAACAGAATAGATAAATAAAAACAGGCGGGCAATAAGGAGTTTTTTGAGATGAACTCTTTTTTTATAAAAAAATATTGCAGTAAAGCAGTTTGTGTAATTAGCATCGCAATAATTATTCCTTTTCCTGTGAGTTCGTTTATTACAAACAGGTTCGAGAAAAAATGGAATAGGAAACTCGTATCAATTTCGGTAGTTATTTGCGCTTTAGTTACAATGACGAATATTGAAAATGCCAGCAGTACAATAAAAATGAACCATTGAAGCGAGATATTTTTGTATAAAAATTGCAGCATAATAATTTTTCGCGAAATAATAATTTTTTTATTAGTTTTCGCATTAAAATTTTATATTTGTCGCGATTTTCATTTAACCGTCAAGTTCCTAATAATAAATATTTTATGAATTCACTAAGTGCAGCAATCGTTACAGGAAACGCAAATCCTGAATTAGCAAAAAAAATCTCTGATGAATTAAAAATGAAACTATTGGAGGTTGAAATTGCCCGTTTTAAAGACGGAGAAATTCAGGCATATTACAATGAAACCATTCGGGGGAAATATGTTTTTATTATTCAACCTACCTTTGGTCCCGCTGAAAATCTTATAGAACTTCTCATCTTAATTGATGCTGCCAAACGTGCCTCAGCCCACAAAATAATAGCCGTTATCCCTTACTTCGGATATGCGCGCCAGGACCGTAAAGATAGACCACGCACCTCTATAGGCGCAAAGCTGATGGCAAACCTGCTCATCGCCGCCGGTGTTAACCGCGTGATTACAATGGACTTGCACGCCGATCAGATTCAAGGCTTTTTTGAAGTTCCTGTTGACCACATGTACTCTTCTAATGTGTTTTACCCCTTTATAAAAAGTTTGAATATTGAAAATTTATGTATGGTTTCTCCGGATACCGGCGGTACAAAACGGGCTTCTGCGTATGCAAAAGTATTGGATTGTGATTTGGCTATCGGTTTCAAACAACGAGGAAAACAAAATGAAGTGGCTAATTTACAGATAATTGGCGATGTTAAGGATAAAAACTGTATCATCGTGGATGATATTATTGACACCGGCGGAACATTGATAAAAGCGGCCAATAAATTGAAAGAGAACGGCGCCCTGTCGGTTATGGCGATGTGTACCCACGGACTCCTCTCTGCAAATGGTTTACAAAATATTGAATCTTCCCTTATAGACAAACTCATCTTAACAGATACAATACCTCTAAAAAAAGAATCTGAAAAAGTGGAGATTGTTACGGTTGCCCATTTATTAGCAGAAGTAATAAACAGTGTGATGGAAAGAACCTCTATTTCCAATCACTTTTTGTTCAACTGATTAATCGTGAAACCGCCAAGATATTCCTATACTGAAAAGATATTGGTTTGGATAGCCGGTGGTAGTGAAATTTCTATTTGTAAACGCAGCCGTTAAGATATTGCCGGCACGGAAAAAGAAATTGATTCTATCTATCCTGAAAGTAATATTGGCATTCCAATAAATGTAATTACCTGTTAACTGAGTTTTTTGGTAGTAAAATTCTCGCAAGATAGGCAAATATCCGTCGGCGTAGTATGAGGTATTGTACATTACATCAGTTCCTACTAAAATTTTTAGCCTTTTTTTTAAAAATTCAAAAGTATAGAACACAGAAAGTTTTCCTGCAAACAGCGGAACACTAACTACTTTATTTGTACAATATTGCAAATTCAAATTGGCCGTAGTTCCAAAGTTTTGATATTTAAAAGGAATCAAGGTAGAGAATTGAATTAAATTACCGTTATTGTTATCCTGTATTGGACGTAACTCTTCGGACAGGTAAACCAAATTGTTCAAATAATAATTACTTGCCGACACACTATATTGTTCATAATTCCAAAAGACTTGAAGCTGTACAATGTTTTGTTTTTGAAAACTGTTTACCCAACGAAAATTATTGATACTTACACACTTCATTATATAATCAGGATCATTTCGGTAATAACAGGCATTCACGCTTACACTATATTCCTTTTCTTTGTTAATTTCCCAGGAAATCCCGGCTTTAGCAAAAAGGTCGTTGTTAAAATAATCACTTACAATAGAATATGAAAACTGTCCGGTAATATCCATTACATTAAACAAACGTAGATGGGTTCTTGTAAACAAATATAATGAATTAAAAGGGTTAAATGAGTATCTTAATTCGGAATGGTCGTACAGAACACCTCCGGCAATATGAAAATAGTTTTTTTTCTTACTCTCTTCCTGAAAAGGCGAAAAATTACTCCATTGCAAAGAGTTCTTTACAGACAGTACTCTGGTAGAATCATTAGTTTCCTGTTCAGAAAAGTATGCTTCATAGTGGGGATAGAGGACCAGTGAGTTATCAACATAACGTAGCGTAGTTTGATTTACTTGAAAATGATGAGTAAATGTTCCGAAATATCTATTTTTTTTATCTTTCAGATTTACATAGTTTTGAAGAGCAAAATCGTGCGTAGTAATCTTTGAAAAAGCACTTAAAGATCGCTCATTTAGATAATCATACAAACCACCGTTTTCCGTATTGGTAAGGTTGTTGATAATGTAACTTGCTCTAATACCGTATTTTGAAGACGGAAATTCATAATGTATTAGAAGATTACCGCAAAGATTTCTTGTTTTATGATTATTGATGTGTTTTCTCTCATTAGAGGTACCATACAAATTCATAACTATGGTAACACCTTTTGAATAATTTGCAAATTCTGCAAAAATCTCGTTATTATTTTTTATTGGAAAACTCATAGTATAAGCCACTTTTGTATATGTAGTCTTTAGTTTGTAGAAGTATAAATCAGATTGTTTTTTAAAAAAGAGCGGATAGGGCAGCGTTTGGTATTCAAACCCCATTTCTTTATCATACTCAAATATCATATTTTGGTGTGCCTGCCCGAAGATACTCAAATCCTGGTAAATAATTTCCGGTCTTAATAAAGGGTCGAAGTAATGGGTAACTATCAATCCTGTATCAATCTGTTCATATTTAAGGGGTTCAAACTCAATTAAATTAAGGTGTGTGAAATGTGTGGGCAAGTAATCTGGCGACATATCCATCACAGAGTCAATATCATGAACAACACGAGATTGTGCAATTACCTGACAAATACCGGCAATGAATAGTAAAAATAATAGAGATATTTTGAGACGGCGCATGAAAATAATTAATAGATATAGGGAAATATTTTCCACCGTTTTGGTTTCATAAAGCCATCTCCAAAAAACTTATAGTAGCGGTTATACACTGCTTTAGCTCGGGGTACTAAATTGGCAAATGCCCAGCAGAAGAACACAAAGCCTGCAAACGACCAGGTAAGAATGGCAAATCCCAGCCACTCTAACAACTCTCCGAAATAGTTGGAAGAATTGATTTTATCAAATAAAAAGCCTTTAGGAAGGTAATAATTGTTGTCGTCTTTCGATTTTCTAAGTTTTCGTATAATTCTGTCGGAATGCAGATTGACCGTCATTCCAAAGAAAAAGATCGCAGTGCCAATAATAAATTGGGGCGACCAAAACCAACTGATTTGATACTTGTCGCCGGGACAAACAATAAATAGCCAGCATCCCTGCATAAAAGCGTTACAAAAATTAAAAAATATTCCGGAAAACACCACCGATAATGGCATTTTACTGCCTCCTTTCATTAATAACGGGAACACAAAACTTCTTTGCCCGTAGTGCAGCAGAAAAAGAAGCAGAATGAACGAGGTAACTATGTTAAAAGGCTTTAGTCCCATTTTCAGTGAAATGCTGTAAATAATAATCATGGCGAGAAAAACCGGAGTTTCCATCAGCCACCAACCCAATTTACTGTTGATAGAGATTCCCCAGCGGTTGTTATATGTCATTCCGTATGCGACTGTAATAAATTGTAATGCAACAAAGACTACTACTGCCAATGCAAGCATAGTATATAAAAATCCGAAATAAAAGGGTATAAATGTTAGCATAATAATTATGATGTTAAATGTGTACCATTAAATTTTGTTTTGTTTTTGAAATAACGATTGAACACAATCGATTTTTGATATGTTTGTTTGTAAACCAACGGGTTGACGTTGTTTCTTTTTTGTTTCATTTTATTAAACTGTCTCAAAAAAGAGAGTTGTGCGCGATAAACTGCCCAAGTGTCTCTCCAATGTCCTTGAACTAAGAAAAATAGAGCTGCAATATGATCTAAAACAAAACGAGCGAGAAAAACAGGCAGAAGGTTATTTTTGGGGAGATTTTTGATGAGTAAAAACAGATTATTTCTAAAGTTAAGGTAGGTTTTTATAGAACTGTTTTTGGGCAGTGTACCTCCGCCGATATGATAAATAACAGATTTAGGTTCCACCATAATTTTGAATCCTAAACTTTTTACTCTCCAACAAAAGTCAATTTCTTCCATGTGGGCGAAAAAATCTTCATCCAATCCGTTTAGTTTGTGAAAAATATTGCTTCTAATAAACATAGTAGCGCCGGTAGCCCAAAAAACTTCTAAGGTATCGTTATATTGTCCGTTATCTTTCTCTAAGTTTTCAAAAACTCTGCCCCTACAAAACGGGTAACCGAGATAATCTATAAAACCACCCGATGCTCCTGCATATTCAAAAAATTCTTTGTTCTTATAAGATAACAATTTGGGCTGAACCACTGCCACATCAGAATTGTTATCCAATAAATCAATAACTGGCTCAATCCAGTTTTCCGTAACTTCAATATCAGAATTAAGCAAACAATAATATTTCGCCTCAATTTGTTGCAACGCTTGATTATATCCTTTTGAAAACCCACCATTTTCGTTGTTTTGAATAATTCTGATAGATGGATATGTCTCCTTTAGGAACGAAGCAGAGTTGTCGCAAGAGGCATTATCAGCAATAATAACCTCCGCATAATCTGGAGCAAACCTCAGTATCACGGGCAAAAACTGAGATAAAAATTTTTCCCCGTTCCAGTTTAGAATTACAATTGCTAATTTTGTCATTAAAGCAAATTAATTAAGTTTGCAAAAATAGAATAAAAATTTTTCAAAATGAAAAAAAATAGTGTTTTGTCACAGAAATTATAATAATGGTATAGATATTGACGTTTACTACTTTTGAAAATAATTATTAATCCAAAAAAATGTAGCGATGGAAAAATTTGAAAAAAACGAAGTATTGTCGAGAGCAGTGAGAGCCGGAAAGCGAACCTACTTTTTTGATGTAAAAGCAACAAAAGCAGAAGAAAAATATCTCACTATCACCGAAAGTAAAAGGCGGTTTAATCCTGAAAATGGGTTGTTTACTTATGAAAAACACAAACTGTTTCTGTATAAAGAGGATTTTGAAAAATTTCAAAACGCATTAGCCGGTATTTTAAATTTTATTGAAACCGGCCAACTTCCCGATGATAGTTTATTCGCCTTTGAAAATCCAAAATTTGAAAATCAAGAATCATCAGATATTAATTTTGAAGATTTAGACGCCTAAATATGGGAAAAATTATTGCCGTTGTTAATCAAAAAGGCGGAGTAGGAAAAACGACAACAGCCGTCAATTTGGCGGCTTGTTTGTCAATTTTGGAATATAAAACGCTCTTAATTGATGCTGACCCACAGGCAAATGCCTCCATTGCTGTGGGCGTAGAAGAAAAAGATGTAGAGTTTTGTATTTACGACTCCCTAATGGGTAATCAATACATTTCGGATATCATAAAGACTACAGGCACTCCGAATTTGGATGTTGTTCCCTCACATATTGATTTAATAGGTGCTGAAATAGAGATGATTAATATCGACAGACGCGAATATCGCTTGCGCGACTTGTTGCAATCTGTAAAAAATGAGTACGAGTTTATTATCATTGACTGCGCACCTTCGCTGGGGCTGATTACCGTAAATGCTTTAGTTGCAGCCGATTCAGTAATTATTCCTGTGCAATGCGAGTATTTTGCATTGGAAGGTCTTGGCAAATTACTGAATACCATTCGTATAGTGCAAAACGGAATGAACCCGCAATTAAGCATTGAGGGGATTCTCCTCACGATGTACGACGCCCGCACCGCTCATTCAAACGCAGTTGTAGCAGATGTGAAACAATACTGCAAAAGCATTGTCTTCGACACTGTTATTTCAAGAAATGTGCGTATCAGCGAAGCCCATAGCAATAGTTTGCCCATTATTCTGTATGATATTAAGTCAAAAGGAACTATTAATTATTTGAATTTAGCCAAAGAAGTATTGTTAAAAAACGGATATACTCCAAATGCATAAAATGATGGAAAAAAAACAACCCAACAGATTAGGTAGAGGTTTAAGTTCATTATTGGGTGGCACGGAAATTCCCATTCATACGGATTCACTTTTAAAAGTAGCCTCAGATGCCAATTCCATGATTCGTTTGGATTCGATAGAAACCAACGAAAGACAGCCACGTAATAATTTTGATGAAAAGGCTTTACAAGAATTGGCAAACTCTATAGAATCGTATGGAATTATTCAACCTATCACTGTACGTCCTATTCGAAACGGAAAATATCAACTTATTTCAGGAGAAAGAAGATACCGCGCCGCACAAATAGCAGGGCTAAAGGAGATTCCTGCTTATGTGCGCACTATCGATGAGATTCTTGCGCTGCAAATGGCGTTGGTAGAGAATATCCAACGTGAGAATTTGAATGCCTTGGAAATAGCAATTACCTATCAGCGGCTTTTAAACGAGTGCGATTTGTCGCACGAAGAATTGAGTGTAAAAGTGGGTAAAGAACGCACCACCGTTACCAATTATCTTCGTTTACTTCGCCTTACGGAAGAAGCCCAGCAGGCAATTGTAGAAAAAAATATCTCGATGGCGCACGCTCGTACCTTGGTAGCGATAGAAGATATTGAACTGCAAAAGAAGATTTTGAAAGAGATTATGAGTAATCAACTTTCCGTGCGCCAAACCGAGGCGTTAGTAAAAAAACATACAGATACAGTAAAACCTGTTAAAGCAAAAGTAAAAGTTACCCTATCCGATAATGTGATGGATTTTTCCAAAAAAATGGCGGAAAAAATGCAGACCAAAGTATCTATCCATAAAGAGATTACCGGCAAAGGAAAAATTACAATCTCTTTTAATTCCGATAAAGAACTTGACCATATTATCAAAACTATGAGTTAATATCGATATGCAGAAGAGCAGAAAAGCAGAAAAGGAGAAAGAAGAAAGGAGAAAGGAAAAGAGGAGAAAGGCAGCATATATATTGTTACTTCTGTTTCTATTTATTTTTAATTCTAAATTTTTAATTTTCAATTGTTCGGCGCAAACCGATTCGGTTAATGTAAAGGTTCACAGTCCTAAAACTGCCTCATGGTTGGCATTGGTTCCCGGGGCCGGACAAATTTACAACAAAAAATACTGGAAACTACCTCTTGTTTATGGCGGGATAGGTGTCTCTTCATATCTAATCTATCGTTTTGGTAATGAAACAACTATGTACAGAAGAGAGGTTTTAGCAAGAGCAAATAATGAGGTTGATAAACATAATCCCAAACTTGAAGATAAAACAGACCAGCAAATATTAGAGGCAAGAAATATTTCCAGAAGGAATATGGAGATAAGTATTGCTGCTTGCGCTATTGTTTATGTATTAAGTATTGTTGATGCCAGTGTGGATGCGCACCTTTTTTACTACGATATTTCGGATAATTTATCATTGGGTGTGATACCGAAAATTGATTTTCAGCCCATTACAAGAATAACTACACCAAGTGTAGCATTGGTTTTAAAGTTTTGAATATGAAATTAGGAGTTATTGGATACGGAAAAATGGGGAAAACAATTGAGTGTTTAGCCCCACAATATGGTTTTTCAAGTTTTGTCGTTGTTGATAATGAAGATGATTGGAATAGTAAAATAGAACATCTTAAGGAATGTGATGTAGCCTTAGAATTTTCCATGCCCCAAACGGTTGTTGCTAATTTATTAAGATGTTTTGAGCATAAACTTCCCGTTGTATCCGGTACTACAGGCTTGAAGAAAAAAGAGGAATTGCTGAACTTGTGGCAAAACAACCCCGTTTCGTTTATTTACGGTTCAAATTTTTCTATTGGTGCCAATATTTTTTTTAAGTTGAATGAATCTTTGGCAAAACAGATGAGTCAACAACAGCAATATGCTGTTTTTATGGAAGAAACGCATCATATTCATAAAAAAGATATCCCAAGCGGTACGGCATTAACTATTGAGCAAGGAATAATATCACAAATAAACCATTTACAAAAGATTCCAATTATTTCCCATCGAGAAAACGAAGTTGTTGGAGTGCATTTGGTTAGCTATAATTCCGTTGAAGATTACATTCAAATTAAACATGTTGCACACACCCGCGAAGCCTTTGCGCACGGTGCTTTAAAAGCAGCTGTTTGGCTCGTAAAAAATCCGGGTGTTTATGCTTTTGAAGAGGTGTTTGGAAAAATTTAGTAAATAAAACTATTGTAAGGATATATCTGTATGTGCAGTTTTTTTATCTCTTGATAAAGGAGTTCTCGCAACTCGTCGAAGTTTTCTTTAGTGAGGGCAGAAACAAAAATTGTTTTTTGATTTATTTTCGCCATCCAGGTCTCTTTCAATTCCTCAATCGAGATATTGTGTTTTTCTTTGGGGGTTAAATCATCGGCGGCTTTTTCTATCCAGGAGTAATTGTCAATTTTATTGAACATATAAATCATTGGTTTGGCGCCGGCTTTGATTTCTTGCAAGGTTTGATTCACTACCTGAATCTGTTCCTCAAAATCGGGATGGCTAATATCTACCACGTGCAACAACAGATCGGTTTCACGAATTTCATCTAATGTTGATTTAAAGGATTCCACTAATCCGTGTGGGAGTTTGCGGATAAACCCCACTGTATCGGACAGTAAGAACGGTAAGTTTTCAAAAACAACCTTTCTAACAGTAGTATCTAATGTGGCAAAGAGTTTATTTTCGGCAAACACTTCAGATTTGCTAATCAAATTCATCAGGGTAGACTTTCCCACATTGGTGTAGCCAACAAGAGCTACCCGCACAAATTTCTCCCGATTGCTTCTCTGTGTATATTTCTGTTTGTCAATCTCTTTCAATTTTTCTTTTAGGAATGCAATTCTGTCGCGGATAATTCGACGGTCGGTTTCAATCTCTTTTTCGCCTGGTCCGCGCATTCCAATTCCACCACGCTGTTTTTCCAAATGGGTCCACATTCGTGTAAGGCGCGGCAGCATATATTGGTATTGGGCTAATTCTACTTGGGTTTTGGCGTGAGCGGTTTTAGCGCGCTTGGAAAAAATATCTAAAATGAGGCGAGTTCGATCTATTACGCGACATTTTAGCACGGCTTCAGTATTTCGAGTTTGGGAGGGAGATAATTCGTCATCAAAAATGGCGATTTTTACCTTATTATCGTCAATATATCGGGCAACTTCTTCCAATTTACCTGTGCCTAAGTATGTACGCGGGTCGGGGTAGGGGAGATTTTGAATAAATTTGCGAATTGCAATTCCTCCTGCGGTTTCCGTTAAAAATGCAAGTTCATTCAAATATTCGTCCACTTTTTCGAACGGGACGGACGGAGTAGCCACCGCAATAAGTATGGCGGCTTCGTGATCGCACGTTGGGGAAATATTGGAGTTCATTTTGAATGGCGAGTATGATATTATTGACGCTGCGAATAAAGTGGTTTTTTACAACTGTTTTCCATTTTTACATTTTCTCCGGCACCTCAATGCCAAATAGTTTCATTGCTCTTTTTATGGTTTGGGCGCAATTTTCGGCTATTTGCAAACGCAAATTTCGAAGTTGAATAATAGTTTCTTTGAAAATCGGTGTTTCCTGATAGAAACGGTTGAACTCTTTTGCCAATTCAAATGTGTAGTTTGCAACAAGAGCGGGATTTAAGGTTTCTGCTGCGTTAGATAATATACTCTCAAAATCATAGAGCAGTTTTAGCAACTCTTTCTCCTGTTTTCCAAGTTTAAAACCATTAGAAAATGAAATATCTTGGTAAGAAATCTTATGTTCTTCTGCTTTTCTAATCAGTGATTTAATTCTGGCGTAGGTATATTGAATAAAAGGCGCAGTATTTCCGTTGAAATCTATTGATTCCTCGGGGTTAAAAAGTATATTTTTCTTAGGGTCAACTTTCAGAATGAAATACTTTAAAGCGCCCATTCCCAGCATTTCGTAGAGTTTGCGGGCTTCTTCCTCTTCAAAATCAAATTTTCCAAGTGCTTCTGTGGTGGTTTTTGCTTCCTGAAACATTGCCTCCATCAAATCATCTGCATCCACCACCGTTCCTTCTCTCGATTTCATTTTGCCAAAAGGTAATTCCACCATTCCGTAAGACAGATGTTCAATATGGTCACCAAAATTTTTATGCAGTTTTTTGCGAAGTATGAGTTTTAAAACTCCAAAATGGTAGTTTTGTTCATTGCCCACTACATAAATCATCTTTTGGGGCTGATAATCATTGTATCTCTGTTGGGCAGTACCCAAATCCTGCGTCATATAAACTGAAGTACCGTCTGTACGGAGTAACAGTTTTTCGTCCAATCCTTCCTCCGACAAATCTACCCACACCGAACCGTCCAGTTTTTGATAGAAAGCGCCGGTTTTCAATCCCTCTTCAACCATTTCTTTTCCCAAAAGGTAAGTTTCTGATTCATAGTAAATTTTATCAAAACGAACTCCCAATCTTTGGTATGTTTTATCAAACCCTGCATACACCCAGTTGTTCATTTGCGCCCATATTCTTCTTGTTTCGGGGTCGTTTTCTTCCCATTTTTGCAGCATCTCCTGCGCTTCTTTAAGTATTTGAGATTTTTTTTGTGCTTCTTCTTCCGAATAACCTTGAGAACCCCATTCGGCAATCTCTTTTTTCAATGCCTTATTGAATAAAACATAATATTTTCCCACAAGGTGATCTCCTTTTATTCCCGAACTATCAGGTGTTTCATTATTTCCAAATTTCAGCCATGCCCACATTGATTTGCAGATATGGATACCGCGGTCGTTCACTAAATTAACGCGAACAATTTTTTTACCGCAAGCTTCCAAAATATTGCCTATCGCATTCCCCAAAAGATTATTACGAATATGCCCCAGATGCAACGGCTTGTTGGTATTTGGAGAGGAATATTCAACAAGTAGAGACGCTGCAAAACACGTCTCTACAATTTCGCGTTCTGCAAGAGGTGCGGCATGCCAAGTCTCTACAACTTCGCGTTCTGTAAACCATACCCTATCCCGCAACGAAATATTCAAAAACCCTTTTATCACATTAAAACCATCGATAAATTCAGGATAATTCTTTACCAATTGTTGTCCAATTTCGTGGGCTAAAAGTTCGGGAGGTCTACCTAACTCTTTTGTGTATGGAAAAACAACAAAAGTAAAATCGCCTTCAAACTCTTTTTTTGTTTTTTGTATGATGTTGACATCTATCTTAGTTGAAAAGTTATATAGTTCAAATAGAGTATTTTGAATATGATTGGCAAGAGTCTGTTGAAGATTCATTGTATATTGTATTAATTATTTTGCAGTGATTCAAAGACTTCAAAAAGTTCGTCAAGCGGAAATTGACGTGCAACAATGCGGTGCTTTTTGTTCAAAATAAAAATAGCAGGAGTGTCATAAATATTAAAATAATCAGTAGCGTCGTAATTGGGAGCTTCCACAGCATAACTGGTGTTAATCCATAAATAATACTCTTTACTAAATTTCACCCATCTGTCGTAATCTTCTGTAACCGAGCAGGCAAGCACTTCGAAATGGTACAGGGTATGGTACTTGGAGTAGAACTCATACAAAATGGGCGTATATTCAGTACAATGTTCACAATCGGGGTCCCAGAACCAAAGAACAATAAACTCAGCCTTGATTTCGGCAGTTGAGATTTTAACATTCTCTTTGGTATAGGATTCAAAAACAGGTGCTAATTCACCTACTAAGGTCTTTCTTTTTCTATCGGCAACCCTTTTAAAAACAGCTACTTCCGAAGCAGAAATAAAAGTGGATTGGGTAATTTTTGAAATGTAGTTATCAACAAGATAGATAAACACTTCATCAAATTTAGGTTCGGCATTGATATACAAATGGATTAATTTTTTCAGATAGAAATCACATACATCTAACTGTTCAGGTGAAGAATTTTCGTTTAAAATGCGTTGAAACAGATTCTCAACGCTATTAATAACATTACTTGCGGTTTGTGGATAGAGTGATTCTATAAAAAACTCCCTCAAATCAATATCCAAAGGGGTGTACATTAATCGGGTGTCTTTAAAATCCACATTGTCGTAGAAATGTTCAATCAAAAATTGATAGTATCGCTGTGCTGCACCTTCACGTCCTTCGTGGCTGCCCCAGTTGAAAGAGGGTACGTGAACAGGAATAAATTGTGCAGTGATATATTTGCTTAGCAACGCTTCAGGGGAGGTATATTGATACACTCTCAGGTCGTTTCCAGCCCATAAATCGTTTTTAAATTGCTGATAAACAAGATTTTCTTCTGAACCCTTGAACTTTGTTCCCTCTTCGGTTTCTTCAATAGTAAATTTTCTGTTTTGTTCCACAATAAACTCTAATAACGTTGTCCCGTTATTTGTTTTGATGTAATAAAACCCATCGGGTAAGATTTGTTTTGAATGTGAAAAAACATATCCTTTTTTCGAGTATTTTGCACTGTCCACTTTATAGGGTACATTCCCATAAATCCCGGTAAGATAGAGATATTTGTCGTTCACATTTTGGGTTTTATACAAGATGTTGTATCCTTGAGAAAAAGCGGAAAAGGAAATAAAAGAAGCGCATAATAGTACAAAAGCGCACAGAACAGAGGTATTATTCTTCATTTAATATTAATTTGCGGCGAAATAACAATTTTTTCTCAGATTGTGAAACCCTATTATTCATATAAAGATTTTTTAACAAACCAATTCGGGGCAAGAATACAGAAACTTGCTATTGATGCAGGTTTTACCTGCCCAAACCGAGACGGAAACGTTGGTTTAAACGGTTGCTCATATTGTGATAATAGGGCTTTCAAACCCTCTTATTGTACGAATCTAAAACCTGTAAAACAACAATTGGAAGAGGGGATTATTTTTCACAAAAACAGGTATCGCAGAGCGGATGCATATTTGGCATATTTTCAAGCATTTTCAAATAGTTATGCCTCGTTGGACGAATTAATACAGATTTATCAACCTGCAATTGAACATGCTGAAATTAAAGGGATTGTCATTGGTACGCGCCCAGATTGTTTAGAAGAGAAAAAGTTGGATTATTTTGCAGAATTAGCCCAAAAAATGTTTGTTTCCATCGAAATTGGTATTGAATCTATTCACGATGAAACGTTACGAAGAATTAATAGGGGACATAATTTTCAATGTGCGGTGGATTGTTTAAAAAAGATGAAAGAGAGAAACCTTCACGCAGGCGCTCATTTTATTTTCGGACTACCCGGCGAAATACCGGAAATGTGGATTGAAGATGTGAAAACTATTAATAACTTGAACCTCAGTAGCATAAAATTTCATCAATTGCAAATCATTAAAGGCACGGCAATGGAGTGTGAGTATGAAGAAAATCCTACTCATTTTTTTCCTTTTACCATGGAGAGTTATATTGAATTTATTATTGATTTTGTGGAGAGATTAAACCCCTGTTTTGCTATTGAGCGTTTTGCTGGCGAGGTTCCACTACGGTATTTGGCAGTAAATAATTGGGGAACAATCAGGTATGATGTGGTATTGCAGAGAATCATTAAAGAATTTATAAAAAGGGATACATGGCAAGGGAAGTATATGTAACTTGTTGCATGTCACTTGTTACTTGTCACTCATTAATAGTTTAATCCACATTGAGCGGAATTATTTCTTCGCTTTCTTCAAACTTTCGTCTCCAAAGGAATAAGTAACGCCCGCAATGGCATTAAACCCCAGGTTATTAAACCCATAGTATTTTGCAAAATGCTGAAATCCAATATTATTTACTGTGGCAAAACAGGAAAAACGTTTGGAAACCAAATATTCAAACCCTACACCAAAGTTTAAAACGGGGTTCATTTTTTCAGTTTGGTAAAATAAGTTATTTTCAGCATCAAGGTACTGTACTAAGGCATAACTGCCAAATCCCATCTTCATATTCAAGTCGAAAATAAACTTCTTTTTCAAATAATACTTTCCCGAAAAGGCCACTTCCCATTCCGGTTTGTACCAGGGGACTTCAATATTCGCCAAGTTAAAATATCCCCAATAATTGCCCTCCAGATTCAAATATATTTTATCCACTACTTGCCAGTTTAGATTGGCACAAACATTTAACAATTGCAAATCGGCATACACTACATTAAACTGGTTTTTGAGCCTTGAGGCAGTATCTAAAAAGAAAAACACCATATCTTTCGTGTTTGAGAAACGGGTAGAAATATGGTAATTCAGTTTTTTTACCAAGTTTCCCTTCACGCCGCCAAAAACACTGAGTTGGGTCTTTGTAAAATGCAATGAATCCTGACCGGTTTTCAAGAAGGGATTCTCATAGAGTAAATCTTTGAGAGAGTTGTACTTAGTATTTCCATCCACACCGGCATATATACTCAATATGCCCGGCACTAAACCCAATTGCACTTCTGCCACCGGAAACACAGGGCATTGTACTCTATCTTGAGGATAATATGTTCTAAAACTTTTAATAATCGGAATTCCTATCCCCAGACGAATATAATATTCTCTTACAGAAAACTTTGCAGAGGGAATAAATTCAGTTTGAAGGCTGTATCTTGTAAAATTTGGCCAAGAATCGAGAATCGTTTGTGTATTACTCCAGTTGTGAATATAATTATCAAAATTAATATCTAATTGTGGTCGGAGAAGCCCGTTAAGTTGTTTAAAAACAATGTCATAAACAAAATTAGAGACTATTCCTATATGATTTTCCTTATTGGCTTGATATGTGGTAACAAAATCATAACTCAAGCGTACATCTTGTTTAAGTTTCGCATCTTCGGGCACATAATTAGAGCGTAATCCTATTTCTGCACCTACGTGATGGAAATTGTTTTTCAAATTGTATCTTTCCGATTTATCATAGAGAATGGCCGGGAATCCGTAGCGTTTGTCAAATCCATACAGATGGGCTACCTTGTGGTTATAATCAACGGAGGTATAGAGAGTTTGGTTTTTAAAGAACGTATTGAGAAACAGGTGGGTACGGGTATCGCTAAAGGGGGCATAAGCAAAATTCTTCATCTTCTCTCCGATGGGTCGCGCCCAACCGGAGATATGGTTCACGTTCAGTCCGTAAGAAAATTTGGAATTATCGAAATTATGGATACATAGTTCGCCGAGAGGGGTGAGCGGGTATCCAAAACCCACTTTGAGAAAATTCCGATAGAGTTTTTTCATCACTTCTTCGGGGAGTTTCAACGGTTTGATAGGAGTGGGAGAAAAAGTAAGGTCGATAGTTTGCGGAACAATCTCATATTCCACTTCCGGCAATTCCGGAGTTTCTTCGGGAATTACTGCCGGTTGCGATATCTTATGGAAATTTTGAATTTTAGGGGTAAACTCCAAGCGAAATCGCGCAGAATCAATAGGTTGCGAAAATGCAATACCTATAAATAATAAACAAATTGTAATTACAGAAATTTTTTTCATAAAAAAATGCATTTGCCTCTTGACAAACGTAATTTTCTAACATATATTTGCGCGACATCAAAAAAAGACTAATTATTAACTAAATCAACTCGTAATGATTGCGGAAAAACTGCTGCATTATATTTGGAAAAACCAATGGTTTGCCAAAGAAGACCTTAAAACGGTTCAAAATCAATTACTTATAATTCATCATCAAGGCTTTCCACATCAGGATGCGGGTCCCGATTTTAAACAGGGCATCTTAAAGATAGATGACGTAACCTGGGCGGGAAATATTGAAATTCACGTCCACTCTTCCGATTGGTATAAACATCAACATCAAAATGATAAGAAATATAACTCGGTAATTCTACACGTGGTTTACGAGCACGATCAAAGTGTTTTCATTGAGCAAAATACGCAGTTGCCCACTTTGGAGTTCAAGCCATTAATTTCCTCACAATTATTACTACGTTATGCACAACTTATGAACTCTCCGAGTCCACTTCCCTGTAAGGCATATATTGAAAAAATACCCGCATTAACCATTCAAGCGTTTTTAACGCGGTTAACATTCGATAGATTAATAAGAAAACAATCGCAAATATTTGAAATTCTGCATTCTTTTTCGGAAGATTGGGAACAGACAATGTTTTATCTTTTATGCCAAAGTTTTGGATTTAAGACCAACGCGCCTGCCTTTGAGATGTTGGGAAAAACACTGCCCTACAAAATCTTAAAAAAACACACCGATTCTCATTTACAGGTGGCGGCATTAATTTTCGGACAGGCAGGGATGTTGGACGAGGAACTGGAAGATGATTATTTTCAGTTGCTACAAAACGAATATTTGTATATCAGAACAAAATACCGACTTCTCCCTATTGATGTAAAATGCTGGAATCTACTGCGATTGCGCCCACGTAATTTCCCGTGTATTCGTTTGGCACAATTGGCAGAGATTATTTACAATCACCCTCAACTGCTTTCAAAAGTAATTACTCCCAATACACTTGAATATTTTCAGAAACTGTTTATTCATAAGCTCAATAACTATTGGGATACCCATTATTATTTTGGAAAAACAAGTGAGAAGCAGGATAAAAGAATGGGAGATAGGAGTTGTCAGTTGTTAATGATTAATGGATTGGTTCCTTTTCTTTATGCCTACAGTACATTCACCGGAAATGAAAAACTTCAGGGACACAGTATGCAGTTACTTGAATTTCTACCATTTGAAGAAAATCATATTACCAAAAAGTATCAAGAATGCGGTTTTTGTGTCAAACAAGCAAGCAACTCTCAGGCATTGTTGGAATTGCATCGTGAGTATTGTGAAAAGAAACGTTGTGTTGAGTGCGTAGTAGGGCAAAAAGCGATGACAATGAACT
Source organism: Bacteroidales bacterium (assembly GCA_031253655.1). Lineage (GTDB taxonomy): Bacteria > Bacteroidota > Bacteroidia > Bacteroidales > WCHB1-69 > WRNX01. The sequence continues at coordinate 22,859 of JAIRVY010000028.1, forward strand.
AGGAATTGAAAATGTGATTGTGGTTCAAAAAAATAATCATATTTTCGCGGAGTTGAATTAATATATCAATGAATATAAAAAAAACAGTTTTATTTCTCTTATCTTGTTTCTTCCCTTTCTTCGCTATATCGCAAGAATCAAATTCTTCAAAATCGTGGAGTTACAAAGGTTATTCCGGTGGAATGTTTGTGCATACGGGGTATATGCAAAGCAAGAAGTTTTCGGTTTTTGATATAAAAAACAACGAAATAGAAATGCAAATTAAGGGAGCAACTTTTGGACTTGGGGGCAAAATGGGAGTTTTTCTTCACCGTAATTTTCGGGTGGGTGCTGAAGGATATTTTTCTACTTGTAAATATAATTCAGGGAAATATATGAATCAGTTGATTACTGAAAAGGGCAGTTGCAGAATAGGGTGGGGAGGTGTTACTTTCGATCTCCTTTTTCCTGTTAAGAAATTTGCTCCTTTTATGGGCGTAACTATTGGTGGTGGTAGTGCTAAACATTTGATTTTCATAGAACGAAAACATAACAATCACGTGGCTACACCTATTGTACATTTTAGCAATCCGCTTATCATTATCAATCCTGCCATTGGTGCAGAGTTTTTTGCCACAAAAAGGATAAGCCTTCTGCTCAAATTAGACTATATGTTTAATGTCCAACAAAATAAATTACCTTCTTTAACCAACAATACTTACCCGCGTGGGGTAAGATTATACTTCGGAATCCATTTTTACCATAAAAAGTAATAATAACAATATGAAAAGAACAGGAAATTACACTTTACATGTATCTTTTAATAATCCACCACACCTTTCGGGCGACGCTTCTTTTAAAAGGAGGGGAATTTCCTTTCTATTTTCTGCTCGTGATGAAACGCGGCGCGCCACGTCTCTACTTTTCTGCCTTCTGCTTTCTGTTTTCATGCCTTCTACTTTTTTTGCGCAAACGAAAGCCGACACCATTCACATTACCCATTACAATATAAATTTAGAGATTAAAGATTTTGTAAACCAAGAAATTAAAGGTAATACGGAGTTGGAAATTGAAGCTAAATTTGCACCATTGCAGAAAGTCTATCTACACTTGTATTCACTAATGGTTGATTCGATAATGAACGAGAATGTTAAAATTGAAGGTTATTCTCATACTCCTTCTCAATTAGAAATACCACTTCCCTTTACTGCGGTGGGCCAGAAACAGACTATTAGGATATATTATCAAGGGAAACCTACGGTAAATCTTGGTTGGGGAGGGTTCTTCTTCCAAAAAAACGTGGCATATAATATGGGGGTTGGGATGAGTACTTTTCCGCATTCGATAGGTAGAGTTTGGTACCCCTGTGTTGATGAATTTACAGATAAGTCCACCTATACATTTAATATTACTACCGAGGCCGATAAAAAGGCAATTTGCGGAGGAAAACTGACGGATTCAATTCCGGTGGGTGATGGAATTCGTTGGACTTGGAAGTTAGATAATCCCATTCCGACCTATTTGGCTTCGGTAGCCGTTGGTGAATATAAATCATACACGGATACTTTTCACAGTATTAGTGGAAAAGAATTGCCCATTGAAATATATGCCAACTCGGCAACTATTGATAAAGTACCCGGTTCGTTTGCAAATCTCAAAACATTTATTCGTACTTACGAAAAACGCTGGGGACCTTGTCGCTGGCAACGTGTTGGATATGTGGGGGTTCCATTTACCGACGGCGCTATGGAACATGCAAACAACATTGCCTTGCCAAGCAGTTATATCACCGGAAATACTAATAATCAGCGTAATCAGGATATTATTGCGCACGAATTGGCACACTCATGGTTCGGGAATCTCCTTACCTGTAAAAATTCAACTGATATGTGGATTAACGAAGGATTCGCAAGATACGGTGAATATTTATGTTATGAAACATTAGACCCTACATTGCAAAAATATCAAACAGAAATAAAAAAACTGCATTTTGCTGTCTTGAAAAACGATAACGGTCAATATGCGCTAGATAATCTTCCCATAACCGAAACATATAATACCACAATTGTTTACGACAAAGGCGGATTGATAGTCCATACCTTGAGAAACTATATGGGAGATGAACTGCATTTTTCTTCCATCAAACAATTGCTAGATGAAAATAAATATTCTAATTTGAATTCTGAGCAATTTTTTGAGAAATTATCTCAAATTTCAGGTATTAATCTGCACGATTTCTACATGGGATGGGTACACCAAAAAGGTTTTCTCAACTTTAATATTGATTCTGTAAAACGCAAAGCAGAGAGAAACAATATTTATGAAATAGCTTGTAAGCAAAAATTGTATAAAGCAGATTATTTTGCGAATAGTAATAGAATTGAAGTAGAGTTTCTTTCCGCATCAGGAAGTAGGGTACTGAAAACCCTGCAATTTTCCGGAGAAAGTGCAAAAGTGGATGTTGAACTTCCTTTTGAACCTGTTTTCTGGGCAATTGACCCCAATGGCAAAATGAGTGATGCCTGTTTCGATTTTACACAGACCATTACCAAAATAGAAAACATTAATTTTGCAAATGCAAAGTTTAGTGTCAAAGTTAATGAAGTATCAGATACATCGATACTTAGAATTGAGTATAATCCGGTTCCACCCACTGCGCTCATAACCGATAAACCTAACATTTATAAAATTTCCGATAAACACTTTTGGAGAATTGGTTTTTATAAATATAATGAAATGCAAGCCCAATTTTCATTTACATACAATAATAAAGTTGAAGAAGTAGAGTTGTTGCATGGATATTCTTATACAGATTTGGTGTTATTATACAGAAAAGACGCCTCATACAATTGGAAAACTATGCCTGCAACGGTTACTTCTCCAAATATTCAAACAGGATTAGGAACAATTGAAGTAGATTTTATTCTTCCGGGTGAGTATACATTGGGAATCGGCGAATATGTTGGTTTGAATGAATGGGGAAATAATATCCGCATTTATCCCAATCCAACCACAGGTCATTTGATAATTGACAATGGACAATTTACAATTATCAATGTGGAGGTTTTTGATATTTTTGAGAGACGACAATCTTCTAATCTTCAATTCATTTCATCTTCTCAACATCAAATCAACATTTCTCACTTGCCACCCGGAATCTATTTTGTGAAAATTCAAACTGAAATAGGAACGAAAATGCAGAAATTAATTAAGAATTAAAAATTAGTAATAAGAGATTATATGTTTCTCCCTTCATATTTATTTAGCAAAGAAGAAATTAAAGAGCGAATTGATGATATAAACAGTCGCCCGTTGGAAAGATTTACATCGGAAAAGGATGCAGTTCGGTTTACTTTGAGTTGTATAGATTTAACAACATTAGAAGGAAGCGACACCCGCACAAAGATTGAGCTGCTGTGTAACAATGCTGTTCAATATCAAACAGCAGCTGTGTGTGTTTATCCCGTGTTTGTTAGTTATGCGAAACAATTGCTTAGGGATACAAATATTAAAGTGGCTTCTGTAGCAGGGGCTTTTCCGGCTGGGCAATCCCCCATAGAAATTAAAATAGCAGAGGTGGAATATGCTGTGGAACAAGGTGCTGATGAAATTGATATGGTTATTTCAAGAGGCGTTTTTTTAGAAGGAAATTATAAAACAGTATTTGATGAAATTATTGCTATTAAAAACTCTTGCAGGCACGCAAAATTGAAAGTTATTTTAGAAACTGGAGAGTTATTAGAACCGGATTTAATCTACAAAGCTTCTCTTTTAGCGATGTATGCCGGTACGGATTTTATTAAAACCTCTACGGGAAAAATTGCCACCAACGCAACTCCCGAAGCATTTTTAGTGATGTTAGATGCTATATTTCAATTTTATAGTGATACAAAAACAATTGTTGGTATAAAACCGGCAGGAGGAATTGTAGATATTAACACGACAATAATTTATCTTAAATTATTGTGTAATATATTGAATGATAATTGGTTAACAAATAAACATTTTCGTATTGGAGCCAGTAGATTAGCCACACATTTGTTTGATTTTATAAAAAAGTGAAAAAAAACTGTTTGATAAATTGTAAATCAAATAAATGTATATCTTTGCCGCCGTTTCAAAAATAACAAAAAAATATTATTTATATATCATTGTTTAACCTATAAAAAATTAAAGTCATGACAAAAGCTGAAATCGTTTCCGAAATTTCAAACAAAACAGGTCTTGAAAAACAAGCTGTTCAAACCATTGTTGAAACATTTATGACCTCAGTAAAGGGTTCATTAGCAAAGAATGAAAACGTTTACTTAAGAGGTTTTGGTAGTTTCATCGTAAAACAGAGAGCACAAAAAACTGCTCGTAACATCTCTAAAAAAACCACTCTTATCATTCCGGCGCATAAAATACCTGCAATCAAACCTTGCAAAACTTTTGTGAACGCTGTTAAAAAAATGAAATAATCTACTAAAACAAAACTATTATGCCAAGTGGTAAAAAGAGAAAAAGACACAAGATGTCGACTCATAAGAGGAAAAAAAGACTAAGAAAAAACAGACATAAGAAGAAATAGTGTTTTTCTTTAAGCCAATTCATGAAAACTAAATATGGTGCAAAACACGGTATTTAGTTTTCTTTTTTTAAAGAGATGAGTACAGAAGAAACTCCCATAACATCCAAAGAATTAGTAATCACTTCCAGAGAAACGGAAGTGCAGATTGCACTTTTGGAGGACAAGAAGTTAACTGAAATTCACCGCGAAAAAAAAAGCGATGAATGTGTAGTAGGCGATATCTTTTTTGGAAAGGTTAAAAAAATTATGCCCGGCCTCAATGCCGCTTTTGTCAACATTGGAGATGGAAAAGATGCTTTTCTCCATTATCTGGATTTGGGATTGTATGCCCGCTCACTCAATGATTTTGTAAATCAGGCTATTAGTAACAATAAGAAAAGTATTGCCAACGCAAAACTACAACCCGAAATAGAGAAAATAGGCAAAATTGGCGATATTATTCAACCGGGACAAACTATATTGGTTCAAATTGCCAAAGAACCAATATCTACGAAAGGTGCGCGCCTTACATCCGAAGTATCATTAGCCGGAAGGTATTTGGTTTTGGTTCCTTTTATGGATAAAATAAGTGTTTCACAAAAAATTAAAAATAGCGAAGAGAGAAACCGGCTCAAAAAAATTATTCAATCTATTAAACCCAAACGCTTTGGAATTATCATCAGAACTGTAGCTCGAGGAAAAAACATAGATGAATTATCAACAGATTTAGAACTGTTGGTAGAAAAATGGAAATCGTTAGTTTCCAAACTCCCACAAACCAATGCACCTGAAAAAATTGCTTCCGAAGAAGATAAAATTACTTCAGTCATAAGAGATATAGTGGACCTCTCTTTTGAGGCTATTCATGTGGATGATAAAGAGTTATTTCAAGAAATAAAATCTTATTTGACTACTCATATCCCTGAAAAAAAAGGGATAATAAAATTTTACAAAGGGAATAAACCCCTCTTTGAAGAGATGAATATTGCCCTACAAATCAAAAGTTCATTCGGAAGGGTAGTTATTTTGAAACATGGGGTCTATCTTGTAGTTGAACATACTGAGGCTATGCATGTTATTGATGTGAACAGCGGTAACAGACACAGAATTGGTACTTCCGAAGAGATTGCTTTGAAAGTGAATTTGGAAGCAGCAATTGAAATTGCCCGCCTCATCCGACTCAGGGATATGGGCGGAATTATTACCATTGATTTCATTGACCTTCATAAATCGGCAAATAAAACCTTGCTAACAAGAACTTTGCAGGATTTGATGAAAAACGACAAAGCCAAACATACCATTTTGCCGATAAACAGGTTTGGCATCATTCAAATAACGCGACAAAGAGTAAGGGCAACTACCATCATCGAAACCTCCGAACAGTGCCCCACATGTAGTGGTACCGGAAAAATAAAGTCAACTCTTCTTCTTCAAGAAGATATCGAAAATAGCATTGACTATTTGATTGAAAAGCAACATGAAAAAGGTTTCTATTTGGCAGTGCATTCATTTGTTCGCGCCTATCTTACAAAAGGCTTATTTTCAGTTCAGTGGCGATGGTTTCGCCGTTTTCACAGAATTATCAAGATTGCTGAGAAATCAAATCTTTCGATAAACGAATTCAAATTCTATAACAGAAATCACGATGAAATAATTTTCAAACATGGAGAATGAGATTTGAGAATACAGTAAAGTAAAGCAGGAATACGGACTTACTTTATAGAAAAAAAATCTATCCTACCTCCACTGCGGAAAAGATTACTATTGTAATATTTTTTCTAACGCTACGCATTAGAATTTAAGGCACAAATTTTGCGAGTATTCTCTTTTGCCTTTTTTTTCTATTTTCGCATCCCGAAATATTATTAACAAAATAAATATAATCATTATGCAAAGAAAAGGAAACAAATACGGTACGCACCGTGTAATTGAACCGAAGGGCGTTTTGCCACAACCGGCTAATAAAATAGACAATAATATGGATGAAATTTGGGATAATGAAATCCTGATTGACGTTCAAACGCTTAATGTGGACTCTGCATCTTTTACCGATATTAAAATCCGCGCCGGTGGAGACCACGAGAAAATAAAAGAGATTATGTTCGACATCGTGGAAAAACAGGGAAAACACCGCAATCCGTGGACAGGATCAGGTGGAATGCTACTGGGTACCGTTGAAAAAATTGGAGATTCTCTTAAAGGTAAAATTAATCTCCACGAGGGAGACAAAATTGCTACTTTGGTTTCATTATCACTTACTCCACTCCGTATTGACAGAATTAAAGAAATACGCGAAGAGATTGATCAGGTGGATATTGACGGAAAAGCGATTCTGTTTGAAAGCGGTATCTATGCTAAAATACCGAATGATATGCCGGAAACATTGGCTCTTTCGGCATTAGATGTAGCCGGTGCTCCTGCCCAAACAGCAAAACTTTGCAAACCAGGTGATATTGTGCTTATTATCGGTGCAGGAGGAAAATCAGGAATGTTGTGCTGCTACGAAGCTAAGAAAAGAGTAGGAATTACCGGAAAAGTTATTGGAATGTGCCACAGTCAAAAATCAACAGAAAGACTGCAAAAACTGGGCTTTTGCGATGTAGTATTCTCTGGTAACGCCCACGACCCTGTGGGTATGATGGAGAAAATAAGCGAACTCACTAAAGGAGAATTGGCAGATGTTACTATTAACAATGTAAACGTGCCCGATACAGAGATGACGACTATCTTATGTACCAAAGATACGGGAATAGTGTATTTCTTCTCTATGGCAACAAGTTTCACTAAAGCAGCGCTTGGCGCAGAAGGAGTGGGTAGCGATGTTACTATGATTGTTGGAAATGGCTATACCAAAGGACACGCGGAAATTACTCTACAGCTCCTCCGCGAAAGTAAAGAACTACGTGATGTTTTTACAGAACTATACGCATAATTATAGTGATTAGTGAATAGTGATTTGCATATTAAACTTTTATACTTCTTAACTATTATGATTATTAAACCATCGAACTTTTAAACCATAAAACTTTTAAACTCTTTTTATGACAAAAGCATTTCAGAAAATTTACACCAAGATTACTAAAATTACAAAAGCTACTTGCTCTTTGAAAGCAGATGATGTTTCTAATGAAGAGCTTGCCTTCATAGACGGGCGTGCTGCCCAAGTAGTAAAAATTAGCGGAGATGAAATAACTTTGCAAATTTTTGGAGGTACCGAAGGGATTCCCACCAATGCAGAAGTGGTTTTTATGGGGAAAGCCCCTACGCTAAAGGTGGGAGAGCAATTGGTAGGTAGATTTTTTAATGCTTACGGAAAACCTATTGACGGAAGACCACAGCCCGAAGGAAAAGAGGTGGAAATTGGAGGCTCATCGGTAAACCCTGTGCGCAGAAAACAACCCTCAGAACTGTTGGCAACCGGAATACCCGGAATTGACCTCAATAATACATTAGTTACCGGACAAAAAATACCGTTTTTTACTGATCCCGACCAGCCTTTCAACGAAGTAATGGCTTCTGTTGCCCTGCACGCAAAGTCGGATAAAATCATCCTGGGTGGAATGGGGATGACCAACGATGACTACCTGTACTACAAAAATACATTCAGCAACGCCGGCGTTCTAAACCATATCATCTCATTCATTAACACTACCGAAGACCCGTCGGTAGAGAGATTACTGATTCCAGATATGGCACTCACGGCTGCTGAGTATTTCGCGGTAGAGAAAAAGGAAAAAGTGTTGGTGCTTTTATCCGATATGACCAACTATGCCGATGCGCTGGCCATCGTATCCAATCGTATGGATCAAATTCCTTCAAAAGATTCTATGCCGGGGTCATTGTATTCCGACCTTGCCAAAATTTACGAAAAAGCTGTGCAATTTCCTGATGGTGGGTCAGTTACTATTATTGCAGTTACTACATTATCCGGCGGAGATATTACGCACGCCATTCCCGATAACACAGGTTATATTACCGAAGGACAACTCTACCTGCGCCGAGACTCCGATACAGGAAAAGTTATTATTGACCCATTTCGCTCTTTATCGCGTTTGAAACAGTTGGTAATTGGAAAGAAAACCCGCGAAGACCATCCCCAAGTGATGAATGCTGCCATACGACTTTATGCAGATGCAGCCAACGCACGAACAAAAAGGGAAAACGGATTCGACCTTACCGACTATGACATCAGAACGCTATCTTTTGCAAAAGATTATACCAAAGAATTGCTGGCAATTGATATAAGTTTGGATACCACTGAAATGTTAGAAGCAGTGTGGAAACTCTTTGCAAAGTACTTCTCCCCCGAAGAAGTAAATATAAAAACCGCATTGGTTGAAAAATACTGGAAAAATTAAGAAATTACGAAATGGTAATTAAGTTTCAATATAATAAAACCGCATTGCAATGGCTTGAAAAACAATTGAAAGTCAGAGTGAATGCGTTGCCTACAATTAAAAATAAAGAGAGTGCGCTGAGAATTGAAATAAAAAAAACGAAAGAACGCTATTACAAATTGGAGAGTAATTTGGAAGAACAACTTAAAACCTTTGAACATCTCTCGAGTTTATGGAATGAATTCAATCCTGCCCTGATTTCTGTTTTGGATGTTGCCATTGAGTGTAAAAAAGTGGCTGGGGTGCTTTTGCCTGTTTTTAAAGATATTACGTTTGAAGAAAAACCCTTTAGCCGTTTCAACTCTCCCATTTGGTTTCAAAATGGGATTGTACTGCTGAAAAAATTGGCAGAATGCGGAATAAAAGCCGAATTGGAACAGATGGTACTCGAATTGTTAGAGTATGCCCGAAAAAAAACAACACAAAAAGTGAACCTGTTTGAAAAAGTGCAAATACCCGGATACTCTAATGCAATCAGGAAAATTAAAAGATTTCTGGAAGATGAAGAAAGTTTGTCTAAATCTTCTCAAAAAATTATGAGAAATAATCTTGAGAAAGCAAAAAGAGAGGAGGAAGTGGCATGATTACACGAATGAAAAAATATAATTTTTTGATTTATTACAAAGATTACAAACATATTTTACTGAAATTGAGAGAATTGGGAGTTGTTCATATTGTACAAAAACAACTGGGTACTATACAGGAAGATAGTGAACTTGCCCGCAACTTAAGTATCGAAAAACGTTTACATAATGTAGTTGAACAACTTAATTTCATCTCCATTGAACATCATATTAAAGAACATGATACTCAAATTGATAAAAATGCAGACGCCAACCTATTATTAGAATATGTTGAATCTTTATTTGCTGAAAAAGATAAACTTCAATTGGAAAAGGAACATATTCAAAGAGAGATAGATAAAATAACTCCGTTGGGCGAATTTGAGCCTGAAGATATTCATCGGCTCGAAAGAAAAGGGTTGTTTATTCATTTGCATGAAGTAACAGAATCGAAATTTGAAACGCAATGGATTGAAGATTACTATGCAGTGAAATTAGGAATGAACGGCTCTCTTTTATATTTCGCAACAATAACCAAAGATCCTATTCCCCCTCCGATTGAAGCAGATGATATGCGCTTGCCCGATAAATCTATACTAAATTGGAAAATTGATTTGATAAACTGTGAAAAAGCAAGAAAAGATATTGAAAATGAGTTAAATAATACTGCAAAAGATAAGATTGAAACGTTACGCTATTTTGAAAAGAGAGTTAACGACGAAATTGCTTTTGAAAAAGTGGAATTGAGTGGCGATACCGCTGCCGAAGAGAAATTATTGATTTTAGAAGGGTATGTTCCTGAAGAAAATGAACCGGAAACGACTAATATATTGAAAAATGAAGCCCTCTATTTTAACGTTTCAACGCCACAACCCAAGGATAATCCTCCTGTAAAACTTCAAAACAACCGTTTTGCCAAAGCATTTGAATTGATAGCCAACCTTTACGACAAACCCAATTATCATGCTTTTGACCTAACCCCTTTCTTCGCGCCGTTTTATGTCATCTTCTTCGGACTTTGTATGGGCGACTGCGGTTACGGTCTTCTGCTTCTATTACTATCGGTCTTTATAAAACGTTCTAAGCAGGGATTTATACAAACTGCAGGGCAATTAGGAATCTACTTAAGTATAGGTGCCATCGTTTTTGGATTTATAAGCGGAACTTTCTTCGGAATTCAAATACCTGAATTATCATTTTCGTGGCTGAACCCGCTGAAAACGTTTATTTTAGATGAAAAAAAACTGTTTTTCTTTGCCTTAATAGTCGGTGGAGTGCAAATTATCTATGCCATTATTATTAAAGCCATTACTCAATGGTTGAGGTTTGGTTTTTCTTACTCGCTTGATGCTTTTGGATGGTTGTTATTATTGTTAGGAAATGGCGCGCTACTCTTACCTGATATCAATTCTAAACTCTATCCATCCTCCTTAGCTTTATTGCACTACTTCATTACCGCAGTAGCCGTAGGGATGATGCTGTTTTTTAACAATCCTGTGAAGGGGATAAAAGGTATTCCCGGAAGTATCGGCACAGGATTGTTCGGATTATATAACAAATTAACAGGCATTTTGGGAGATTTTCTTTCCTATATTCGTCTTTTCGCGTTGGGGATTTCCGGTTCCGTAATGGGATTGGTTTTCAATGAACTTGCCCAGGGTTTTGCGCCGGACATAGTTGTTCTTAGAGAGTTGGTAATGATTGTTATACTATTGTTTGGACACGGTTTGAATATGTTTATCAATGGTTTAGGCTCCCTGATACACCCAATGCGCCTAACTTTTGTAGAATTTTATAAAAATGCAGGATTTGAAGGAGGAGGAAAACCTTATACCCCGTTTGTAAGAACAGCACGGTAACAATTAAGAATTATTAACTAATAAATAAAAGAAAATTAACAATAAACCTTAAACCTTAAACATTATACTATGGAACCTGTTTTATTAGCCTATATTGGCATCGGAATCATGATAGCACTTTCGGGAATAGGAAGTGCTTATGGAGTAACCATAACAGCAAATGCTTCTATTGGAGCATTGAAAAAAAACCCGGAACCCTTTGGGAGTTATATGATACTCTCTGCCATTCCGGGAACAAATGGACTTTACGGATTTCTTGGTTATTACCTTCTATCTAAACATTTGGTACTTACAATCACTTTTTTTCAGGCTGCCGCTATTCTTTCGGCCGCTACTATGTTAGGCACTGTATGTCTTTTTTCTGCTATCCGGCAAGCGCAAGTGTGCGCCAACGGTATTAACGGGATCGGCTCAGGGTACGACCTTTTTGGCCGCAGTATGATTTTGGCTGTTTTTGCTGAACTATATCCCATAGTAGGAATTGCAGCGGTATTCTTGATTGGGGGTGCGATATAAGCGAATTATTTCTTCTCAATCCTGTAATAATACTTTGTGCTTGAATCAATTCCAAATCTATTGTCTGCACGGTAATTGATAACCCAAACTATCTGATTTTGTGAACAAAGCAAGCGGATTTTCTGTTTTTCAAATAAATCAATTTTTAAATCTGTAAAATAATCACTTACTTTTTTCTTTCTTTTCATCCCAAAAGGATAGAAATAATCCCCATTTTTCCAATTTCTGAGGGTAAGTGGGAATTGTATTTTATTTGCGTCCACATAAATAAGATTTGAAACTTTCTCTATTTCAAGATTTCCATTATTTTTCAACTTTTTAACCGAAAATCTATAATTTTCTAATTCTTCAACAGAGTGAATGAGAACAACTTCATTATTGTTGATATTCTTTTCTTCAATAATAAAATAGTTTCTATCTTTAAGCAGAATGTGTGTCTCTGAAATAAATTTCTTTCCCGAATTTGAAGTAACGGATTGTAATATATTATCTACACTCTTAGTATTAAAGCCATAAAGCTGTAGTATTTCGTATAAAACAACAGATTGATTTTCAATATTTTTCAACAAATCTATTGAAATTTTTACTTGATGATTATCGGTTGATATTAATCTTTCCTTGATTTGTTTTAATGAGGTATCTAAGAATTTTGTTTGCTGCAAAAAGAGTGAACTGTTTTTTGTAAAAGTATCAACACAATTCGGGTATATTTTTTCAATTTCAGGAATAATATAATGTCTGATTCTGTTTCGCAAAAAATCATCGGAAATATTTGAAGAATCAACACAAAACTCAATCCCTTGCTCACGCACGTAATTGTCAATTTCGGAAGCACTAAACCTCAGGAGCGGACGGATAATTTTTTCATTTTTCTGGGGGATTCCGCACATTCCCCGCAAGCCTGTTCCACGAAGAAAATTCAGAAGAACTGTTTCTGCATTGTCGTTGGCGTGATGTGCGGTAACAATGTAATCATAATCTTTTCCAATCTCTTCAAACCATCTGTATCGTAACTCTCTGGCTATCATTTCGATAGATTTTCCTGAATATTGCTGCACTGAGAGGGTATCAAACTCTTTTACAAACACTTTTTGTAAAGTAAGAAAGGGAAGTTTTTGAACAAAAACCATCTCTCTATTAGATTCTTCTCCTCGTAAATGGAAGTTACAATGTGCAATGTCGAAACTAATATTAGAATTAGCACAGAGATGAGCCAAGGCCACCGAATCTCGCCCTCCGCTCACCGCCAATAAAAACTTAGCAGAGTCAATATCCGGTATTAATTTAATTAATTCTTGGTGAAATTTCTCTTTCATAAAGTTCATTCTTTTCACTACTCATCTCTAGCTTTCAGTTTCTCATTTAACAACAATTCCTTTTATCACTTCATATCCTAATTTTTCATTAATTTTGGAAATGATTTGAGTTCTACTGTTAATAATTTCAAATTTGAGGGAGGCATTGGGAATTGTAACCATTAGAACGCCATTTTTTGCAACAACTTTTCGGGTTTGTTTAGCAATGAAATTCCCTACTGTTTCTGTCCATAACTCAACGGCTTGTTGTTCTAACAGTAATGAAATTTTACCATTTTTTGCAAAAAACTCTTGAATATAACTCCCTACGGTTTGATGATTGTTCATTTTTCAAGTTGAATTTTTACATCGTTCAATACATTCATATAATTTATAAATGCCTGATAGGGAGATGGATATACTTCAAAGTGCTTTCTGACGGCGTGTTGCGGAAACCATTTTGTGCCCATAAAGTTATAGTAATTTGCATTTTGTAGGCGCAACCAGGCGTTTTTGGCTTCCTCATTATGTGATTTTATGTATAGTGGTTCTAATTTATAAAGTTGCTCAAATGCTTCTGCTTGCAGTTCGTTTCCCAACCATTCGCTGATATCTTTTTCATCGCCGGAACAAGAGATAGGGTAGGGGATATGCAAGGTGGTAGTATCTGTATCTATTTTGCAAACTTCATTCGGTATAATGAAATTGAAATTTTTAGATGCCACTAATAGAGAAAAAAGTGCTTGGAAAAAATCAAAAATTCCTGTTTCTTTTGTATGATAATCTCCTATTGTTTCATAATCAAAAAAGAGATTGATAAATTGCGCTTCCGAAGATACTCCACGTAAAAAGTCTATATATTTTTCAGCAGTAAGCGGATATTCGTTCCATGATGAATCCGAAAAGCGTAATGTGATATCATCGCAAAGTTGATAACTTCTAAGTAAAAGTTTTTGCTCATTATGATAAGGATTACAATATAAAAAACAGGGGCTTTTCCATCCCAAAATATGTTTAGCTCCTTCGGTTAACACAACTTTGTACCCTAATTCATAAAGCCATTCACCGATTTCGTCGGAGTAAATAATTTCAGTATTACAGAAAGTTGCAGGCTTAATACCAAACGTTTCGAAAAGTAATTGTTCCTGAAGTTTTACCTGTTCAACAAATGTTGACTGGTTGTGAAGTGCTGCCAAACTATGAGAAAAAGTGTTTCCGGTAATTTCAACACGTCCTGTGGCTATCAATTTATTAAAACTGTCAATCACTTCGGGGCAGTACCTTTTGAGCAATTCAATGGTGGTTCCGGAAATACTGAAACTGAACGCCACTTGTTCTCCATATCTTTCAATAATATTCAAAAGCATTTGACTTGCAGGAAGATAACTCCTTTCAGCCAAACGATTAATCCAGTAATTGTTTTGATAAACATCGAAATAATCGTGTTTTTGATTAATATCGAAAAAACGGAACATCCTTAGAATGTAAGGATGATTTACTTGAAAGTGAAAACAAACAGAATGCATAAATACTAAGGTTTAATGTTTGAGACATTTGAAAAAAAAGGTTAAAAAAGCATCAATGAATGATTTTTTATTTTATGGTTGCAAAAATAAATTATTTTTGCGGAATAAATAGTAATAAACCTTATTTTGCAGAATAATGAAAAAATCATTTTTTTTATTTAGTTTCATCTTTCTCTCCTTCAGAATACTGTTGGCGGTTCCGGCTTATCCGTATCCCTTTACTTTTACCCAACCAAATGGAGAAACATTAACAGTTTATATCAAGGGAGACCACCGTATTCACTGGTATGAATCGATGGATGAATTCACATTATTGATAAACAGCGACGGCTATATGTCTTATGCACAATTGGATGAGAGTGGTAATTTACAATCTTCCGCTTTTATTGCCACAGATATAGAGAAAAGAAATATTATTATTCAAGCTTTTCTGAGTACAATCTCCAAAAAGTTGTTTTATAGTTCCGAACAACAACAAGTTATGCTCAAAATATGGCAGATAGAGGATGAGGCTACCGCATTTAATAAGTCAGGAAAGGGAGGTGTTGCATTTGGTCAAATTAAAACTTTGTTGTGTTTTGTGCAATTTCCTGAGAAAAGTATGATAAAAAGTATGGATCAATTTGATGGATTGTTAAATCAGCTGGGATATACGGGAAATGGCACAGGCAGTGTTAGGGATTATTTTAGAGAATCTTCGTATGAACAAATGGATATTACCATCACTATGTGTGGTATTTACACAGCTCCGAAGAGTTCCGCATATTATGCAACGGAAGGCGCACAAGAACTTGCGTGGTGGTTGGCTATGGAACTTGTGAAGGATAGTACAATAGATTTCAGAGATTATGATGCTGATGGGGATAAAATGGTGGATGGTTTTCACTTTATTTTTGCCGGAATAGGACAAGAAGCGGGAGGAGGGCAGGGCTGTATTTGGTCACATATGTCTATGATAAACCCTGTGTATAAGAATGGAAAATTTATAAGAAATTATTCCTGTTCTCCTGAATTACTTTCCGGTGGTATTACTACAATTGGAGTAATTTGTCATGAAATGAGCCATGCTATGATAAATATTCCTGATTTTTATGATACGGGAGGTAATGGATTCCAAGGAACAGGAAACTGGGACATTATGGCTAGCGGAAGTTGGAATGGTATCCCGGGTGGAAATTGCCCGCCGCATCATAATATGGCAACAAAAGCGCATGTAGGTTGGGTTGAGCCTATTTTGTTGGAAGACCCTGAAACTATCCTGAATATGCCAAATTCTGCAAAAAATCCGATAGCCTACAAGATAAATACTAACACATTAAATGAGTATTTCCTGTTAGATAATCGGCAAAAAATAGGATTTGATCTCTCTGTTCCCGGCGAGGGTTTGCTCATCTATAGAGTAAGAAATTGTGTGACACAGGGTCTCAATAGTTCTCACCCGCAAGGAACCTATCCGGTATGCGCAAGTTCTAATTTAGAACTTCCAAACGGTAATCCGGCAAGTTATGGACTTATTAATAGTGCCGGGTGTCCTTTTCCGGGTACAACAAACCAGACTTCTTTTACTGATGATACTACACCAAGTATGAAATCGTGGAATGGCAACCCCAACAAAAAACCGATTACTGATATTACACATAACAACCGGCTGATTAGTTTTGTATTTATGGGAGGTAGCTGTCTTATGGCTAAAAATCTTAATGTTGAATATGAGGCGAATTGCAGTAAAGCGTTGATTAATTGGGATAATTCTTCAAAAGGAAACCAGTATGACCTCCTGTGGAACAATTTGGCAGGAATGGATAATAAGGGATATAAAAGTGTTAGATGGACGGGCGCTTCATACTCCGATAGAATTGTTATGGCTGACGATTTTGAAGTTCCCGAAGATGAAATATGGTTTATCAGAGAAGTAACATTTCATGGATATCCCGGATACGATACATTCATACCTAAATTTATTGGAGTAGCCTTTTACCATGATACGGGAAATAGCACCCCACAAACAACTGCCTTTTACGAAAAAGCGGATTTAATTCCGGATGGCGGTATAGTTACCGGCGAGATGACTGTAATGCTTCCGAAACCGATTATCATCAATAAACCGGGGAAATATTGGGTGTCTATTTATGGTGTCTTTGAAAGTCCGGCAACTGCATTCAATCAGTATTATATCAAGGCCTCAACAATTGAAAATAAAGCTACTATGTGCAGATGGGATCCACTTAAGTATGAAAGTGATATTTATTCTCCAAATTGGAAACCTAACCAGGATGTAAATTTTCCATCTATGGCTTTTGAGTTATCAGGGTATAAATCAACCGATTCAATTACAAGATATATTCTATACAGAGATGGTAAAAGAATTGCCGGACCTATGGCTGAAACAACTTTTGAAGATGTTGATTTTGATATTTCAGCGGAACATACTTGGAGCGTTACGGCTATTTGCTCACATACCGGAGAAGGAAAATCAGTTAGTATTTACAAAGAACCTTGTTATGTGGGTATTAATGAAATAAATGATGCTCAGACTAAGATTTATAGTTATTTAAATTCCATTTATGTGCAGTATGAAGTGATAAATTGTGTGATATCTATTTTTGATATGATGGGAAGAGTTGTTTATCATGGTACAAGCACAAACTCTAACACAGTTATTCCTCTTAATGTAACTAATGGTATTTATGGCGTAAGGGTAATTACTCCGGATGATAACATTATTTTCCGGAAAGTGTTGCTGACGAAGTAATACTCCAACAATTACACAGTAATAATCTGATTTTCAGACTTTGTGGAGCCGGCGGGAGTCGAACCCGCGTCCAAACGTGTTGCAAAAATGCTTTCTACATGCTTAGCCGGAGTTTGATTGTAGGCAAAAGAGAAAGTACCCGGCGGACTGCACTTTTGCTTATCTTCTAATAATTCGCCTTTGCATCGAAGCCTGCAGCAGCTATCTTTTCTTTTATGATGCTTCGTACCGGACGCCGAAAAGCAGAGCTTCCGGGGAAACACCCGAGGCGATAAACCTGGTTTACGCGTCAGGAACCACTGCGGTTAAGCAGCGATTGCATAAGAGTTGCCAGTTATTGGCTACGAGAGTTAGTTTTTAACGGAACCGTCTCACAACTTCCGACATGCTTACAAATCCACATCCATGCTGTCAAAACCAAACGACCCCAAATGATGTGATAATGATATGATTAAATAAAGATATGATAGAGTTTTTTTAGATTGCGAAAATATATCTTTTTATTAATCATAACAAATTATTGTTGTTATTATTTAAAAAATATATTTGCACATTCAAGAATATTTATTTAATTAACTAAAAAACAATATTTTATGAAAAAAATCTCTTTATTAGTAGTAGCGCTATGCTTCTTTTTTAGCTGCACAAATGAAAAATTATTCAAAATTTCCGGCACATTAACAGATTTCGGAAACCCAAATGAACCCACTATACTCTACCTGAAGACCAGAACTGCAGATGATATTGTAATTCTCGTTGATTCTGTCCTCGTGGATAGAGATGGAAAATTTGCCGTTAAGGGAAAGTCTTCCGAAACTGATTTGTATGTATTGGCTGATAGAGACAATGCAATCGTAATCCGTATTTTTGTTGACAAAGGTTCCAAAATTTCTGTTACAGGAAGCGTTACCGACTTTGCAAATATTAAAGTGGAAGGTTCAAAAACTCATTCGCTTTACAATAAATACCTAAAATCGTTAGCCACGATTATGGAACAACAGGAACAGATTAGAGAATATTATTTCAATATTTCATATAATACTTATCTCTCTGATAGCGAACTTGAAGAAGTTCAAGAGGAACTTGTTGCCGAATTTGAAAAGTTGGGCGAAGAGGGAAATAAAATAACTCGTGATTTTATTGCTGCAAACCCAAGAAGTTTAGTAGCCGCTTTTTTAGTGTATGCCAATATGTACAAACTCGAAAATTCTTCTGAGATTGAAGCCCAACTTCAACTTCTTGATACCAATGCCAATAATAAATATATTACTTTGGTGAAACAACATATAAATATGTTAAAGGAAACTGAAGATACGGAGTAACTAAAAGTATGAAAAAATATATCCCCAACTTTCTCACTTGTTGCAATGTGCTTTTAGGGTCGATATCCGTTGTATTTGCCTTAAAGGGCTTTTTGGAAAATGCGGCGATTCTCATTTTTTTTGCGGCTATTTGTGATTTTCTTGACGGATTTGCAGCACGTTTGCTAAAAGTAAAATCTGCAGTAGGTAAAGATTTGGATTCGCTAGCCGATGTAATTTCATTTGGGCTTGCACCGGCAGTCATCCTTTATATGTGGATGGAGTTTTGTTTCACAACACTACCTCCTCATTTTCAATTTTTTCCACTCACATTATTGCCCTATATGGCATTTATTATTGTCCCCTTTTCTGCCTATCGTTTGGCAAGATATAATAACGATGAAAGACAACAGGAGGATTTTTTTGGATTGGCTACCCCCGCCAATGCATTCTTTATAGCATTTTTACCGGTAGCCGCCGAATATTTATCTTTTTTAGACAACTTTTGGGTGCTGCTCACTTTAACCCTCATCTCCTCTTTACTGCTTATCACAAAGATACCAATGTTTTCCTTTAAATTTTCAAACTATAGATTTAAGGAGAGTTGGGTTCGTTATCTATTTTTATTTTTATCACTAATTTTGTTGATTGCATTTCAATTAGCAGCATTTCCATTGATAATTTTATTCTATATCTTCGTTTCATTTATTCAATTCGGCCTCACTAAATTATTGCAGGTATGAAACAGAATTCCATAGCGTTATTCTGTGGCTCGGCTGAAGGATTTCATCCTAAATATAAAGAACTTGCTACAGATTTTGGAAAATTGTGTGCAAAGAAAAATATTACCCTCTATTATGGAGGAGCAGCATTGGGATTGATGAAAACCGCTGCCGATGCCTGCCGTGCGTTGAATGGAAAAGTTGTAGGTATTGCTCCCTCTTTTTTCTCTAATTCTACAGTTATAGATACCACCCTTGATGAATTACACTTAGTAGATTCAATGAGCGAACGCAAACAAATGTTGGAACGATGTGCAGATGCTTTTGTATCCTTACCCGGTTCTTACGGGACGATGGACGAGTTTTTTGAAGTACTTACAGATGCACAGCTTGGGTTGCATTACAAACCGGTAGCTATTCTTAATGCATTTGATTATTATTCGCCACTTATTGAGCAACTTAAAGTATTCAAAGAGGAAGGATTTCTTAAGGATTTCCACTTTGATTTATTAATTGTTGCAACAACATTGGATGAACTGTTTGAAAAATTAATAAACTATAAAAATTCAAACAACAGGCACTGGTTGGATAAAATTAAGCAATGAGTAAAGTCAACGAATTTATTCATTTGCACTAATCTATGCCAAAAATTAGTTTGAGACGTTATGAATGGGATTCCTCGCTGCGCTCGGAATGACAACGACGCGACCGGTAGGGAAAGGATTCCTTGCTGCGCTCGGAATGACAACGACGCCACCGGTAGGGAAAGGATTCCTCGCTGCGCTCGGAATGACAACGCAGCGACCGGTAGGGAAAGGATTCCTTGCTGCGCTCGGAATGACAACGCGGCGACCGGTAGGGAAAGGATTCCTCGCTGCGCTCGGAATGACAACGACGCCACCGGTAGGGAAAGGATTCCTCGCTGCGCTCGGAATCTCATTCATAGCACCTCAATAAAAGTTTTAACCAATTTTAATCCATTTCCATTCTTATCAAAAAAAATATATTTTTGTGCCGCTTATTGTATCATATAAATTTCTAAAATATTAAATATGGTTACTTACAGTGATAAAGATAAGTTTGTTTTTATTTATCATAACAATTTTCCATTCTCAATTCTCCATTCTCAATTCTCGAATGTTCATTAATTTTAAAAAAAAAATAATTATTAACCAAAACGAAAAAAATTATGAAAAAATCTACCCGTTTTTTTGTCGCGCGACAGGTGTCACGAGCAATTTTAACAATGTTGCTCCTGTTTTCCATTCTCAACTCCTTTGCCCAGGTTGTCATTATTCCACAGGCAAACCCCAAAGTAATCCCTTTGCAGAATGCAAGCTTTAGTGTGCTGGTAACAAATACAGATGCTACCCCTGTGAATGGCTTAACATTGGTGGCAATTCCCCCACCCGGGTTTGTTGTTGTTCCGCCCATTATCCCCATTAATTTAGGACCTTCAAGTAGTATTATGGCTGTCTTTCAATTATTTACCGACTGCGATGCGGAGCAAGTTTCACCCGGAGTTACCTACAATTTGTATGAAAGCGATGGAATCACGCTTTTAGTGAATGTTCCTTCGCCCCCAATTACTATTGACGAACCCCAACTTATCTTTACCTCGCCCACTGCGTTAGTGGCAGATTTTGTAAGCAATTCCAAGACCTATACCCGTGTGTGGTCCATTGTTCAATCATCCGGCGATGTTTTTTTAAACAACTTACAGGTTGTGAACACTTGCAATAAAGCCAATATTGTGGTAACAAAAATAGAATTGGTAAGCGATATTTCGGGCGCCAATCCCATAGATATCACATCAGCTGTTCTTGACGCTACCCAAACCGGTAAATATGTTTATAACTTCAACAATTTGGTTTTTGACCAAATTG
>JAIRVY010000052.1 GCA_031253655.1 Bacteroidales bacterium
TAATTCGTTAGTTACTCCAATATAAAGAGTTATTTTATTTTTGTTTGTGAGAATGTAAACATAACCTCCTTTAGTCATCTTCAATTAATTTTGCGACAAATAAACATTTTTGTAAAACAACAAAACAAAAAATAGCACCTCAAACTAATTTTTAACCAAAAGATAAAAAAATTTAACAACACTTGGCATTTTTATTTATTTTCGCGCTCATACTCTGTTGCTGTAAAGTAGTTAAGCGAGTCACTTTTTTTTACATTTATAATTAACCAACATTTTTATTATGAAAAATCTTATTAAACTTCTTTTTACCCTGCTTTTAAGTATGGTTTTTTTCGTGGCTTTTGCGCAAAAGCCCAATTTGATAGACCCACTTCCAATGGACCCGAAAGTAATTACGGGAAAATTGGATAACGGATTGTCTTACTACATTCGCGAAAACCAAAAACCGGAAAACCGCGCCGTCTTCTTCCTCTCTGTAGATGCCGGTTCCGTGATTGAAAGAGACGACCAATTAGGACTGGCACACTTTGTAGAACACATGGGCTTCAACGGTACTAAACAATTTCCCGGAAATACCTTGGTGAGTGAATTAGAAAAGAAAGGGGTAATCTTTGGCCGCCAGCTAAATGCAAATACCGGATTTGAAGCCACACAATACTTTGTAATCCTACCCACAGATGATAAAGAACTGTTTGATATGGGACTGAAAATTCTAGACGGTTGGGCTTTTAATATGCTGCTTACTGATGAAGAGATTGATAAAGAACGCGGCGTTATTATTGAAGAGTGGCGTTTGTATCAAAGTGCGGATGAACGGATGTTTGAAAAAACATTACCCATCCTTTTTAAAGGTTCGCAATATGCGAAAAGAAACGTAATAGGAACTTTAGACAATCTGCAAAACTTCCCCTACAAATCTTTGCGCGACTATTACAAACAATGGTATCGCACCGATAATATGGCGATTATAGTGGTGGGAGATTTTGACGGCAAAGAGATGGAAAAACAGATAAAGGATTTCTTTTCTATAAACGATAAACCAACATCCCCGTTAAATCGTCCTTATTATCAAATTCTTGACAATAAAGAACCTATTGTGGTGATTCTAACTGACCCCGAAGCAACCGGTTCTGATTTTGAAATTCATTTCAAACAACCTAAAAAAGAAACTAAAACTTACGGCGATTACCGCAGGGATATGGTTGCCGACTTGGTGAGCGAAATGATGAACGCGCGATTCGAAGAACTGGCAGAAAAGAAAACTAACCCGTTCAATTATGCTTATGGATATTATGGTGATTATTGGTCCCGGAAAAATGATGCCTTCCAAATTTGGGGAAGTTCTAAAGAAAATAAACTGTTAGCATCATTGGAATTGTCTCTTCAAGAATTAAAGCGGATTGATCAGCATGGGTTTTTAGAAACAGAATTTGAACGTGCTAAAACAGAATATTTTGCAAATGTCGAAAAAGCTGCAAAAGAGGAAGATAAAACTAATTCCGTAAATCATTCCTATCAATATTCCAGAAGTTTCTTTGATAAAGCTCCCGTTGTGGGCACTGCCAAGGATTTTGCTCTTACCAAAGAATACCTTTTCGATATTTCATTGAAAGAAATAAACGAAATGGCAAAAACTTTTATTACCGACGAAAATATTGCCGTGGTTATCACAATGCCCGAAAAGAAAGGACTGAAAGTACCCACTGAAAAAGATGTATTGGCACTTATTAAGAAATTTAACTCAATGAACACAAAACCATACGTGGATAATGTTAATACATTACCTTTTTTGGCTAAACATCCTGTTCCCGGAAAAGTCATCAAAAACATTCCCAGCGAAAAATTGGATTATATAGAACTTACACTCAGTAATGGTGCAACCGTAATCCTTAAAAATACAAACTTCCGAAACGATGAAATAAGATTCACTGCTTTTAGCCCGGGCGGTAGCTCATTGTATGAAGCCAACATGCTTCCCAATGTAAGTTATGCATCATCTGTAATTAATGATTGCGGTATCGGAAACTACTCTCCCACAGATTATTCTAAATTTATGATGGGTAAAAATTACAGAATCTTTGCAAATATCGGTACTTATGAAGAATCTATAAGTGGTATGAGTGCTCCCAAAGATTTTGAAACATTTCTGCAGCATTTATATATGATTTTTGAAGCCCCAAGAAAAGATAAGGAAGTGTTTGATAGAAATATTGAGCAATGGAAAGAGCAGGTAATTAATTATGAAAATAATCCAGAGTGGCAATATCAAAAATTCTCTGCCAGAGTACGTTACCCCAATAACCCCCGCTTGTTGTTTTTAGAAGAAAAAACTATCAAAGCGATGAATCTGGAGCAAATGTTTAAAGTGTATAATGAACGTTTTTCAAATGCTTCCGATTTTACTTTTATTTTTGTTGGAAACATTGATATTGATAAATACATCCCATTGATTGAAAAATATATAGGTGGTATTCAAGCCGGAAAAAAAGAGACTATTATTAACCGCGATTTCCCTATGGCAAAAGGTGTAATTGATGAAACTATTTATTTTGGTTTGGCTGATAAAACATTAGTAGGACATTTCACATCGCTACCTTACCAATGGAATCCTGCTAATAATTTGGCAAACAGCGCCCTCAACAATATTATGGATATTAAAATGACAGAAAATATTCGTGAAAAATTAGGCGGAACTTACGGCGCACGTTTTTCTCTATCCCCCACAAAAGTGCCGGTGGAGAAAGTAATGATGACCATCTCGCTGGGATGTCAACCGGAACGCGTGAACGAAATGACCGCAGAAATCTGGAGAACTATTGATGAAGTGATAGAAAATGGACCAACTCCTGTTGATTTAGACAAAGCTAAAGAACAGATGATCCGTACTTTTGAAACCCAAATGAAAGAAAACTCTAACTGGATATCCTGGTTTAAGAATTTTTATGATTTAGGTACCGCCATTCCCACCTTTGATGAATATAAAGAAAAAGTAAACGCTCTTTCGATTGAAGATTTAAAAAAAGCGGCTCAATATATGAAGCACGAAGAAAACATTCGTACCATTTTGATGCCCGAAGCAAGAAAACAATAATTAAGCCAACTTGCAGGAGTGAACAGCTATTCACCCCTGCAATATTTATTATTATGAATAATACAATTTACGGTATTCGCCCTATCTTGGAAGCAATTGAAAGTGGAAAAACCATTGATAAAGTTTTTATTCAAAAGGGGCTGCATGGCGACTTGTTTAAGGATTTTTTTATCAAAGTAAGACATCGCAAAATACCGTTTCAGTATGTTCCGGTAGAAAAAATAAACAAAATAACACGAAGCAACCATCAAGGGGTGGTTGCTTTTTTATCTGCTATTGAATATCATAGTATTTTTGATATCATACCCTCCATATTTGAAGAATGCCGCATACCATTTATCGTTATTTTGGATAAAGTAACCGATGTGCGTAACATTGGTGCTATTGCGCGTTCAGCTGAGTGTGCCGGTGTTGATGCCATTGTGTTACCTTTGAAAGGAGGCGCCCAACTGAACGAAGATGCAGTAAAAACTTCTTCCGGTGCGCTATTGAAAATGCCTATTTGTAGACATTCTAATTTGGTGGAAGTGATTAATTTTTTAAAAGAATCAGGTATTGAGGTAATTGGAATTTACGAAAAAGCGGAAAAAATGTACTTCAACAAAGATTTTACCAAACCGCTTTGTATCATTATGGGTAATGAGTATGAAGGAATTGCGTGGGACTACCTGCGCGAATGCAACGACTCAATAAAAATTCCAATGATGGGTACCATAGAATCGCTAAACGTTTCGGTGGCAACAGGTATTATCTTGTTCGAGGTGGTGAAACAACGATTATTGTAGAAACGCGGCGTGCCACGTCTCTACAAGGTGATGCCACGTCTCTACAAGGTAAAATAATTAATATTAATAAATTATGTACATCATCGGTATTGCAGGAGGTTCGGGTTCAGGAAAAACCTCTGTAGTTAATAAAATTGTGAACAGTTTCCCTAACGAAAGCGTGTGCGTGTTGTCGCAAGATGCCTATTACAAAGATAATGGCATTCTTACGCAGGAACAACGTGAACAGATTAACTTCGACCACCCTGATTCAATAGAATTTTCTTTGCTGAGAAAGCACCTTCAGAAATTAACCGACGGGCAAACAATTGAGATGCCCACATACTCCTACATTACTTGTACAAGACAAAAGGAGACCATTCCTGTCTCCCCTGGAAAAGTTATTATTGTAGAAGGGATTCTGATATTTACGGACTATGATCTTCGCGAAATGCTTGAATTAAAAGTGTTTGTAGATACCGAAGCTGATGAACGAATTATCAGAATTATTCAACGCGATGTGAATGAAAGAGGTAGAGGGTTGGATAAATCTATTCAGCATTACAAAAAATTTGTCAAACCAATGCACGAGATTTTTATCGAACCGTCAAAAAGATATGCCGATATTATTATTCCCGAAGGGGGACACAATGCCAAAGGAATTGACATTCTGATATCTAAAATTAAATTGATGCTGAATGAATCGTGATGAAACTGCATATCGCTATTCCTGCATTAGATGAATTAGATTTTTTACCGCAGACACTTGTGGCAATCGTCCAACAACAAACTCTTTTTCCTTACAAGGTTTATATTTGTGTAAATCAACCGGAAGCGTGGTGGATTGACCCCGAAAAAGTTGAAATCTGTGAGAATAATCAAGAATTATTGTGTTTTCTTGAAGAAGTTAGGGAAATTAAGGGAGTTAGAATAGAAATTATTGACAAAACCTCCGTGGGCGAAGGTTGGCCGGAAAATAAAAGCGGCGTAGGGTGGGCGCGAAAAACGTTGTTTGATGAAATTATTAAAACTGCAGCCGATGAGGATGTAATCATTAGTTTAGACGCCGACACACTGTTTAACGAAAATTATTTTCAATCTATCGGTGAAAATTTTACACAAAATAAGATAGATATTCTTTCTGTTCCTTATTATCACAAACTTACTGATGATGAAAATGCAAATCGCGCCATATTACGCTATGAAATATATTTGAGAAACTACTTTATTAATATGCACCGGATAGGTTCTCCTTACACCTTTACCGCCATTGGTTCTGCTATGGCAGTAAGAGTAAGAGCATTAAAGAAGATTAGAGGGATATCGCCCCTGAGTAGTGGCGAAGATTTTTATTTATTGCAAAAACTGCGAAAAATGTCGCCCATTTCAAATTATAATATAGAACTAGTGCACCCAGCGGCAAGGTTTTCTACCCGCGTCCCGTTTGGAACAGGCCCCGCAATGATAAATTTTCTGCAGGGTAACGAAGAGGCATATCCCATCTATCATCATTCATTATTTGCTAAAATTAAAGAAACTTACGACATCATTCCCGCACTATTTACAGAAGATAAAAGTACCGAATTTATTGAATTTTTAAAAAAACAATATAAAACTGATGATTTATGGGGGCCATTGCGGAAAAACTTTAAAACGCTAACGCTATTTACACGTGCTTTTCACGAAAAAGCAGACGGATTGCGAATTCTTCAGTTTTTAAAGACAAAACACAATAGTAGAGACGCGGCGCGCTACTACTCTACGGATCAATTACTGAAAATCAGGGATTCTTTGTTTGAAAGTGAAATGAATTTGCGAAAATTAGATGCTTTTATTTTCCGCACTCCTGATTCCGACATAGGGACACCCAAACGGATGTCCTAAAATTTATAAATTAATGAAATATAATCCTTTAAAAATATGTTTACTTGAGTGTCGAAGTCAGGAAAAAGTAGAGACGTGGCAACGTTTAGTGGAATTTCTTTTTAGCCACTGAGCAGGTGTAACGCCTTCAACCCTTTTGAAGGTGGCAAAAAAAGTGGAACGAGAACGGAAACCGCAGTCTTCTGCAATGCTTTCTATAACATGATTTTCTTGAAGAGTTTGCAACAATCGTTTGGTTTCTTCAACCCGGAATGCGTTTACAATTTCAAAAAAGTTTTTCTTTAAATGCGTGTTAAGGGCTACCGATATTTTTCCGTTGTAGATACCCGTACTGTGTGATAGCGCCGCAAGACTGAAATCGCAATCTTTATAAGCGCCGCTGTTTTGAAGATATTGTGTAACCGTATCGCAAATATTTGCCATCTGTTCTTTCGACATCGAAGAAAAAGAGTTGGTGAGCGCATTTGTTTCAGAGAGTTGTTGGTACTTTTCAACAGCCTTTTGGTTGATATAGGGCGCCATGGAGTGATATAAAGCAACATATAGAAGATAGGCCACCGTTATAACAAAAGCAATAGGGCAAAACCAAATTTCAATTTCTGGGTAAAGCGTGAAGAAAGGTATTGATAAAGAAAACGCCACAAAGAAAAAAATGTAGAACTGAATCAACCATTTCATATTGGAAAGAATGCTGTTGGAAAAATTATCTTGTAAATACTTTTTTTGCTTACGGATATAAAAGAACAGGGCTGTCGAGTATCCTAAAAACTGTAGAATGATTAGTATGTCGTTAAAATAGGTTGCAATATTCCGGGTTCCTGCCATCATAAGTAGCCTCTCCGTTTCAATCTGTTCGGCAGATAAGGGAACAAAATAGAGGATTGCAATTAATAGTGAGATAACGGCAGGAATAAAATGCAACAAAGAACTTGCCGAAACTCGAAAAGAGAGTTCAAATTGTGTTTTAGCGAAAAACCAAAAGGAAGGAAAGAAAAGAGTGTTGACAAAGAGGCGCAAATAAAAAAAATATAGAAAATAATTTACTGGTAAGAAAATATTTAAAAGAGATAATGAAATGGGGATAATTATTGAAATCATAATCAATAACAACCATACTGCGCCTCCTTTCATGCGGGTGGATAAAGCCAGTATAATAAACATCAATACAATAAAAAGATTGCATGCAATATTGATAATAGTAACCAGAAGCGATGTGTCAGCAAGCATATTTCAAACGGTTAGATTTAACACTAAACGGAAACCGGCAATTTGCTGTGATAGCAGAAAGATTTGCAATTGTCTGATTGTCAAATAAATGGGGGG
>JAIRVY010000098.1 GCA_031253655.1 Bacteroidales bacterium
GAGAATGTTGCAAATTATTTTAGAACACAAACATCTTCCTATGGAACACCGATGAGAGTTTATAGAGTTTTTGCCCCGGGTGCACCAAGTTCAAATCCCAAAACTCCATACTCAAACTCATTGATATTAAATAATAAAGTATTTGTTCCAATAGGAGGCAATCAATACGATGCTGCTGCGCTGCAAGTATATGAACAGGCAATGCCCGGTTATACCATTATTCCGGTTACACAATTAGCAGCACAACCCTGGCTCAACACCGATGCTCTCCATTGCCGCACCCACGAAATTGCTGATCGCTGTATGCTCTATATTAAGCATCAACCCCTTTACGCCGATATGTTAAATACCGGAAGTGTTAATTTCAATGCTGAGATCTATTCTTATTGTCAGAAACAGATTATTGCAGACTCGGTGCGCGTGTTTGTGAAAGCCAACGGAGAAACCCATTTTACTGCGTACACAATGGATTATACGGGAGATAATAAATGGGAAGTTGCTGTGTGCGGTTTGCCAAGCGGAAAGGTAGAATATTATGTTATTGCTGCCGAAGAAACCGGAAAAAGAGAATCTCATCCCTACATCAATAGTTGGTCTCCCGGAAAAGACCCGCATAAGTTTATGCTAACCGGTGAACCTCCACATTTACCTGTTGCCGGTATAAATAAAACAGAATCTTCCGCAACATCGGATGGTCATGAAATTGTGGAAGATTTTATTACTATTTATAACTTCGGTGATGCCCCACTTACTTTTAACATCACAGATATTGTTTTCGATGAGATGCTTACCATTGAGCCGGTAACCGGAAGTGTACCAGCCTGTGGTTCGCAAATCATCACTTTTTCTTATGATTTTAATACTATTGCAAAGGCTAAGGAGTATTTGGGAAGTTGCATCCTTAGTAACAACGACCCGTATAATCCCGAAATTGAAATTACACTGTCCGCTATTCTGAATACAAGTGAAGAACCCGTTTTATGGTTAGAAAAAATAAGTTCTGCGGTAACTTCCACAGGACTTGAAATAATTGAAGACCATATCACGATTTCTAATATGGGTGACGCCGACCTTACTTTTGAGATTAAAGATATTAATTTTAATACGTGGCTTGAGATTTATCCATTGTCAGGAAACATCAGTAGCACCGAATCAAAGGTTATTACATTATCCTACAATTTTGCAGATGTGGCAAACGGAGAATACTTCGGTAGTTTTAACCTTAGCAGCAACGACCCGTTGCATCCCGAAACAGAGATTACTTTATATGCATATCAAAATTATAACGGAGTATCTGATTCTAAAATGTCGCTAATTTATATTTATCCCAATCCTGCCACTCAAGTTATTAATATTTATTTCAATGAAAATAACCCTGTTACAGCATTTGTTTATGATATTTTAGGTAAACAGCAGAAAGAAATCATACTTAATCACGGTTTGAATTTCGTGGACATAAAGGAATTGCCAAACGGTATTTATTTCATTAGAATTGGAAAAAATGTATTTAAGTTTGTAAAATAGCCTTGCATATTAAAATACTGATTGCCAGAAAAATAAACTTCCATTTATTCTCTCTCATAATCAATTTTTAATTTATTATATTTTTTTTACTAAAAAAATATAATTTTGCGCTATTATTTTCGAAAAATGAAACAATTATGATAAAATTTTACACTTTTAAAAAAAAATCAAACTTTCTATCTTTAAATACGATTTTTTCTGTTTTTTCCTTTTTAGTGTTTACTTTTTTAGTAACAACTGAAAAAATAAATGCGCAAACGCAATTCCCTCATATCACCTGGGAGGAGGTAAAACAATATCCTGACGATTTGGTTCAAATGGGAGATGATGGTTTTTTAAAGATTCATATTTTTATGACCGTAGATCCTGTAAATTATTGTGCATGGAAAAGACCTCGTATTACTATTGATTTGCCGTATGGCATTGATTTTTCCAATGCCGGTTCTACTGTAAATGGTAGCCCTGTTGCCGGCAGTAATGTTCCCAATATTTTAGTTAACGAACCCGGGCTTACGCCTAACACCTATTTCAATAACGTTGCTGCTGCTTTGTCGGGGCACGCGCTCACCGGTAGTCCAAATTTCCGCAGGCTCATTCTTGACTATAACCGGCTTGGTAATACAACAAATCTTGCCAATGCAGAACTTCCTCTTGGCGACTCAATTGTAATTAAAGTTAGAATCAGGGCATTGATTCATGTGAATCAGTTTAATCCGGGGATTATTACGATTAAAGTCAGTTCATTAGCAAACCAATTGATGACGGGTGGCGACACAAAAACTTGCCCACTCAATGTAATAAAACCGGTTTTGCGGGTTACACCCACCTTTTCCGCAAATGGTTTTTTACCTTTAGACATATTAGATACGGCGCGGGTAAGTGTTGCTTTAGACTGTCAGAACGGACACGCCAGATCGTGCAGTTTGAGATATACCTATAACGGCTCAATTGTTTATATTGACAGCGTTAAATTAGATGGCGTACCTTTGAATATTCTTCCCAGCAACTCAGGAGTTGGAGTAAATTTTCAAAATCCTACCTCAACTACTTCTTATCTTCATATTCGATTAGACAGAAGTAATTTGGGAGGTAATATTACGTCAACTCCACGAATTATTACCTTTCGAGTCAGTGTGAATCGAGGTTGCAACCGGACACTGACTCCACTTTGGCAAAATCCACTCGTACAACAATCTCCTTCAACAATATTTGACCAATGGACCGATAACCCTATCACTTTGGATGTGCCGGGCAGTACAACTACTTCTGTGTATCATACGCAAGCAACTCAAACCACCCCAACTCAAATACCCGGATGGGGAAATAACGTGGTATCCATGCGCACCATTCCGCGTTTTAACCCGAACGACCCTAACGATTTGACTGTACCTTATGATATGTATGCGCAAAACCAATTCCATTCTTTTTGCTATGATGGAAAAACTCCAAATTACGCTACGCTTGTTTTTAATGAATATCCCGCTCTAAATGACGCAGTTACTTTTCATTTTACAGTACAGACACATAATAATGCAAACCTTTCTTATTGTGAATATATAGATACCTCTCAAATTTATTACAGGGTAATATTACCCAGCAAACTAAATAGAAATGTGGACAGTGTTCTATTAGTGCCTGTTACGAAAATAAAAAATACCGACAGAGACTTATATAACAGATTATGTATTGATGTCCAAAATAACTATCCCACAAGCATTGTGGCTAATATTGCTCATTATAACTCCATTTTACATAATAAAGGGAGAATTATGACGCTTCGATTGCCCGGGCTAAATATGAGTAATAAACTTCCTGCCGGCTCAAAAGTGGAGTTCCAATGGGTTTATTATGCTAATCCTGATTGGATAAACGATTCATACCGATCACAATCGTGGTTTACCAATACCGGCACTCAAAACAGGCATTGCATTTATTGGCATTCTTCGCAATACGAAAATTCGTGTGCCGTTCCGGGTTCTTATGGCGGAGCTGTAACCACGGAAATTATCAAACCCCATTTTATAAATCCTCCGCTGCCGAGAATAGCAGTTTATTCTAATAAAACCTTTTATTGGAATTGCAACACCTATACAGGCGGCACTAATCACATTCTTGGCAACAATGTTTCTACAAACGACCCTACCGGACCCCGTTATGCCGAACTTTATGTAAAAATGCCACCCTGGCTTAATTTGGACACTGTAAACAGGATTGATGATGCGTTTATGATTCGACACAGAGACAGCGCAACGTTTTGTACATGGGGAAATAACCAGGGACCTGCATTAAATAGCGGTGTTTATCATGGCGCTGATGCAGATGGTTACAAAACCTACTCCGTAAAGTATTATACTGGTTTCGGAGGCTCTACGCATGTTGTGGATATTCGTCTTAAGCCCGGAGATTGTCCCGATGAAGTGGTGATAAAGGATACCCTGCAAGTATGGTGGGATTGGATAGCAGGAGACAGGCAGCGAAATGCAAATTCTTTAGAAGGGGATATGTGCCGCGCTGTCTTCAAAAAAACAAGCAAAGTATTTACCGAATTAGAATTTATCTGTACTCCTCCGGCGCTGGCTATTGATACCTTCGGCGTGTTTCGTATCACGCGCGGCTTGAAAGACAGCAACGATGACCATATCCCCGATGATGGCACACTTGCGCTTGACAATGAAATACAACACTGGCATTTCTTAGTAGGAGATACAGGATACTTCTTCTTCCATGGATTTGTAGGTGGTTCTACTTCACAAAGATGGGATAAATTGGTATTAGTGCTACGATTTGGAACCGGAGGCTCTATTGGGGCAACACAACAGTACAAATGGGGAACAACAGGCCATGCCATTCCTTTTTGGAATCAGGGTACCATTGAAATTAAGAGATGGAATGAAGATAAAACAGATTTCACACTTTACACACTTCCGCTAACCATTCCTACGGTAACCAATCAAGATTCCATCATTGTTTATTATGACGGCGGGGCAAACGATTATGTGCCCAGAGGAGGCGACAGTTGCTACATAAAAATTCCGTTTATGAGCCGCGCCGGATTAGCACAAACTACTATGCGTGGAAATTTTTATGTATTAACCTACGGAATAAAACCTTTGGATTTAGAGCAAAGGTGGGTAAATAAATTTTTCCCTGACGATATCTTTAGAATTGTTTTCCGAAACGAAGATATTTGGGCGCGGAGTAGTTATTTTTATACTTATACTTCGCCCTGTATTCCTCAAACGATTACCGAAATGCATACAAATACCTATCATGCCGGAGATGAAGTGAGTAATTGGACGAGAGAAGTACGGTACAGGCATAAATTAGAAAAAATCGTATTTACAGTTCCACGAGGCTACTGTAGAACAAACGATAAGTTTTATTTAAGACCCGCGCCGTGGCATAATGCAACCATTGGCAATGCTTGGGTTCCTGATATTCATAGTTTGGTTGTTGTACCGGATATGGCAGAGGAAGATTATGTTACTCAAGACAGTATCTTTACTATTGATATGACAAAATATATTGATTATGAATTTGACGGTAGTCAGCCTTTAACCTATAACTTTACTACGCATTTACTCTCAAACGGAAAATATACTCCGGGAGATGACTTTGGCGGAGCGTACGGCTCTATAAAACAATTATATGCTACCCCTGCTTCTGCACAATCAACGCTAAGAGGTACTTTTACTTATAAAAACCACCTTGGAGTTCCTCAAACCCGAAACATGACTGCCCCTACTTTGTATTACAACGGTAGAAGACTCGCCTTAGATCTTCAGGCTGATGTGATGATGTTTAACCAGTATGCTTTTTCAAATATCAAAATTCAAAACTCTAACGCCGGCCTTGTGAATAATAATAACTGGTTGTTTGTAAGTGGAAATGTAGAAAACGCCTTTTTGGTTACGCAAACACTACCTAGAGATACAATTTTTGGCGTGGGGAAAAATAACTGTTGGCTTAAACTTGGTACAATGCAGGGCGGAGAAGTAAGAAACTATTTCTTAGTTTATGCCTATCGAGGAAAAAAAACTTGCGAAAATGATACCGTGATTGTATATACAGTGTTTGATGGTGAACATATTGGATATATGCCTGATATTAAGGACGGAATTGATTCGGTGAAAAATTGCAATAGAGGACAAAAAGGATATACAATTTTAGATTTGATGACCGCACGAATAAAAATTGCAGGTTTTATTAAAGACACAATTCCCAACCCGATTAAACCGGGGTTCTTACACTATAAATCCGGTTATGCTATGGATTATGTGATTAACGGAATGGTATCACAAGGTGCTCTGAACGATGCCTCTGTTACTTTCAGAATTCCACCGGGGCAGGTTTATATTGATACCATCGCGCAATTCTTAAAGGCATCGTATGATTATCCGCAAGGAAGCGGTTTTAAAGTGTTGCCGCAAGCTATTTTAGATACGTTGGAAGACAAAATTGGAGTAACTTCCAATCGGTCAACCTTTCGTGAAGTTACAATTCATATTAAAGATATTTTGGAAAAAGATGTCTTTATGCTGCCCGGATTTGGTTTAACACCTATGAATTTTCAAGATACGGACAGAGTATTTACTATTCGAATACCATTATTGCCACTTTGCGAAACTGACCTGACCGGTAGCCGCTTTAGAGCCGTTTTTAACGGGAAAACATTCTGCGATGCCCCTTGCGAAGACGACGGAACGGTATATATATCAAAAAGTTTCTATCCTGATACTTACCCCGAATACGACTTTAAAGTGAGTATGAAACAAACAAGTTATAGTCGGGTTTATTCTTATGAACAGCAAAAAGACACACTTTTGATTACTTTCCAGAAAGAAAGAGGTGTGTTTGTTCATCCCATAGTTGAAGAAACAGATTATGTGCTGTTGAGGCTAAGCGAAAATATTGAAGTGGACGGCAATATTACATGTCCCCAATTTGGTATTACAATAAATTTATTGGAACCATCCTGGATAAATTCTCAAGGAGAACGCTTCTATAAGTTGTATTTACCGGCTAAAGAATTGAATGATTTGTTAGATGAAGTTCCCCCAAGAGATTCATTAACATTTGAATATAGAATACCTATAAAAATGAATCCTGACCTTACTAATTTCGATTGCTCATCACCAAAACAAGAGTTAGAGTGCCAGGTAATATCCATGTCTAATTTTGGAGTGCCGACAACAGATTGTTTAGATGAACCTTTTAGTGTAGGCTCAGGAACATTTTCGGTAGTTACTTTAGATTATGATCCTGACCAATTTCAGGTTTGTTTGAATATGCAAAACAATTTATCTTTAACTTGTAGCAGTCTTACCCCTATTTGGTATAGAGATTCAGCCGGAACAGGAGGTTTGCTAAAGGTAGGGAATCCTTTTGTTTACTCCCCAACTCAATACAAAGATACTTCATTTTATTTGCGCATTTTTTATGATTATAATGGACCAATGGAAGAAAACATCGGGCTTACCTATATCAAAGTGAAGATGTTCCCTCGCGTAACCTCCTTATTCAGCTTCGATTCATCTTGCGTGGGGCAGGAAACCCAAATGAAAAACCACAGTACCATTGGCGATGACCCTTCTGATAACACCAATACAAAACAGTGGTATTGGTACTTAAACGGCGCAACGGTTCCTTTCTCAACAGAACGAGAACCAAAACGGGTACTGAATAGTGGAGACAAAGTCAAGTTGTTGGTTGTAAGTAATGACGGATGCGAAGATTTTTCCGAACTTACAGCCGCTCCACACCCGCTGCCCTTACCAACGATTACCGGTAATAATAATATTTGCTATTACGAATGTTTTGTATATAAAACAGAACCCGGTATGAGCGACTATGAATGGACGGTTACAAACGGAACGCCTATGACGCCGTTAACCGGTAGAGACAGTATTGTAGTTTGTTGGAATCAGTTGCCCTCGCCCATCTTTGGATATTTAGGAGTAGTTTATACCAATTCTAACGGATGTCGCGCACTACCGAAGAACGATAACCACCGTATTGTTATTCGATCTCATCCTGAAATTCCTGAAATTTCAGGAACAGCACAACCCTGTCAATTCTCAACTTATACATATACCTTTGTACTTCAAGACAATATCGTCGAGTTTTACTGGACAGTATCAGGCGCTACTATTGTTGCCGGAGGAAACGGATTTAACTACATTACAGTCGTTTGGAATGACGCAGGAGCACAGGAATTAACGTTAGATATAGCCAATATGGCAGGTTGTAAACCTACTAGTATCGGTGTATTGCCCATTAATGTGAAGCCCGTAACCCGACCCACTATTTCCGGAAACAATGAATTGTGTATCTATGATACGGATACTTACAC
Organism: Bacteroidales bacterium; assembly: GCA_031253655.1. Taxonomy (GTDB): domain Bacteria; phylum Bacteroidota; class Bacteroidia; order Bacteroidales; family WCHB1-69; genus WRNX01. Next base: position 7,877 of record JAIRVY010000098.1, read on the forward strand.
CACTGCAACCGGTATGACAAATTATGTGTGGAGCGTTATCGGAGGAACATTTGAATCACCACAAGGAAATAATCAGATGGATGTCAAATGGAATGTTTCCGGCACAGGAAAATTAGTAGTGAGATATTACAACAACTTAGAATGTCCCGCCATAATGGTGGACACTTTCAAAGTAACGGTACACCCGCTTCCTGAGCCAACCATTACCGGTACAAGAGACACATGTTACAAACAATGTGCAATTTATTCAACGGAAACAGGTATGTCCAATTACCAATGGATAGCAAATAACGGAACGATTGATGGTAATGATAACTTTGAAAGCGTTAAAGTCTGTTGGAATAAGGTTTTTGACCCGGCAAAAGGATTTTTAAAAGTAATCTATACCGACTTGAACAATTGTAGAGCAGCAGGTAATGATAGTGTGGGTATTACAGTTTACAAACTACCTGCAACACCGGTAATTAGCGGTGATACAACCCCTTGTATTTACTCCGAAAAAACATACACTTTTGTAAACCAGAATGGATTTACTGTTGACGAATATATTTGGACTGTTACCGGAGCCGACACCATTGATGGCGGAGACAAATCAGATAATTTCATAAAAGTAAGATGGAAACAAAACGGAATACAGGAAATTAATCTGATGATTACAACTATAGAGGGATGCAAACCCGACCTTGTCGGCAAACTGAAAGTAAACGTACAACCTCGTGTGTATGCTAACTTTATTGCGGATACAGTATGCTTTGGCAACGCAACACAATTTACCGATTTATCTAAGGTTGGTTCAGCAAACGCTACAGAAAGTAATGCCAAAGAATGGAATTGGTATTTTGAAAACGAAATATCCCCCTTTGCAACTACACAAAACCCGAGTTTCGCTTTTCCGGCAGGAGAACACAATATAAAATTAGTAGTAACCAGCAAATACGATTGTTTGGGAGATACAATACTAAAAATCAGAGTTGACACTCTTCCGGTACCTTCGATTACGGGCAGCAGTGCAGAATGTTTTGACGAGTGTACGGTTTATCGAACTGAGAAGGGTATGTCTAACTATGTTTGGACGGTAACCAACGGTACGATAAAAGATGGAATTAGTAACCTTGACAGTGTAATTATTTGTTGGGATGTTCTCTCCGGCGCCAATCTCGGTAAAGTATCTGTAAGTTATACCAACGGCAAAGGTTGCACGTCAGCCACTCCCACAGAAAAGGATAATATCACGGTTTACGAGCTTCCTGCCACTCCGGTGATACTGGGTGATGATGAGGTTTGCTTCAACTCTGAGTTAACGTATAAATATCAACCTCAGGCGGGTTTTACGGTTTCCAAGTATGTATGGACGGTAACCACCGGCACAATTATTGCGGGGGGCAATACTGCCAACGGCGGCAATGGCTGCGACTCCATCAAGGTAAGGTGGACAGATGCCGGTGCTCAAACCATTACTTTAGCGATTACCGATGCCAATGGATGTAAACCTTACAATACGGGCAGTTTGTCTGTTACGGTTGAGGGGGAAGTGAAAGCGGACTTTAGTTTTAATACGGTTTGTTTCAATAATCCGACCCAGTTTACCAATTTGAGTAAGATTGGCACAGCCAACTCGGAGTCATCCAACACGCGCAAGTGGTACTGGTATCAAAATCTTTCTACTGTTCCTTTCGACAGCGTTCAGCATCCGTCTAAGGTTCTCAATTTGGGTGATTCTGTCCGTTTGCGTGTCATCAGCAATTTTGGTTGTTTGGACGAGATAACTAAGAAAATAACCATTGACACTCTTCCTGTACCTTCGATTACGGGCAGCAGTGCAGAATGTTTTAAACAATGTACGGTTTATAAAACAGAAAAAGGTATGTCTGACTATGTTTGGACGGTAACCCACGGTACGATAAAAGATGGAATTAACAACCGTGATAGCGTGACCATTTGCTGGGATGATGTTTACGGTTCTTTTATTGGCGAGGTAGGAATCAACTATAAAGATGGTAATGGCTGCACAGCCTCTTCACCAATAATAAAGGACAATATTACCATTTTTAAGTTACCTTCTAATTTAGTGATTTTAGGAGATGAAGCACCTTGTTATAATATGGATGCTCTTTATAAATTTGAACACCAAGCAACATTTACTGCTACACAATTCTCATGGGCAATATCGGCTGGTGAGATTATTTCCGGTGGTACAGATACAGATTCTATTAGAGTTAAATGGCCCGGTTTTGGCAAGTATGAAATTATATTAGGAATCATGGATCACTTAGGTTGTATGCCTGATAGCCTCGCCAGAAAAAAGATAGAGGTAAAAGGAGAATATCCTGTTATTAACGGAGAAGATTGGGCGTGCTTGGGTATTCCCGGAAACTTCTATGAAACAAAAGCGGACATGACTAATTACAACTGGTATATTGAAGGCGGAACTATAGTAGCCGGTAGCACATCAAATAAAATAGATGTCAGATGGGATATTCCGGGCTACAGAAAATTAGCAGTAGCCTATCTCGATCCTGATATTAACTGTACACTTTTTATGATTGATACATTCAATGTTTATGTTATTCCTTGCCAAATATCAGATTGCGCACCACTGACAGACAAATTTGTGGTAGAAGATAGTGTTGGAAAAGGATTCTATACCCATCAGGATACTACTTGGGATTTACAACCTTTAGCCGGTTTCTCATTCGATAGTGTTCGCTATATTATTAATGGAAATATTTATGACAGTGGTATTGGAGCAAGTCTGTTAAATGCAAAATTTCCAGTTAGAAAAACAAGCACGGTAATTGCTGTTGGGTATTTCTATGGCATTCCGGATACATGCGAATTTACAGTTAAAGTAATTATGGCTTGCCCCGATACTGTTAAAGATATTGAAAATCATATTTATGACGTAACCTCACATGTGGGTTTATGTTGGACTACTAACTTAATGACAACTACTTACGCTGATGGATCACCGATAACATTTGCTAATCCATATTCTTGTCAAGGATGTCCAAATCCAAGCGAGATGGGTGAAATATTCGGCTTGCTTTATACATGGTACTCAACTTTAGGTGTTACCGAAGGAGATAATAATGCAATGCCTGCCACAACGCAGGGAATTTGCCCGAACGGATGGCGTTTACCAACCCTGTATGAATATTTGCTGCTAAATGAATATCCATTAGAAGAACTGAAAAGCACACAATATTGGATCGTACCCGGAAATAATTATACAGGCTTTAATTCACTTCCTGCAGGTATGTACAGTGGAGCTACCGGAAAATTTATAGATATGTACGGATTTACTGCTTACTGGTCATCCGACTCGGAAGCTAATATTTACGCTTTCTACTACTCAATTAACTATTTCTGCGATGTGGGTATAAGTATAAAGTCAAGTAAAACAGATGCTTTTAGTGTAAGATGCGTTTTGGATTTTGATGAATAATATTACTATATTTGCCACCCGAAAAAGACCATAAGAATTTTTGAATTTTTGAATTTTTGAACTTTTGAATCTTAAACCTTAAACTTATAAACATAAAACATTAACCTTTAATCATTTTTTATTTATGAAAAAAGTACACAACTTTAACGCAGGACCCTGCGTATTGCCAAGAGAAGCAGTTAATACTGCTATTGAAGCGCTGAAAGATTTTGCTGGAACCGGTATGTCGGTAATTGAAGTATCACACCGTTCTAAAGAATGGGAAGCACAAATGGCTGAATGTGAAGCGCTATGGAGAGAGCTATTGGAGATTCCGGATAACTACAAAGTATTATTCCTCGGTGGTGGCGCAAGTATGCAATTTTGTATGGTGCCTTTCAACTTAATGGAGAAAAAAGCTGCCTATTTGGAAACCGGCGTATGGGCAAAAAAAGCATTCAAAGAAGCAAAAGGATTCGGTGAAGCAGTGAAAGTGGCTTCTTCCGAAGACAAAATTTACGCTTATATCCCGAAAGAATATGAAAGTCCAAAAGATGCAGACTATTTCCACATCACCACAAACAATACAATCTATGGTACTGAAATTAAGTACGATATGGATTGCCCGGTTACTTTGATTGCCGATATGTCATCCGATATTATGAGCCGCCCGGTGGATATTAAGAAATATGGCTTGATATACGGCGGTGCGCAAAAAAACGTTGGTCCCGCAGGCGTAACTTTTGTTATCGTGAAAGAAGAGTTGCTCGGAAAAGTAAGCCGCCACATTCCTACTATGCTGGATTACAGAACACATATTCCGGAAGGCTCTATGTTCAACACGCCGCCTGTTTTCTCTATTTTTGTAATGAAAGAAACTTTGAAATGGGTTAAAAACATGGGTGGCTTAAAAGCCATGCAAAAACATAATGAGAAAAAAGCAGCCATTCTTTATGACGAAATCGACAGAAATAAAATGTTTGTAGGAACAGCAGCTAAAGAAGACCGCTCTTTGATGAACGTTTGCTTTGTAATGACCGAGCAATACAAAGACAAAGAAGAGGAGTTCATGAAATTTGCAAAAGAACGCGGCATGGTGGGTATCAAAGGACACCGTTC
>JAIRVY010000122.1 GCA_031253655.1 Bacteroidales bacterium
ACTTTTAATGTGTTTTGGGTGGGTTTGCTCCGGAATATCCGTTTTTATAGTCGATTTTTGAGATAAAATCAAACAGAATTTACACTGTGTTTTGGGTGGGTTTGCTCTGGATTATGCAAATACCCTCTGCCAGGGAGGTGCTCGAAAACGGATTAGATTTGGGCGAAATGCAAGGAAAACTGCTGTTGAAAGTGGAAGAGTTAACCTTATATGTAATAGAACTGGAAAAGCAAATTAAAGTGTTGCAACAATTAAATATTAAAGGCAATTAATAAACAATTTTTATTTATTTGTAAAAAAATATTATACTAAATCCCTTGTATTATGCAAAAATATTTTTTTTATTTTATTGCCCCTCTGCTTGTCGTTTTTTTCAATTCATGTAAGCCAGAAGAATGTAAAGAAAAAGGAAGAAAGAATATTACTGGAGCATGGAAATTGCTTGAAGTTTCAATCAAAAATAACAACCAAAATATTGTAACACTTGATTATAATAACGATATTATTATTTATAACTTTCACTCAAATAATAAATTAGTTATTTCCGGCATGGTAGATAGTTTACAAATATTTGACGACTTCAAAGAGGGTGAGCATTTTTATGAATATCGGAGACAAAACGTTTGTCATCCCGATGAAGATCCAGGGCCAAATCTTAACATTGATAGTCAAGCAGGTTTAGTTGGACATTATTTCTGTACAGCATTATCAGATAATCAAACAATGTATATAAGTGGAACTATAAACGTTGGTGGAGTGATTTCCGAAAACGGAGCAATAATAGGAGGTAATAATTATCATTTAAACCAAACCTTAATAATATATAAATAATCGAATTATGAAAAAAACTATAACTTGTAAGTCGTCAGCATAAAGTGCACCGTTTAGATAGAAAAATAGTTTAGAGTTTCAATTAAAAAAAGTATTAACAATTTAAACAAAAAAACAGATAACATTTATTACCTGTTTTTTTTATTTTTGCGCCATCACCAGTATTAAATATTTTTTTTATTTATTGCTGATAATTAAACTATTAATAAAACTTTTTCCGATGAAAAAACCCTTTGTACTGATTCCAGTTTTTCCTGTTACCAACACAGAATACGACCTCGTGCGCGCTTTTGAAGAAGCCGGCGCAGAAGTCAAAATGTTGGTGTTCAGAACTCTTAATGAAAAAGAGATTGAAAACTCTTTTGCCGAACTCGCCGCCCAAATTCAAAAAGCCGATATACTTGCTTTAACCGGTAGTTTTAGTGCCAACGATGAACCTAACAGCAGCGGAGCAAAATTTATGGCTAATGTTCTTAATAACAGTCTGATAAAAATCGCAGTTGAACAATTGTTAATCCGAAACGGACTTATTCTTGGCATTAATAACGGTTTTCAGGCATTGGTAAAAGTCGGATTACTGCCTTTTGGAAAGTTTACCGAACCAACACCAGAATCCCCTACCCTGTTCAGAAATGAGAGCAATGACTATATTTCAAAGATAGTTCAAACGGTGGTTTCCAGCGCCAACTCTCCTTGGTTGTCCTCGTTCCAAACCGGCGAGGTGCATCAGATTGCAATCAGCCACAGCGAAGGAAAGTTTGTAGTAAATGACGAAATAGCCAAACAGTTATTCGAAAACCAACAAATTGCATTTCAATATTGTGATTTTTATGGAAAACCAAGTGTTGAGCCCGAACATAATCCCAACGGCTCTTGTTTCTCAATTGAAGGACTAATTTCTCCATGCGGAAAAATATTGGGAAAAATGGGACACAGTGAGAGAAAAGGTGATAATTTGTATAAAAACATTTGTGGAAATAAATCACAGGATATATTCAGAAATGCTGTTGGGTACTTTAATTTGTGAATAGTGAATAGTCAATAGTGAATAAACATTAAACCTTAAGCTCTTGAATTTCATTCCATTTAATACAGAACAAAAAATTTTGGAGCCCTCTGTAATTACCGTGGGCTCGTTCGACGGAGTTCATTTAGGACATCAGGCTTTATTTGAAGAGATGAATCTATACGCAAAAAAACATAATTGTAAAACTGTTGTCATTACTTTTAATCCGCATCCGCAAGAAGTGTTGCAAAATAAACCAGATTTTTTTCTCATCAATAGTTTCGACCAAATTCTTCAACTGCTTGAAAAATATCATATTGATGTCGTTTCAGTTATCCCTTTTTCAAAAGAGTTTTCGCAAAAAAAACCCGAACTCTTTATTAAGGAAGATATTCTTACCAAAATTAATGTGAAAGCTATCTTTATGGGCCCTAATCATCATTTCGGCAAACACAGGGAAGGAGATGCAAATACGTTGACCCGCCTCTGTAAAGAGAATAATATTGAACTTGTTATCACTCCCGAACACAAAATAGATGGGGTTGAAGTTCGCTCTACACTAATTAGAAAGTATTTAACTCAAAAAGATTGGCATTATGCTGAAAAATTAATGGGGCATAATATTTATAATCGTTAAAAAATTTTCAACAGAATTACTGTTTATTTGCAGTTCGTTTTAATTTGAAATGATATACGCTCGCGGTCTAAAAAAGTTAAGGACACTCCTAATAATTAACACACGGTTTTACAATTTGAAAGATGAACAGGCAGAATAACAAATCAATGATGGTTATTGAGCGTAGGTGAACTACCTATTGTGTTTTAAGGATTTATCAGGTTTGTATGTAAATGAAGGTAAAATTGTGGATGCCAGCTTTGTTGAAGTTTCCCGACAGCGTAACATGAAAGAAGAAAACAAAAAAATAAAATCGGCTAAAGGTGAAAAACTATGGCGAAATCAGCCAAAAAAGAAACGCAAAAAAGATATTGATACACGTTGAACGGAAAAAAGGAGGACAAAAATATTATGGGTACAAAGACCACGCAAAAATTGATGCAAAGAGTAACTCATAGATAGATAGATAGATTTTTGAAAAATAGTTGATTTATTAAATATTTCTTCTACATTTGCCCCGATTTTCCAAAGCGGTTTTACGAACTTCGGCTTTTTGTGAAAATCAAAATGTTAAAACTAAATATTAGGAGTCCCCTTTAAAACAATATAGGATATATTCCCTAAAAAATTAATAATTATGACAAAGAAATTTTCTGCAGAAATGCTTGGAACCATGGTATTGGTTCTTATGGGCTGTGGCGCAGCCGTTTTTGGCGCCGATTTAATGCAAGCCATAGGTGGCGGCATATCTACTTCGTGGGTATTAATGGTATCCTTTGCTTTTGGGTTATCTGTAATTGCTATGGCATATACCATTGGCCCTATCTCAGGATGTCATATTAATCCGGCGATTTCCTTAGCTGTTTACATTAATAAGGGGATCTCTTTTCGAGAACTTTGTTACTATATGGCAGCACAAATTGTTGGTGCAGGTATCGGAGCTGGTATCCTTTTTGCGTTAGTAAAAACCGGCGCAACAACAGGCGGTATAACTACCACGGGAGCCAATAACTTTGCTGATGGTATGCTATTCCCAGCACTTATTGCCGAAACTGTTTTTACATTTATCTTTATTTTAGTAGTTTTGGGTGCTACAGATAACAAAAACAACGCACCAAAAATTGCAGGTTTGGCAATCGGCTTAACTTTAGTACTGATACATATCGTTTGTATCCCCATTACAGGAACTTCTGTTAACCCGGCAAGAAGTATTGCTCCTGCATTTATTGAAGGCGGAACAGCTTTATCAAATTTATGGGTATTTATTATTTGTCCGTTTGCGGGTGCTGTCTTAGCAGCTTTCACTTGGAAATGCTTAAAAAAAGAGTGTTGCTGTAATAAAAAAGAAACAATAGTTGAATAGAACAATTCGCAATGTCTTAGAAATTTTTTAACCACTATTCACTAATCACTAAAAACATGCATATCGCTATCGCCGGAAATATCGGTTCGGGAAAAACAACGCTATCCGGAATGCTTGCCAAGCATTTTGGTTGGGAACCGCTTTATGAAAGTACAGATGATAATCCGTATTTAGTTAGTTTTTATGAAGATATGCAACGCTGGTCGTTCAATCTTCAAGTCTATTTTCTAAATAGCCGATTTCGGCAAATCATGGATATTCGTAAAAAGAAAAGACCTGTCATACAAGACCGAACTATATACGAAGACGCCAATATTTTTGCCCCAAACCTACACAGTATGGGACTGATGCCCACACGCGACTTTGAAAACTATTCCTCGCTTTTTGAACTAATGATGCAATTCTTGCAACCTCCCGACCTCCTTATTTATCTGAAAGCAGACGTGGCTACTCTGGTCTCACAAATTCAAAAAAGAGGTAGAGAGTATGAAAGTTCCATCCGATTAGATTATCTAAAATCGCTAAACGACAGATATGAAGAGTGGATTTCGAAGTATAATGGTGGAAAATTGTTGATTGTGGATGTGAATACCATAAAATTTTCTGAAATTCAGGAAGATTTTGGAGCAGTTATTGACATGGTAAATGCTGAACTTTACGGGCTCTATTCATGAACATCGCCATTATTCTTGCTGGGGGAGCGGGAAGCCGGTCGGGATATGATATTCCCAAACAATTAGTTACCGTGGCAGGAAAAACGGTGCTTGAACACACTGTGGATGTTTTTGAGAACAATGCACATATTGATGAGATTGCCATTGTTATCCACGAATATTATATCAATGATATTGAGAATATAATAATTCGCAACGAATGGAAAAAGGTAAAAGAAGTGTTGCAAGGCGGAAAGGAACGTTTTGACTCGAGTTTCTCGGCAATAAAAGCCTATAAACAATTTCCTAATTACAATCTTATTTTTCACGATGCGGTTCGCCCGCTGGTAAGCCAACGAATTATCAATGAGGTAGTTGAATCATTAGAGAATTACAACGCTGTGGGTGTTTCGATTCCTGTAGTAGATACCATCTATGAAATTGATGAAACTCAGAGTTTGTTAAAGAGTATTCCCGTCCGTTCTTTGTATCACAGGGCGCAAACACCACAGGGTTTTAAATCCGAAACTATTCATAAAGCCTATCAAATTGCGATGCAAGATGTTAATTTTCAATCTACTGACGATTGCAGCGTGGTGGCTAATTGTCTTCCGGAAGAAAAAATCTTTTTAGTGCGCGGTGATGAAACCAACAGAAAAATGACTTACAAAGAAGACCTTATCAATTACGAATTACGAATTAATAATTACAAAACTCTTCACACTTATTAATTTTAAAACCTTAAACCCTAAATCTTAATCGTTATAACCTATAAACACATAAATCCATAAACCCCTAAACACATTAACTATTATTATGAAGCCGGCAGAGACCCCCTTAATGAAACAATACAACCAGTTCAAGGCGAAACATCCTGATGCAATTTTACTGTTTCGGGTGGGCGATTTCTATGAAACTTTTGGGGAAGATGCAATAAAAGCCTCACAGGTGCTGGGGATTGTGTTAACCCGCCGTGCCAACGGAGCCGCTCAGTTTGTAGAACTTGCCGGCTTTCCGCACCACTCTATCGATGCTTACCTGCCCAAATTGGTGCGGGCGGGTTTGCGCGTAGCTATCTGCGACCAACTGGAAGATCCAAAATTAACCAAAACTATCGTGAAACGCGGCGTTACCGAACTGGTTACGCCCGGAATATCTATCAACGATAAAGTGTTGGAACAAAAAGAGAACAACTTCTTGGCTTCTATTCACTTAACGGACAAAAACTGCGGAATCGCCTTTGTAGATATCTCCACCGGAGAGTTTTATATGGCAGAAGGAAACCACGAGTACATGGATAAATTGCTCCAAAATTTCAAACCCTCCGAATTAGTGCTTCAAAAGTATAAATCAGAATCCTTTAAAGAACTTTTTGGAGATAAGATGTTGCTAACTACTTTTGATGACTGGGTGTTTGCGCCTGACTTTACCTATGAATTACTGACCAAACATTTTCAAACCAACTCTCTGAAGGGGTTTGGGGTGGAAAATCTTCCTTTAGGAACCATTGCTGCCGGAGCCGCATTGCACTATCTCTACGAAACGCAACATCATAAAATACAACATATTAACAAACTGAATCGTATTGAAGAAGAACATTATGTGTGGTTGGACAGATTTACTGCGCGCAATTTGGAGTTAACTCATTCGCCCAACGAAAATGCAGTTACCTTGCTACACATTTTAGATCACACCCAAACCCCGATGGGATCGCGGATGTTGCGAAAATGGCTCGTACTACCGCTCAAAGAAAAGGTGATGATTGAAGAAAGATTGGGAATAGTGAAGTATCTTATTGAAAACCAAGATTTTTCTTTAAGTATTGGCTCTGTTTTTAAACCGATTGGGGATTTGGAAAGATTGGTATCTAAAGTGGCTGCAGGAAAAGTGAATCCCAAAGAAGTATTACAATTGGCACGGTCGCTAAGAGGGGTTGAAAAATTGAAAGCACTGTGCCAAACTGTGCAACAACCGGCGTTAGTGAAAATTGCCGAACAACTTAACTCCATCACATCGCTGTGTAAACGCATTGAAAAGGAGATACATGCAGATGCGCCGGTAGTGGTAAATAAAGGGCGCGTTTTTAATAAGGGCGTAGATACGGAATTGGATGATTTGACTTCGATCACAAAAAACAGTCGCGCCATTTTGGGAGATATACAGCAACGGGAAGTGTTAGCCACCGGAATAACTTCCTTGAAAATAGGATTTAATAATGTTTTCGGATATTATATTGAAGTAACCAACACTCATAAAAATCGTGTGCCGCCGGAATGGATTCGCAAACAAACGCTTACAAACGCCGAAAGGTACATTACCGAAGAGTTGAAAGAGTTGGAAACGAAAATTCTGGGTGCGGAGGATAAAATTATTGAGATAGAAACCCGTTTGTTTAACGATTTAGTAGTTGGCATGCTCGATTATATTCCTACCATTCAATTGAATGCGCGGCTCATTGCCCGATTGGATGTGTTGCTCTGTTTTGCGATGGTTTCTATTGAAAACCACTACACCAAACCGGTTTTTGAGGAGGGTACGGCGTTGAAAATCAAGAACGGCAGGCATCCGGTGATAGAGAACCAGTTGCCGCCCGGACAATCCTACATTGCCAACAATCTCTACTTAGATAATGACCATCAGCAGATTATTATCATAACCGGACCCAATATGTCGGGAAAATCTGCATTGTTGCGCCAAACTGCATTGATTGTGTTGATGGCGCAGATGGGCTGTTTTGTGCCGGCAGAAAGTGCACATTTAAGTATTGTGGACAAGATATTTACCCGTGTAGGTGCTTCCGACAATATTTCTACGGGCGAATCTACTTTTATGGTAGAGATGAATGAAACCGCAAGTATTTTGAACAATATTTCCAATCGAAGTCTTATTTTGTTGGATGAGATTGGACGAGGCACAAGTACGTACGACGGGGTGTCAATTGCGTGGTCGATTGCCGAATTTTTGCACGAGCATAAACAATTTCGCGCTAAAGTGTTGTTTGCCACCCACTACCACGAATTGAACAATATGGCGGAACAGTTTCCACGCATTAAGAATTTTCATGTTACAGTGCAAGAAATAAACAATAAAGTACTGTTTTTAAGAAAATTAGAGCAAGGCGGAAGCGAACACAGTTTTGGAATCCACGTGGCACGAATGGCGGGAATGCCCTATGGCGTTTTGAAACGCGCCGAAGAGGTATTGCAAAAATTGGAAAGCACCCGCGACACCGGCAAAAACAAACCTAAAATTGTGAAGAAAGAAACCGGCTTCCAACTCAGTTTCATAAATTTAGACGACCCGATTTTGTTGGATATTAAAGATCAGATTATGGATACCGACATTGACCGCCTAACCCCCGTTGAAGCACTACTGAAGTTGAATGATATCAAGAAGTTGCTAAAAAGTTAGATTTTTAATTTTTCTACCCATTTGTGAATAATATCTTCCTGGCGTGAGCGTTCTTTCAGTTCTTCCTGTAAGATTTTCTCTGCCACATCGATAGAAAGGTGTGCGATTTCGTTTTTTATTTCAACAATGGCTTTCTTTTTTTCATTTTCAATTGCCTGTCGGGTTTCTGCCATCAGAGCGTCGGTCTCTTTTTCGCGGCGAATTTTGGCATCATCGTACATTCTTTCAATCATTTTTCGCGCATCGGCTAAAATCTTGTCGCGCTCATCTTTTGCTTGAATAAGCAGCTGATGATGCTCCGATTTCAGATTTTTCATCTCTTGACGAACGGTCTCCGCTTCTGTAAGTTTCTGTTGAATAAACTGTTCGCGTTCATTAATCATCTTGAGAATAACGGGCCACGCAAATTTGTACAAAATAAAGAAGAGGATACCAAAACCTATAAGCATCCAAAAAATCAATCCGAAGGAAGGGGTAATGAGTGGCATTGTTAATATATTATTTAAAGCCGCAAAAGTATAAAAATTCGCTTATAAAACACCACAAAATTAAGATAAAAGGTTAAAAATTAGTTTGAGGCGTTATGAATGGGATTCCTCGCTGCGCTCGGAATGACAGCACAATTTTGCTATATGGGAGGGGCGGAAAATGCGGCGGCGGCATTTCGACAGGCTCA
>JAIRVY010000031.1 GCA_031253655.1 Bacteroidales bacterium
TATGTTCAAAATCAACTAAATAACAGACCAAGAAAAAAATTAGGATTTATGACTCCAATTGAATATTTTTCCTTATTTCGCCGAAACAAAAAAGTTGCATTTGTGACTTGAATGTGCCTCCTCTATATTGTTCAATCAATCACTTTTTTTCTGTCATTCAGTCCGTTTCCCCTCTGCGCTGTCTGCGGGTGTCGCCTAACGTGGTGGCGGCTTGGCGTAGTGGCGGGCTACCTGTACTTGCCACGAGCCACTTAACTTGCTGTTTTTCACCGTCTATCCAACGAGGTACACCCGCCATTATGCCAAACCGCTCGTTGTATGCCGTATGCTCCACGCACTATATTCATATCCAATTAGTTATCACTATCAATTATAGTTCATATTTATAAACATTGTCATTTGCCGCTGCTGCTACATAAGCAACAACTTTTTCTTGTTGTAGAATTGGCGAAGGTATCGTAATTCGCTCTTGTTGGTGAATAATAGGTATTATAGTGGGAAAAGTCATATTTTCTTCTTCTTGGTAATCTTCTGAAAAATCGGAGATGGAAATATCTTTGCTTTGTTCGTTCATTTTCAAGAGTAAATCTTTTATTTCCAAGTCTTTAATTATTTGATATGGCTTTTGAAAAAAGTCCATTCCCATGTTTTCAATATGTTTTTTGAAATAGATGTTTAATGAGCTATCAGCATCAACCATAATTGAGTGACGGTTTTCTTCAATACAAATTCGACCTGTCGTTCCTGAACCTGCGAAAAAGTCAAGAACGATTGAGCCTTCGTATGATAAAGCCTTGACAAAACGACGGATTATTTCCAACGGTTTTTGTGTCGGGTGTCCTACACGCTCTACTGAATTGCCATTAAGTCTGCCGATTTCCCAAACATTGGTCGGGTTTTTTCCTTTTTCTATACTTTCGTGATTTAATCGTTTGTCTTTTTTGTACATCACTTTTGTGGCTTCGTCAAACGGAACACGCACCGCGTCTAAATCAAAATAGTATTTATTTGTTTTTGACAACCAAATGGCTTCTTCGTGTCTGTTGGCAAAGAAACGGTGTGCGCTCATGCCGTTTTTGTAATACCAAATAACAAGATTTACAAAACGCAATTTTGTGTTATGTCGGGTATAATGTAGAACTTCCAACAAATCGCCTTTTTTGAGGTCTTGAAATTGAAAACCGCCAAAAATAACACAGTTTCCCGTATCTGTCAGCACTCTGTAAATTTCATCAAGCCAAGTTTTTGCCCAACTTCTGTAATCTTCATAAGTGTCCCAATAATCTAAGTCAAGATTGTAGGGCGGGTCAATCAAAATTAACTGCACAGAATTATCGGGCATTTTTTTCAAGAACTTTACAGCGTCTTGAATATAAACGCCGTGCAAACTTTTTTCTATTTGTTTGCCTTCTATGGTTGCACTATGTTCTACGCCATTTCTCTTTAAGATATTCATGGCGATATGTCCGCTATTGAAATGAGATTTGTTTGCCATAATTAAAAATTGCTAATTGGTAAGTAATATTTTTTAGTTAAAAAGTCCATTCCGTACAACTCTTTTAGTTGTGAAACTTCATTCGATGGTAGTGATTTCTTGCCTGTGAACAGCAGAATACGTTTGTTAATTATATCATTTATTTCTTTGTCACTTAATCGCATAACCTCTTTTGCAGGAACAAAAGTAAGAACTTCGATTTCTCTTGCTTTTTGATTAATAATTCCTAACGCTTCAAGTATGTTGAACAAAAACGGAATTCTACGGCGGCGACCTTCTTCTGTTGGTTGTTCAATTCCATGCCTATCTAAGTATTGTTTGACAAATGGCGCATTGAAAAAATCAGCATAAATATCTGATTTCTCTATAATTGTTTTTCGCTGAATTGCGTATAAATATTTTAATAAAAGATTTACAGCATCCATTTCCAACAAAACTTTTCTAACTATTGTCTGTTCTTCGGGGTGTTGGCACAAATAATTTTTTATTGTTTGGTTTATGGTGGATTCACAAGTCATAGCCCAAGAAATATCCGTTTTGCCGGTTGTGCTAAATGAAAAATCTATACTTGATAATACTCCTTTTAAAGCATTATATACCTGCTCGCCTTTGTTTGTAAATATCAATGAAAAGTTACCTTCAATTTCTTTTCTGAAATCAACTAACAAACCCATCTCCATTGCTGCCTGCAATTTGTATTTAGTTTGACGTTGAAACTCTCCTAAATATTCATCATAACCACCTGAAAAACGAACATATTGAGGATCAATATGACTATCTTTAATTTTGTTATTGCCGATAACATCAAGAATATACATAATATGTCCTAAATGTGTGCCTTGCGGAAAATGGTAACTAGCTTCTGTATGTTCGCCTATTTCTTTAAGAAATGCAACCCACGAGTTGAAAGCAGAAAGATAGCGACTAACTTTAAATTCGCCCTCTCTGTTAATATCTTCCTGTGAGGGTTTACGATTAAGTTGCTCACTCAAAGTGTAGTAAGTATCTATCAAATCTTCTTTTGTAATTTCTCTTTCGGCTGTATCCTGACGGTCAAGAATTTCTTCTACTTCGGTTTCAAAAATGACTTCACAATTTGGAGTATATTGATATTCACTTTTTTCAACTCGTCCGTTTAGTGGATTAACTCTTTCTGTTGAGCCTTTAGATAGGTACTTACGCAAATTGTTTGCTTTCTTGTAATTGCCGATAAAATCAATAATAACTACCTTATTTTTACCTCCACAAAGGCGCAAGCCTCTCCCTAATTGTTGGAAAAATACGGTTTTGGATTCTGTTGGTCGCAAGAACAACAAAACTTGCAAATCGGGGAAGTCTATACCTTCGTTAAATAAATCAACCGTAAAAGCAACTGTGTATTTGCTATTGCGAAAATTTTTTATTACTTGTTCTCTGTTTTCTGTTTCAGAAGTTATTGCAATGGCAGGTATTCCTTTTTTATTGAAAAATTTTGCCATTGCATTGGCGTGTTTTATGGAACAACAAAAACCTAATGCTTTGTTTCCGTTGCCTTTTGATACATATTCCTCGAAAATTTTCTCGTTTCTTTCATTGATTATCAATGTCCTATCCAAATCTGCAACATTGTATTTTTTTCCATTGTAACGGATATTGTTGTAATCAATGTTATCCATTAAGCCATAGTAGGTATATGGAACAAGAAAACCGTTTTCAATGACTTCGTTTAGCGTATATTCATAGATTTTTTGATAATCAAACAATTCAAAAATATCCTTTCTGTCCATGCGGTCGGGTGTTGCAGTTAAACCCAACATAAAGAAATTAGGATTAAAATACTGCAAAACATATTTATAAGAGGGTGCTTGTCCGTGGTGAACTTCGTCCACAATAATATAATCAAACTCGTTTTGTTTGAACGACTGCAAAATTTCAGGATTTCGCAATGTATCTTTTGAGGCAAATAAAACTTTGCTGTCTTCTACATTTTCTTTGGCTTCGCCTGTTAAAAGTCCCAATTTTTCGTTGGGATAGATTTTTTCAAAGGCTTCTTTGGATTGGCTTAAAATATCCAATCTGTGAACAATAAATAGTGTTCTTCCTTTGGCCTTTAATGTATCAAATGCAGATAAAAAAGTTTTGCCTGTTCCTGTCGGCAGAACTACAACGCCTTTTTTCCAACCTTTGCTCCGGTAATAATCTAATGTCTCTAAAACCTCTTTTTGTAAATAGTTCGGCTCAATAACTGTTTCGGATATGAGTTCGGGAATACGCTTGCGAAGCAACGAAAACAAATCATTAGCCACTTTATTGCGCCATTGTGGAGATTGAAGTTGCGAATATGAAAAACGCAACAGAAACCAACCTGCATTTAAGATTTCGTTTTGACGGTTTAAGTTATCATCAAAATTTTCATGCGGAATAATGCCTTCCGCATGATACGTCTCGCCGTTTACTTCCAACGCAATTTTACGACTATCGTACAAAATACCAAAATCTATCCGTCTTGCCCGACCTTCAGAATCTATGAAAGGAAATTGCGGAACTACGTATTTAATAAACTTCTCGCCAAACAAAGGATATAGAAAATCCTGTACAAAAAGCGTTTCGCTTTCTTGGGTGATACGACTTTTGTACGTTTCCAAGTATTCTTTCAAAGAAACGGTGTCTTTGGTTGCCAATGGATTGGTGTAATCAGAGAGGTGTATGTTGCTATTATTGTTCATATCTTATTACTTTTTAAAACCGTATTTTCTTTCCCTATTTTCAAAGGCTATTTTACCGCCCTCCAAAATATCACATATCTTTTTATTGACCTCTAAATTTTCCAATGAACCTGCAATATATGATAATTTTCCTCTATCGTTATTTGCCACAATTACCTGCTCTGCATCTGCATTGACAACAAGATTTGCATTATGAGTTACAATAATTACTTGCCTATATTTTTTTAGTTTCTTAAATAAATCAATGAGGTTATTAACAATAAATTCATTATCTAAATCATCTTCAGGTTGGTCAAATATGATAGGTTTTGAAAATGCCTCAGTGGCAAGCATCATTTTTAAATAAACAGTACCTTTCTGTCCAACAGAGATTTTATTAAGATCTTTGCCCTTATATTTCAAAATTGGATATACTTTTATAAATTGATTTCGCCATTTTTCATCGAAAAATAGATTCGTAATATCTTTGTAAAAATAACTTTCTTTACCTTCTTCATAGTACTTCAGATACTTGTTTTTGATAAAAGCAAAGAAAGAATCAAAATTGATTATCTTAAAGTAATCTTCTAAGGCAGTATTATTGTTTTTGTTTCTAAAATATGTTCCATTTATACATTGCTTCACATCTTCATAAAAGATTTTTTTGTCAAAATCAATAACAACTTCTATTTCTAAATCTTTAAGAAGATCCGTCATGATTTCTTTTTGTTGTTCGTTTAAATCTTCGCGGTCATTAATTGCCGAAAATTTTTGCCAATCGTTTAAAATTTTATTTTTTTGTGTTTCATATTCTCGTTGCATTCTTTCAATCAAACAATTATTATTATTGTTTTCTTTTCCAAACATGCGAGCGTATATTTGTTTTTGAGTTTCGGATTTTTCTTTTGTTTCACTAATTCGCTTTTTAATTTCAAACAATTCTTTTTGGAATTTGTTGACATCTTGCAAAAGAGTTGCTAAATCTCCTTTGTAGAATTGACTAAATTCTTGTTTTATGCTTTCAATTTCAATTTCAATTTGTTTTAAATTATTTGAGATTTCGGATACCCATTTATCAATACTTTCAATTTGCAATTTAAATGGAAAAGAAAAATTCGCAATTAATGGTATTTTTTCTGACCCGTCATTAATAGATTGAATTTTAGCATTCATTTGTTCAACAACATTAAGTAGCTGTTTCCTGAATTCTTCAAGTTGCTCTTTTTTAAAAGAGTAATTGTTTTGTTTATCTAAATTTTCCGAATATTTTGTAAGTTTACTTTCATTTTCTTTGGTGGTTATGTTCGCAATGAATTCACTTGTTGATTTTTCTTTTGCTTCTAAAGTTTCAATTTTATTTTCTTTTTTATCCAAAAACAAACTCAAGTTATGGTAGCTATTAATAGCATTAAGAACTTCTTGATTAAGTTCTTCACTAAAACTAATTTCGTGTATTTTTGCAAGTTTACATATTGAGTCTGCTAATTTTGATTTCTTTTCTTTGTTTTCAACAATATTTTTTAGATTTCCTTGATTTATGTATATAAAAGGAATGGCATGCTTCTCATTTTCCAATTGAAATGTTACTACTTCTTCTTTATTTAATATTGTTTTGCAATATGTTACCTCAATATTTCCTTTTTTTACAAATTCTCCTTCTTTATTTGTTTTATTGCCATGGAAACTTGTTGCTACATATTCGGTTAACATACTTTTTCCCTCGCCTCTGCCTCCAATTATTGTTACTAAATTAGGATTTAAAGGAATAGTTGCAGTAGATTTATCAAAAACCAAATCGGCATCGTCTGTAAAAATTTGTTCTTCTTCTTTGAAATTTAATAACTCAAAGTATGGTTTTTCAAAATCAAATGCAGGATTTGTTTCTTGAATTCTCACTCGTTCTTCTGGTTCATAAAGAATTTGTTTTAAGCCTTCAAAAGTTGGGTCAGCTTTTATCCAAGTAAATTTATTTCCTATTTCTTCTTTTATATGAGCATCAGAAGCAATTATAGACGGTAATCCAAATGTTTTTAAGTAGAAATCTTCACTATCATTTTCTTTCCTTATTTCACAAATGTCAATATTGTTTCTCATCAGTTCTTCTTTGACTGTACCTAATGAATCGTACAAATATTTGACATTTTTATTAGCGTTCCCTTGGTGTTTCATCTGTTCCACAGTGTTATCTTTACTTCCAGCGTGAGTTGAAACAAGACCGCCATATTTATGAATTAAATCTGCTGCTTTTTTAAATTCGACTTGAACTAAAAACATTCCGTCTTTGAATGCGGCTTCATCACTTTTTGAACTACCATTTTCTTTCCCTTTTGCAATAATCGTAGCCTCAGATAATCCTAACGGGCATAATATATTTTCATAAATGGACCTGCAATCTAAATTTTCAGGGAAAAGACCAATCATATGAACAGATTTACTGCCATATTCGGTGCGAAATTCAATACCTGTTATGACTTCAATACCTTTTTCTTTTCCTATTCGCCTTGTTTCTTCTATATTCTTAACTGTGTGATGGTCAGTTAACGCAATTACTGACAATCCTTTTTCTATTGCTTTTTCAATTATCTCCGTTGGGCTTGCTGCTCCATCAGAAACATTAGAATGTATATGTAAATCCCATTTTTTCCATTCAGAGCCTCGTGTGTTATTTATATTACCTATTCTCATATCATTATTCATTTAATTTCTGTTTTGCAATATTCAATACTGTTTCTGACATATCTTTATCATTTTCTACAACTTCAGTTACTTGGTCGGCAAGCCAAAAACTCAAAAGTTCTTTTTCATCAGTTTGTAGGAATTCGGCAATAATTGGAATTTGTTCTCTTTTTGCTCGGCGGTCGCCACGCTCAATTTTACTGTACATTGGCGTATCAATTTCCAAAATTGCCGCTAATTGCCGTTGAAGCAATTGCTTTTCTTCTCTCAAGTGTTTAATTTTTTCAGCAAATAACATATTGTTATACAATTAATTCATTTGTTTTAGACTTTTATATTTTTGAATTGTCAAAATTTGGACAAAGATACAATAAATATTCAAGAGTAATAGACCGAAAGTGAAAAAGTTTTCAACAATAATCAATGTCTTGCTTTGGGTGGTGGGTGGGCGAGCGAGCCAAATATGGCGAAGCCATTTTTGGCGTGGGGTTAGTTTTGCGGTGTGAACGGAGTGAACACGGCAAAACTAACTTGGCTTTTTCTCCTTTCTACTTCGCAAAGTGTCTTTCGGTATTTTTGTCGAAATGTCCAAAAAACATCTTTCCAATTACGGTACTCGCTGTCCGCATATGGCATACAACGTGGTGGCGGCTTCACGCAGGCGGGGATTCCACAAATGTTCGGGCGGGCGACACACTTCCAAATTCGCACAAATGTTTCTGCGGGCATACACCCTCGCTTGCGTGAAACCGCTCGTGCCTGTTGCACAACTACCTTTCCTCTGCAAATGTACCATATTTTTTTAAATTCGGCAAAGTCAGTGTTCAAATTTCGCCCGTTTAAGCGAGGGCAAGTTTCGGGAGCGAGTTTTTGAGAACGGAAAAATAGTGGCTTATTTGGGCTGGAAAAGAGCCAAAACAAGCGAAAAACGTATCAGAAAATTTTTCCACAAGTTTCTCTATATTCACCTGTATTTTTATTGCTGCTACTTTGACATTGTGCGGCTTGAATTTCAACAGTTTCTTCAAGTTATAGCACAGCGATGCCATTAGAACGTGTTTTTCGGCCGCGGCGATGCCTCGTGCGTTCACTCGTTTCATCCCTCCAAAATTTATCAACGTTCCCAAGACCGGTTCAACAGTGGCACTTCGCAAGCGGGACATTCGAGCGGTGTATCGCTCATTTTTCAGCCGCTTTTCGTGATTTTTCATATAGATGTCATAGTGTTCGCTTTGTTCTATTTTCTTGAATTTGGTCTTTTCGCCGCAACATTGGGTTTTGTGAGGACAGTTTTTACAAACACTTTCGTTGCTGCGGTATATATGACGGGTGTAACCTTTCTTGTCGGTACGGGCGTTTTTAAAGGGAAGAAGGGCACGATTGCCTCGCTGACATTCATATTGGTTCAGTTCTTTGTTGTAGATAAATCCTTCTCTTTCAGGGACAAACTGACCAAAGTTGGGTATCCACGCGTTGAGTCCTTTTTGTTCCAAATATTGTAATGCCCGACCGCTGCTGTAGCCTGTGCCGGCAAGTAATTCGTGCATTGTAATCTCATTTTCCCGTAAATTTTCAAGGGTTTGGTCGCAAAGTTTTTCCAAGCACTGACTGTCGCGCTTGTTCGCTGTTCCCGGCAAGTTCATCGGCATACGCATCAACATCTTCCAAGACTTCTTTTTCCAACAAAGTTTCCATGCTTGCATTGGCTTTGATGAAGGCACTGTCCATCGCCTGACGTCTGCCCGAAACCATCCCCTTTTCAACACAAAGCCGCAAAACTTCTTTGAACAGGCTGCGAAAAACTTCTTAGTCATAAAGCCCGCGGGTGCGGCTGATGGTGCTGTGCCAGGGAAGGTTTTCGTCAATGTCGTATTTCAAATACAGGCGAAGAGCCAAACTGTCGCTGCAATATTCGATTAAACGGCGGTCGGAATTGAGATTATTCAGATAACCGACTAAGCAAATTTTGAAAAATACTACAGGGTCGATACTCTCCTGTCCTTCGTCCCCATAATACTGCCGTGTGGCGTTATATAAGTAGCCTAAATTTAACTCTTTGTCCAAAATTCGATAAAAATTGTCCTGCGGTACCAGGTTGCCGATATGAACCTGATAAAGCATTTTGGGGGTTAACTCTTTTCGTCCTTGCATAGTAACAATGTGTTGAATGACACAAAGTTACAACTTTTTTACAAAACAAACAAAGGAAAGGCAAGTTTTTTTAAAAATTATCGGTACATTTGTGCTGAAATTTGGGGTAGTTGTGCAACAGGCACGAGCGGTTTCACGCAAGCGGGGGCGTATGCCCGCAGAAACATTTGTGCGTATTTGCAAGTTCACCGCCCGCCCGAGCCTTTGTGAAACCCCCGCCCTCGCAAAGCCACCACCACGTTATCTGTCATTTTGGGACAGCGCGTAAGCCGACCGAAAAAGACAACAAGCCGAAATGAAAATTGTTAAATTAAGTTTGAGAAAAAAA
>JAIRVY010000068.1 GCA_031253655.1 Bacteroidales bacterium
TTTTCGATATTTTCTTTAAATAATACTTCGTTTGTAACATCACATTCGTTGATTTTGAATTTGATATTTTGTGTTTCTTTCATTTTTGACTCTACATAATCAATAATTTCAGTATTTATATCAAATCCAATAAAATTCCGATTTAACTTTTCGCACTCAAAAAGCGTTGTGCCACCGCCCATAAACAAGTCCAAAACAATATCTCGTTCCTTTGTATATCGTCTTATTAGTTGATTAGGAATCTGTGGGATAAAATTGCCATGATAAACGTTTGTGTGTTTGCCGCTTTTATCTCGCTCATTTATCAGCCATAAACTATCAACATTTATGTTTTCAATTTCGTTTGTCATATTGCAATTCCAAAATGCGAATATAGGAATTTTCTTAAGTAAAAAAGATTTCTTGTCAATTTTGTTTTTTTCAAAGTTGTACTATCTTCTCTAAAATGTCATACAACTGAATTATTGTTGCATAATATTATCAAACACATCTTCCGAAATCAGCGTTAATTCCAAGGCGGCTTCTTTCAAAGTTAAGTCATTTTTGTGGGCGTATTGGGCAATTTTTGCCGCATTTTCATACCCAATAACGGGCGATAACGCTGTTACCCGCATTAACGAACTAACAAGGTGTTTGTTCATATTTTTCAAGTTGGGCACAATACCTTCAATGCAATTATGGTTAAACGAAACCATTGCATCGCTCAATAGATGAATGGAATGTAGGATGTTTTTGGCAATCAACGGCATAAACACATTCAGTTGCAGTTGTCCCTGCATTGCTCCTACGGTAATTGCTACATCGTTGCCAATAACCTGACAACATGCCATTGCGAGTGCTTCGCATTGGGTGGGGTTTACTTTCCCCGGCATAATGGAGGAACCGGGCTCATTTTCGGGAAGCAGCAATTCACCAAAACCACAACGCGGACCCGAACCCAACAGTTTAACATCGTTGGCAATCTTCATTAGTGATACCGCTACTCGTTTCAGCGCACCCGATAGTTCCACAAATGCGTCTTGGGAAGCCATTGATTCGAATTTGTTTGTAGAGACTTGGCACACCGTAGAGTCGTAGCACGCCTCGTCTCTACGATGATTAAATTTATTTATAAAATGAACCACAGTTTCATCGTATCCTTGCGGGGTGTTTATGCCGTTTCCAATGGCGGTACCTCCAATGGGTAAAGAGGTGAGCGGAATAATAGCAGTGTTAATATTTGTTAAACCATACACCAACTGTGCGGCGAAAGCAGAAAACTCCTCGCCCAGAGTAAACGGTGTGGCATCCATTAAATGGGTACGCCCAATCTTTTTTATTTCCGAAAATGTCTTTGATTTTTCAGTTACCGTAAAGATTAGACTTTCCAGCGCCGGAATAAGTTTTTCGCAAACGGTTTTCATTGCTGCCAAACGCATTGCGGTAGGGAAAACATCGTTTGTAGATTGCGATTTATTCACATCGTCGTTGGGAGAAAGTTCTACCGGAGGGGTTATTTTTTTTGCGTAACAAGCAATTACTTCGTTGAGGTTCATGTTAGTTTGGGTGCCGGAGCCGGTTTGCCATAATACTAAGGGAAATGCATCATTCAGCTTTCCTTCTAATATAGCATCGCAGCTTTGGGCGATGGCGTCGCGTTTCTCTTTGGTCAAAATACCGCTGTTGTGATTGGCAAATGCTGCTGCTTTTTTAATATCGGCAATTGCATAGATAATCTCTATCGGCATTTTTTCATTGCCGATTTTAAAATTGTTTAAAGAGCGTTGTGTTTGCGCTCCCCAGGGGGCATCGGCAGGAACTTGAACTTCGCCTAATATGTCGTGTTCAATTCTATAAGTGTTCATTCACTACTTTATTTCATCATCTTTTTTAGGCGTTGTCTTAGGTTTTCCAATAGAATCGCGCATTTGTGTATCTGCCTTCAAATTTTCAAGTTTATAGTAATCCATTACTCCAAAATTACCGGTTCTAAATGCTTCTGCAAGTGCAAGAGGCACTTCTGCTTCTGCGAGAATAACTTTTGCGCGGGCTTCTTGTGCTTTGGCTTTCATTTCTTGCTCGCTTGCAACTGCCATAGCGCGGCGCTCTTCCGCTCTTGCCTGCGCAATATTTTTATCGGCATTTGCTTGGTCCATTTGTAAAATAGCGCCAATGTTTTTACCCACGTCCACATCGGCAATATCAATTGAGAGAATTTCGAAAGCAGTGCCTGAGTCTAATCCTTTTGATAACACTAATTTGGATATAGAGTCGGGGTTTTCCAGCACAAACTTATGCGTAGCGGCAGCGCCGATTGCAGAAACAATTCCCTCACCTACCCTTGCCATAATGGTTTCTTCGCCGGCTCCTCCCACCAATTGTTTGATGTTTGTGCGTACGGTAACTCTTGCTTTAGCAATTAATTGAATTCCATCTTTTGCTACTGCAGAGACAGGTGGAGTATCAATAACTTTTGGAATTACAGAAGTTTGTATCGCTTCCAGAATATTACGTCCGGCGAGATCAATAGCGGTGGCAGCTTTAAAATCCAACGAAATATTGGCTTTATCTGCGGAAATTAGCGCATTTACCACGGGGATCACGTGTCCGCCCGCAAGATAGTGAGCTTCCAACTGGTCTCGGTTGAGTTTGATGCCTGCTTTTGTACCGGTAATCATCGCATTGACGATAGTTCCCGGTGGTACTCTACGCCAGCGCATTAAAATTAATTGAAGAAGTGAAACGCGCACGCCATTAAGCAG
The DNA here is from genome assembly GCA_031253655.1 of Bacteroidales bacterium. Classification (GTDB taxonomy): domain Bacteria; phylum Bacteroidota; class Bacteroidia; order Bacteroidales; family WCHB1-69; genus WRNX01. Next base: position 2,742 of record JAIRVY010000068.1, read on the forward strand.
TGCATTAAACCATAAACCGAGTGGCACTAACCACAGAAAGATGAAAAACAGGACAACAATTCCAGCAATGGTTAAAAATAGGGCAACATTAGGATCCATAATAATATTTATTTAAGTTTGACAATAATTTTACTTCCTTCAATTTTTGTAACTACCACAACTTGATTTTCATCAATGAAATCATGTTGGGAGAATACCTCTTCTGTAGAATTTTCAAAAAAAACCTTGCCTGCTGGGGCTAATCGGGAGATAGTTCTCCCCTCCATGCCCACTAAGATGTTTTCGTCGGGAATATTCACTTTACTGTAAATTTCCGTCTCTAACATTAACGATTTCCATGTGTTAAACCGAAAAAAAAGTAAAATTCCTATGATAATGAACAGTAAAATAATTATAAGCCAGAGTGTTAGCATAAGTGAAAATTATACCGCAAATATAATAAAAAAGTAAATCCACATTTTTTTAAGTTCTAATATTTCAATAATTATTGTTTATTTGCACAATCTAAAAATATTTGTTATGAAAAAAACTACTGTTTTGTTATGTATCACATTTCTTGTGTTTAATGTTATTATTACTTACGCTCAACCCTGGCTTAATTTGCTTCCAATAGATAAATCATACGAAAAATTACAACTAAAAGATTACCAAAATGCTTTTCGCACTTATATGGAATCTGATCATTTCGAAAATGATTTTGTTTTAAGTAAAATAGCAAGAGAAAACGGGCTGGAAAAATTCAAACGTTGGGAATATTACATGGAAGGAGTAATAGATTCTTTAGGTTCTTTTCCGGATAAGACCGGAATTCAAGTGGTTAGTGAACACAAAAAAACGAATCCTGATGTGTATTCCAAAACGCCAAAATCATCGAATTGGAGTAGTTTAGGTCCCTTTCACTCTACAGGTGGTTATGCGGGGATAGGGCGTATCAATTGCGTTGCTTTTCACCCGGATAATAATGATACCTGGTGGATTGGTGCTGCCTCAGGCGGACTTTGGGTTACCACCAACAACGGTGCTTCATGGGAGTGTCTTACAGACAACAACGGGGTTCTTGCTGTGAGTGATATTGTCATTCCGTCCGATTTTTCCACATCAAACACAATTTACATTGCCACCGGTGACCGTAGCGCCGGAGACAATAATAGTATCGGAGTGCTCAAATCAACAGATAATGGATTAACATGGTTTGAAACAGGACTCACTTTTTCAATTGGACAGGGAAGAAGAACAAACCGTTTATTGCTAGATCCAAATGATAACCAAACCATTATTGCCGCAACATCATCCGGCGTATTTAAAACAACAGATGGTGGAGTTACATGGAATGACCAATTAATTAATTTGAATTTTATTGATATGGAATATAAACCCGGAGATTTTAACACACTTTATGGATCAAGAGGTGCCGGTATATGGAAATCTATTGATGGGGGAGAAAATTGGGACCAAGTAGCTTCTTTCGGTCAACAGCGTACCGAACTTGCCATATCAGCTGCCAATCCCGACATTGTGTATGCGGTTGTCTCAAACAATTCCTCAGGTCTTTATGGGGTTTATAAATCAACCAACAGTGGTGATAGCTTTCAACAAATTGCAGGGAGTACCCCAAATATGCTTGGATGGGATTCAAACGGCTCTGGTGGCGGCGGTCAAGGCTGGTACGACCTCTGTATAGCTGCCTCACCAACAAATGCTGACGTAGTGCTTATTGGTGGTGTAAATACCTGGCGATCATTAAACGGAGGAACAAATTGGCAAATTGTTAACCACTGGTGGGGTGACGGTGTGCAGGCAGTTCATGCCGACAAACATACGCTGGCCTATAGGAATGATGGGATGTTGTTTGAGGGAAACGACGGCGGAATCTATATTTCTCCACTTGATGGCACATCAGGAACCTGGATAGACAAAACAAATGGTATACGAATCAGTCAAATGTATAAATTGGGATGCTCCGCCACAAATCCTAACGAAATAATTACCGGATTACAGGATAATGGCTCAAAACTTTTTAGCGGAAATTATTGGTATGATGTTTACGGAGGAGATGGAATGGAATGTATTATTGACTACTCGAATGAAAATATCCAATTTGCAACTATATACTATGGTAGAATTTTTATGACAATGGACCATTGGGATAGTGTTGAAGAGATTAACCCCCGCGATGACGGAGCCTGGGTCACACCCTATATCATTGACCCCAAGGACCCTCAAACTCTTTATGCAGGCTATAATGATCTCTACAAGACTGTTAATCGTGGTTATGATTGGACACAGATATCAAACGTTAACGCCAACAATAAAATAAGAAATATTGCTATTTGTGAATCAAACCGAGACGTCATTATTATGGATGATGGCTCAAGAATTTGGCGTACTAATGATGGAGGAAATAATTGGGAAAGGATGCTTTCTGTAAGTTCTATTACTTCTCTTTGTATTAAAAATGATGACCCAAACACTATCTGGTATTCCCGTGGCGGCTATAATGCCATTAGTGTTTTTAAATCCTCAGATGGAGGAACTACATGGGAAAATATCTCTGATGGGTTACCCAACTTACCTGCTTATTCTCTTGTTTACAATAAATTAGAAGGGCAAAAAGAACAACTATATCTTGGAACCGAAGTGGGGGTATATTTTAAAGATGGTGATGAAGACTGGGTGGCATTTAATAATGGATTACCTAATGTAAAAATAGGAGAAATTGAATTATACTACGACGTCAATAATCCGCAACAATGCCGTTTGCGCGCTGCTACTTATGGACGCGGATTATGGGAATCACCCATTTACATACCAACCTCCCCTGTAGCAGGTACTGCAACCGGAAATACTAAATTATGTGCAAAAGAAGCAACACAATTATTCCTGATAGGGTTTTCAGGCTCAATTCAATGGCAAGAATCTTGGAATGGGACAAACTGGTATGATATTTCTAATGCCACTCACTCATTTTACCAAAGCGAACAACTATATGTAAGCACATATTTTAGAGCAAAAGTAACATTAGGAACTACCGTGTATTCTAACGAACTTTTTGTTGAAGTTACACCAATTCCTGAAACACCCTTCATATCAAGAAAAGATAATACTTTAATCTCATCTGCAGAGATTGGAAATCAATGGTATAACCAAGATGGGCTTATTCCGGGTGCCATAGAAAAAGAGTTTACCCCCACCGAAAATGGTACCTATTTTACCATAGCTACCATAAACAATTGTTCATCTAATCCATCAAACTCTCTTCTTGTTAAAGATTTATCCATTGGCGGAAATGCAATTAGAGACGGTTACTTTACTATTTACCCAAACCCAACTAATGATAAACTACAAATTATCAATCATGATTTAAGAGCAATCAGAATTGTTTTGACTGATGTATATGGTAGAGAAGTTCTGAATATCCAACCCGACAACGCTCACGAAAACACACTTAATTTAAGTAGGTTTTCATCAGGTATTTATCAATTAAGAATTGAAACGGATAAGGGAATTTTTACTTCAAAAGTGGTTAAACATTAATAATATAGAGCAACCATATTCAATCGGTGAAGAAAATATTTTTGGACTTGTATCTTTATGTGTTCCCTGCCCAACTTTCCATTATCTTTTTCTACTAATCAAAAAATCCTTTTCCTCTTCTGTTAAAGATTCATATCCGCCTATCGAAACTTTATCCAGAATGTCATTCACCCTTTCCTCATTCAGTTTCTTTTGATGGTTGTAATCCTCATCCGTAAAATGTTGAGGTTTATATTGATAGTTGGACGAAACTGTATATTTGTGGGCTTTCTTCTTTTTTATTAAGGGATACTTAAAAATGCTGTTTCCTTTGTTCCAATAGATAATTAAGAAGAATCCGAACAACATCCCTCCCAGATGGGCGAAGTGCGCAATGCCGTCGTTAGTGCCTGCTACTCCAAAAAGCAACTCCATAGCCCCGTAGATAATTACAAACCATTTTGCTTTAATGGGAAGCAAGAAATAAACATAAATCATTGAGTTGGGATACAGCATACCAAAAGCGAGCAGTAAACCGAATACTGATCCGGACGCGCCCACCGTAACGGTATTGATAGCCAAATTAAGTTTACCTATTTCGCCAAGGTAATTTTTGCCTTCATTTAAAATCATTCTACCGTTTTCAGAAATCATTAGAATAGTATCGGGCGAAAGATTCTGAGAAAGTGAATGAATTTTCAATCCAATCACTAATAATTGAATCATACCGGCGCCAATTCCGCATACCAAATAGTATAGAAGAAACTTCTTCGCCCCCCATGTATTTTCCAATGCTGCTCCAAAAATCCATAGTGCAAACATATTGAAAAACAGATGTCCGAAACTACCGTGCATAAACATATAGGTAATCGGCTGCCAAACTAAAAAATTTTTTGAGGTAAAATAATAGAGCCCAAACAAACTTGTTAAATCGATTCCCCGTGATTGAAAAACCCACGTTGCCAAAAACATAATACCATTAATAATCAACAGATTCTTGACAACTGGTGGTAGCAATGAATAATTTCTAAATCTAATTTCGCTCATAAGATTTTTTTTTAGAAACGGCAAAAATATTGTTTTATTGAAATTTGATTTATTTTTGATTAATTCGCGAGCGAATTATTAATGTTCTATGTTAAGGCTAAGGAATTTGAACGGTAGCGATCAAGTATTTGACCCCATTCGCAAAAAATGGGTGGCTTTTACTGAAGAGGAAAAAGTGCGTCAATTCTTTATATTACAACTAATTAACGAACTAAAAATTCCGGCTTCTTCAATTTCTGTAGAAAGAAAAATAACAGTAAACGGGCTTTCTAAGCGTTATGACATTGTCGTTTACAAAGATGTCACCCCGTGGATGGTTGTAGAGTGCAAAGCAAAGAATATACCATTAACCCAAGAGGTAATAGACCAGGCTGGGCGGTATAATCAAACTCTTAACGCAGAGATTATCGGCGTAACAAACGGTAAGGAACAGAAGTTCTTTAGTAGTAGTTCCTAATTATGAATTACTTTTATACTCTGCCCTTCCGAATGTACTATAAAAACTCCTTTTGCGCGTAGCGGTATATCATCTTTTACATCACGGGCAACTCCACGATAGATTAAAGCACCCATCGTGTTATAAACACTCCAAGTTTTTCCTTCCTGCAAACCGTTTACATACAATCTACTGTTATTCGTACAGGCGGTAAATTTATCAGAGGAAAGGTTTTCTATACCGATTATCGGCACAACAACCAGACCAGAAGTAACTTTCTCACTTTCTGTATAATAATACGTTTCAGCAGTAACCAATCCAATAATAAACGTTCCTAATTTTTCAACAGTAAGAAGCTCATTATTCAATATGCCTTCACCGGTACACCCTGTTTCAAGGGTGTAAGAAGGTAGACCGGTATTGGAATTTGTTTGGAACAGATAACCTATTTCAATCGGTAATTCACTATGTTGAACAGTATCTATTATTTTGCCTTTATTTTCAAATAATATTTTATTACCTGACAAAGTACCGTTTAAAATAAGTGTACCGCCATCATCTTTGATAGTTCCCTGGTTATTAATTGAACCGTTATAGGTAAAAGTTTTGTTTTCAGGTATTGCAAATCCGGCATCGGAAGGTACTGTGAGTGAAAAATCTGCCGGGAATTCAAAGTCAGTGTCAATAGTAACGGACTTGTAACAAAGACCATAATATCCATTAAACAGGATACCCTTTACCACCCCGTTGATATTCGTATTTGAGTTTTCATTATTTGTTAATGCAGATGCGAAGACCACTGCATTACCGTTCATATCGAGTTTTCCTCCATAACCTGCAAATACTCCGCCGCCTATTCCGGCAGCACCATTCGGTCCGGTTGCGGTTACCCTTCCGCCGTTGATGGTAACATCGCCACCTGTACCGCCGTATCCTTGAAAGTTGAAGAAGATAATACCTGCTCCACCACCACCAATTCCTGCGCCGCTACAATAAGAACCACCATCTACAGAGGTTGCAGTGATTGTTCCACCATTAATAGTAATAGTGCCTGCTCCTTCGCAAAATGCACCTCCAATGGCTGCTCCGCCGTAAGTACCACCGGTGGCTATTAATTTTCCTAAGCCATCAATAGTAAGCGTTGTCTTTTCGGCGGCTTGTAATGCTGCTCTGCTTCTTCCCGCACCCAACTTGTTATTGCCTTCAAGGGTCAGATTTAATGTTGCATTTGTATTAACCAATAGTGGAGTTTGGTTATTGCCAAGTCCTGTAATTGAAACATCGTTAAGCGTAATATTTGCTGTGGCGTTTGTAGCTACTTCAATACGTCTTTTGGCAGTTCCGGTAATGGTTACATCTGCGCCGTCCAACACCGTACAAGTGTTGTTTGCCAAAATCCACCCATCTCCCACCTGAAGTAAAGAAATGGTGGCTAAATCAAAACTATTGCTCAGCGGAGTGGTTGTCACTGGGGGATTTCCGGAAATCGTGCCTGTAATTGTTCCGGAATTTACATTTAATATGGTACCGTTATTGGTAAGTGTACCGTTGATTGTAATTTGTGAATAATTAATGATTACACCGTTATTAATGAGTTGCTTACCTGCAGGAATCGTTAGTGTGTTACCCTCATTTATAGTTAAAACATTAGTGATCGGAACTATTACATTTTGGCTTAATGAAAAATTATTACTACTATACCAAAAAGTAGTATTTCCCAGTACAAGTATTCCGCCGGATTTATTATTTGCGTCCATATCACCTATGCGGTTTGAGAAAACGATTGGGTTTCCGTTCATAGTTAAAGTTCCTACAGAATATAATCCGCCATTCCCAATTCCCATTCCTGCACCGTTTTCACCATCAACTGCGTTAATTACCCCACCATTGATGGTAATATTGCCTCCGGGCTGGGCAGCACCGCCTCCTATTCCTGCTCCCGCAGTACCAATCCAACTGCTCTTCGCACCTTTTATTGTTATTGTTCCACTGTTAATAGTAATTGCACCGCACGGACCATTATCCCACAATCCGCCACCTATTCCGGCACAACTCCACCCACCAGTGGCATCCAAATTGCCTGAACCTTCAATAGTAAGTGTTCGGTTTGTTGTTACCGATATAGCCGGCCAGTAATGCCCTGCTTTAATTGTATTGTCACCATCAAGTGTGAGAGTTAGATTAGCACCGCTGTTTAGATAGAGGGGACATCCATCCCAGCCGTCCCCTCCAACAACATCCTCTCCTGAAATATAAACATTACTTATTGCTACATTTGCCGTTGCATTTTCGCTAATCTCAATCTTGCGCCCATTTTTCACTGTTCCGGTAACAGTAATATTTGCGCCATTGTTGATGGTAAGAACGGGGTCTGTCCAACTCCAACCCGTACCTGTTCCGGTTCCGGTTTCAAGATTAAAAGTGGCTTGAGCATGCATAAACGATGGTATCGACAAAAAAAATACCATAACTAAAAAAATAAAAATTTGTCTGTTGTATGATTTCATAAAAATTTGATTTTTAACTAATTTGATTTTTTATTTTAAAACGTTGGGGTAAAATTATCATATTTGAGAATACTTAATAGGTTGCGACAAAAATAGTTTTTTTCTCATTCCTCCTCATGGTAATATTCTTTCAGATACTCAATCTGCCTTCGGTCACGTTTAGTGGGGCGCCCCTCTCCGTGTTCCCGATATTCAAAAGTAGTACGTAACAATTTCACGCGGTTGTATTCTTCCTCAGGGGTAATATCCAAATAATAGTTTTGCACCAAAGGGGCGCCCACTCTGCTTTTTGGAGTATCTATAACCTGAATGGTTTTATTTAGTTGCCCCAATTTAATGTTGTAAACCTCATTGGTTTTTACTTCTTTTGAAGGCTTTATATTGGTACCGTTCATTTTCACTTTTCCGGCGTTGCAAGCATCGATAGCCATAGAGCGTGTTTTATATAGACGAACACACCAAAGCCATTTGTCAATTCTAATATTTAAAGAAGTCATGTAGTGTTATATTTACATTTAGCGCGGCAAATATACACAAAGAACCGCAAGGCAAGAAAAATTTAATTCATTATTATTCAATATTTTACAATAAAAGTGCAACAAAAATTCTTCAATAAAGAAAAGGTATTTAAAAAATTATATTTTTGCCGCCCCAAAAGATTAAATTTTTGTA
>JAIRVY010000173.1 GCA_031253655.1 Bacteroidales bacterium
TGCGCCGTTTACATTTGTTGGAAAGCGTAGAACCCGCAAGCGGGCATGGCAGATTATCCTGTTGCAGGAAACAATGTGATAGAAAAACCACAATACATTGGCGATAAAGTTTACATCAACGATACGCAATATTTCGACCATGTACCGTCCAAAGCATGGAGTTTCTACATCGGTGGTTATCAACCTGCGCAAAAATGGCTGAAAGACAGGAAGGGTCGGACGTTGGAATATGAAGACATATTGCATTATCAGCGGATAATTAGGGTGTTGAAGGAAACGGGAGAAATTATGAGAGAAATAGATATAAAGTGTAATTCAAATTAATCCAGTAAAATTATGTTAGATTGTATAAAACAGAGTAGTGAATTAATCACATTAATCTTTAGTGCTGTTGTCATGGTTTCAACAGTTGTGTATGCTATATTAACATGGAATTTAGTCAAATGCAGATTTCGGACTATACCCAGCCACAATTTCGATTAAAAAGATGAAAAAAAGCGTTAAAAAGCGCATAAAAAGTGCGCCATTTTGTCAGATATCCAGCCAAAAACAGATAAAAAGAGGTATTTTTTCGTGATTTTCGGGGTCGGCGGCGTCCTTTTTCGGACTATACCCGGCCACCGATTCGAAAGTAATGAAATTTTGAGAAAAAAGCCGGCGGCGGCATCCTTTTTCGGACTATACCCGGCCAGTTTTTAGCGTCTAAATTGCTGATAATTGTAAGGGTAATATTTTCATAATTTCATTTTCGGAGCGATTTCAAATTCGGACTATACCCGGCCAATAGTATCCATGCAGTGGCTTTTTCACTTATCTTTCGTATTTTGATTTAACAATTAAAATATGAAGAGGACATGTCAGGAAAAGCAATGAAAATGAGTACAATCAAGCAATTATTACGCTTACATGAATCCGGGGTATCGAACCGTCGGATAGCAAAGACATTGGGTCTCAACAGGGATACGGTAAACAACTATATCCGTAAGTTGAAGACCGGACAAATGCAGACCGAAGAATTGTTAGAGCTCGATGAACCGGTCTTGAAAGGTAAATTCATTGCCGGGACGGCAGCTTACACCGACAGGCGTTTCGAGGATTTCAAGGAATTACTACCCTATCTTGAAAAAGAGCTAGGGCGTAAACACGTAACACGATATCTACTCTGGCAGGAATACTTATCGAAGTATCCCTCAGGCTACCGCTATACACAGTTCTGTTATCATCTCAGCCAGCAGTTAATAGCTCGTAAACCAACAGCGATACTCAGGCATGAGGCAGGCGATAAACTGTTCGTAGATTTTGCAGGCGATAAACTGGAATACATTGACATTGAGACGGGAGAGATTGTTGCAGTACATGTCTTTGCCGCCTGTTTGCCTTTTTCGGACTATACCTTTATCGTTGCAGTACACCAACAGACGACGGACGATTTTCTGTATGCTTTGGAGTGTTGCTTAAAGGCGCTGGGCGGTTGTCCGAAAATACTGGTACCTGATAATTTGAAAGCGGCAGTCATCAAAGCCGACCGTTACGAGCCGGAACTGAACCGGGTGATGGAGGATTTTGCCAATCACTACGGCTTTGTAGTTATCCCTGCCCGTGTTGCCCACCCTAAGGACAAGGCGATGATAGAAAATCAAATACGTATTATCTATTCAAGAGTTTATGCCAAATTACGAAATCAGCGTTTCTTTTCACTGGAAGCACTGAACCAGGCATTGGCGGAAAAGACAACGGAGCATAATCAGACCCGGATGCAGCGCACAGATTACAGCCGTCAGGAAAAGTTTCTTGCCGACGAAAAACACCGGCTTCGTCCATTACCTGAAACAGTGTTTGAGATAAAATATTATACGGAATTGCATGTGGGACAGAATAATTGTATCTATCTTGGACGAGACCGCCATCATTATTCGGTTCCCTATATTTATATTGGAGAAAAAGTGCAGGTTATTTATACACGTACATTAGTGAAAATATTCTGTGAAAATGAATTAATAGCTACTCATGAACGTGTTGCCGGTTTTGGCTATACAACAGTTGCCGAACATTTGTGTTCCACACATCAGCATTACAATAATCGCAATCCCAATTATTACATCGAAACGGCAAGGAGAAAGTCGGCGGCTTTAGCTGAAATCATGACTTATCTCTTTAACAGTCCCAAACCGCCGGAAGTTCTTTACAAATCCTGTGACGGATTGTTGAGCCTTTGCCGAAAAACCGATCCTCTCCGCTTTGAGAAAGCCTGCCGCATAGCGTTGAATGAAGGAGAGTTCTCTTACCGGTTCATCAAATCCCTGATTGAAGGTAAATCTCTGTTAACGGAAATGGAAGAATACAAACCGCTGCCTTTGCCCAAAAACAATATTCGGGGAAAGCAGTATTACAAATAAATTAAGAATTAAGAATTAAAAATTAAAAAGTTATGGAAGAAATTAAATCTCAATTGCTTAGTCTCAGACTAACGGGAATGTCCAGATTGTGGCAAACCCTTGAAGAAACACGTCGTACGGGGGAATTGTCTCTGGCTGATGGAATGGCGCTGCTTTTGCAGGCGGAAGCCGACAAGCGGCAGGAAAATCGTTACAGGCGACTAATGAAAAATGCCGGATTCCGTTACAAGGCATTTGTTGAAGAAATCAAGGCTGACCCTGTTCGAGGAATCGACAAAATGCTTCTCACCCGGCTTGCTACAGGCGACTACATCAAAAATGGAGAAGCCATTATTATTACCGGAGCTACAGGATGCGGGAAATCCTTTCTCGCTTCCGCTTTAGGGCATCATGCTTGTAAACAGGGATATACAGTTGGCTATCACAACATGCAGAAACTGTTCGTTCGACTCAAGCTGGCGCGTGCCGACGGTTCAATCATTAAACTTTTCGACCGTTTGGCAAAAACCGATTTGCTGATTATTGATGACTTCGGATTAACCGCTTTGCAAGGACAGCAGCAGACTGATTTTTTAGAAATCATCGAAGACCGGCATGCTAAACATTCAACGGTAATTATTAGCCAACTTCCTGTTGCTAACTGGTTTGATGTGATTGGTGACCCTGTAATCGCGGATGCTATCCTTGACAGGTTAGTTCATACGGCACATCGTTTTGAATTAAAAGGGGAGAGTTTAAGAAAAAAAGTGTAATTTTGTCAGTCCTTTCCGATAGGCGGGAAGCCACTTTAGTGGCTGGGTATCACCGAAAGGGTGGCCGGGTATCGCCGAAATCCGCATCCATCTTCCACTCAATATTTCCACCGATTTTAGCAAAGGCTTTTTGTTGAGCCTCAATAGCGATTCTATCCGAAAAACGCATATTCTCGCTTTTGGTTTCCACTATTAAATGCAGTTTTATATCATCAGAATCGTTGTTTTTTATGGCATACACAAAATCGGGACTTGTCGTTCCGCCGGTGTATGTGGGGAGTTTTATACTTCTGCGCGGCAGTTTTCCGTAAACGATTATTTTTTCGGACGGTTGAACCCGTAAAATTTCGTGTTCTATTTCCGAATCGTACAGATATTTGTCATATAAATAATTGGCTTTGTCGGGGCGGATTTTTTCCAACTCTTTTGCTTCGTTTACGCCTACATCGCCCTGCGACAGAAATTCTTTGAACTCATCATTGCCGGAAAGAATACTTGTATTTGCCCTGAAATCGAGTGCGTGATACGAGAATTTTTGTGCGAAAACTTCTTCAAATTTCTTTTCAAAGGCTTTTATTATATTGTTGAACGAAACGATATTAAACAATTCTTGTGGCGTTTTTTTGTCTTTTCGTGCAGAAACGATACTTTTGTGCAAAAGCGGGACAGGTAAATTTGTTTGTTTATTCAGGCGTTTCAAAAATTCGCCATAAGGAATTTTGCCTAAACCGGATTTTGCCGATTTGTATCCTTCAGTAGCCATTTCTACCGAGTTTTCGCCCCTGACTAAAACATCTTCAATAATTTGCACTGTCGGCTCAACAAAAATGGTTGAATGGCTCAACACTTCCCGGAAAATCTCTTTCAATTTTTCCTCGCCAACTTCCTCAAAATGCAACAGATAACGTTTGGTTACTTTGTTCCAAAGCGAACGCAATTTTTCAAAATTAGCTTTATTCAGCCTTACTTTTGGTTTTTCGGGCAAACCTTCGCCTGTGATTTTTCCGGCTTTCACTTTCAAGCCGCTGTCGTCCGGCAAAAGGGCGAAAAGTTTTTCGGTGTCGAGAATATTTTTCTCAGGATCAACTATTTTTTCACTTCCCAACTTGAAAAACACAGCGTTTTTGTCGGGTGCATATCCGGCTTTAACTAACAATTCCAAAATATGCTCCGTAATTTTTCCTGTTTGCAAATATCCGCCGTCACTGTTGATTTCGCCCACAAGTTTTCGGGCAAATTCTCTTTCCGAATAGTCGATAATGTATGTGAGATAAAACTCTTCGTCGCTGATGCGATTTCCATTTTCGTCGAAAGGCAGGCGCAACCCGCGACCAA
>JAIRVY010000007.1 GCA_031253655.1 Bacteroidales bacterium
TTGTTATGATAATGTAAAGTAGGCGTAGTACCACTGTTTATTCCCAACGTTTTGAAATACGATGGTAATAATGCTATCACCTTCGGCGTGTCTGCCGTTGTGGTGATTTTTAAACTAAATTTGTGCTGAAAAGCATTTACTAAATTTACTTCTCTACTCATGTTTTTTCCTCCTGTAAAATTGTTTGTTAATTTTTTTTCTGCCAATGTTAAATACTTGTTTTTCATGGCTATTTACCTAAAATACTTTGTTTTGTGTCTGGGTTTTTTTTGTATAATTTATACAACAAAAAACCTACTCCTGCTACTGCTAAAATCACCCAAATGTGAATGTTGTCTGTGAAAATTTTTCTCATCGCTACTATTTTTTTATTATTTATTATTAAAATGTAAAATCTATTCCTTTATTCGCTAAAATATTGTTAATTTTGCTAATACTTAAAAACCATTCACCGTTCATCCACGATGATAAGTCTTCTCCGTCTCTTGTTCCAAAACTTGCTATCAACTGTAACACATCTGTTTTGTTTCTCATTTGATTAAAAACAAAATAAACAGCACTTGTATCGCAGCCTGCCCCTTTCATTGCCCTGTACAAAGTATCTGCAAAGTTTTGATATTTTGATTTTTCATAACTCAAAGGATTGCCCTGCGATATTTCTTTTGCTACTTCATTTTGTAAACTTTCTTTTTTTAATAATGGCTGAATTTGATTTCTCCAAAGATATCGTACCCCAAAAAACAACGCAATCACGATTATAATAATAAGTATTATATTTATTATTTTGTCTTTCGGGGAATACCCTAAATTTGAAAATATTACTTTTTGTGCCATAAATTAAACTGTTGGTAACTGAACACTATATATATCATAAAATGGCTTCCATTCTGCCTCCGTTACTTGCGTTTTATTTGGGTTTTTAAAGGATAAACGTACCGCCGTCAAAGTATCGTTGCCAAACTTGCCATCTACTCCCCATTTTCCGACACTGTAACCTAATATTTCCAAGCCACCTTGTAATGCACGCACTTTTTCACCTGCCATTCCCTTTTGTAATGGAAAATTTTCAGTACTATAGCCCGCCGTAACCGTTGAAGATAACGCACTCGCAACCGTAGAACCTCTTATTTTTTTACGCTTAAAAATAACAATGCTAATTACTGCCACCACAAGTGCCGAAATAACTATTAAAATAACCGTTTTTTTATTTCCTTTTGCCATCGCTGCAAATGTACAGCGTTTTTATATACAAAAATAATTGACAACCAAAACTTTCCATACTTTTCCATACTTTTCCATACTTTTCCATAAATTGCCATAAAAAAAGACACACAATTATAAAAAAAGTGTGTCCATGCTCTAATTAAAATTGAAAATTTATCTAAAAAAAGTGCTGAATAGTAATTTTATTTCATCATTTGTATAAAAATATGTACCCGTCCCCCGCTTTGATGCGAGTTTTGAAATATCAGGATTAGAATGATTTTTAATTTTTTTCCGCAAAGTTACTGCACTTATTCCAAAAACTGCTGCAATTTCACTAAAATACATAAAATCATTTTGTTGTTTCATATTTATTCAGTTTTCTGTAAAAACTACCAACCGAAAGCCCGCTCATTTTTATTGCATCTTTACTGGTAATTTTTCCCGCCCTGTAATCATCAAAAATAGGAAATAACGCAAGGTCTGCGTTTAATTCCTTTTCTTCCTCACCGAGTGCGTTTTTTCTATTTTCTTTATTTTCGTTTTCCTGTTTAATTTCTGCCGTTTTTTTACCCGCAATAAAAAAAATACTACATAACAAAATCACCACCACCGCTGCAATGATAATAATAATTATACCCGTTTTGCTTAATTTAAAATTTTCCATTGTATCTGTTTTAAAATCGTTTATCAAATGAAATTAGTTTTTTTGCGTAAGGGTTTCCCCTATTTACTTCGTTTAAAATTTCTGCCTTTGCTTTGGCAATTTCTTCCAAAATATAATCATCTATTTCGTTGGTACGTTTTTTTATATTTCCCAAACTGTGAAATAAAATTATATTTGAAATAAACGTAAAATAAATCGGCGGAATTTGTGCCAACGAGTGAAAAACACTAAATAAATCAATACCCTGATGCCGTCTGCGTATCTGTAACCAACGCATAAAGTCATCACTTTGGGCGTTTATGTACAGCCTTGCGTCATCAAAAACGAGTACTCCGTTATTATAATAATCACGTATCTTTTCAAGACGACCAAGTTTGTAAATCATTCTTTTAATGCCCGTAAATGTTGCAATGTCTTCATAATTAGTCAGAATTTCAACTTCTCCCCATTCTTTTGCGTCTGGTGTAACTATTAAAGCCCTATGCCCGGAGGCAACCATCGGCAACACAACACTTTCTCTTAAAAATGTTGTTTTTCCTGTCCCAACTGCTCCGACAATAACATCACACTTCGCTACTCTTCCGCTCATTCAACTTCTTTTTTAAGTGTTTTATTTCTGTATCTTGTTCATTTATAATGTTTTCCTGTGTTTCTTGCTGTTTTTTTTCTTTACGAATTTTGTTTGCATCAATCAATCGTGGAATTGTCAATAATAAAGTTGCAACAATCAACATTAGTCCTGGAGACATTTCAATATTTTTTTCTGCCAAATAATTAGCCCATGCATCTTGATAATAATCTTTTTCGTCAGATTTTAACTTAAATTGTTCGTAATCATCTCCCGACCACATACCCGCAACCCTGGAAAGTAATAAATCGTATGTAATTACTATAACATTAGCAGCAGTTGATGCCTCACGAACCAAGTTTGTGCGTGGTGTATTTTCCCGCTCCGTTTCAATTTCTGTTATTTCGTCCACGTCATCAAGAGGGTCAATAACTTCATTCAAATTAACGGGCTGCTTTACTCCGCAATTATTCTCAACATATTCTTTCCATGTATCAATATTACTTAACGCACTCATATTTTAGTTTTTAAAAATTCAATTAACTCCTTAATTGTATATTGTTTAATCATTCGTACACAACAATTTTCATCTAATGCAACAACATTTAACATTGCGACATCCTGACCGTTTACCTTTTCCATCGTTTGCAACAATTCAACAGTTTCAGCATCAATGCAACATTCAGCATAATCAGCCCGTAACCCAAGCAAAAAATCTTCTAAAACTCCGCCTTCTAATTGCGACAACAATGACGGCAACGCTGCTTTTAATGCTAATTTTCCGAACATTATATCTCATTTTTAAATTGTTCTAACTTACTATCAGGTATGCTTTTAATAGAAAATTTATTGCCTTTAATTAAAATTTCATCGAGAATATAATTATAAACAATACCTTCATTTAACTCATCGCCCATACCTAAATACTTGCGTTCTCTTTCCAACAAATAATTAAGACACTTCCGTTGCATAGTAGTTACGGGAACAATTACGCAATCGCTTAAATCTTGATTTGATACATTTAAAGATACTTGCAACTCTTCAATTTGTTTTTTTAAGTCCGCAATTTCTGTGTCTTTTGCACTATCATTGCTACTCAATTTTACAATAATATCTTCTGCAAAATCATCTTTTGTTGGATATTTTTCTGCTAAACGTTTCAAAAAATCAACTTTTACTGGCGACACCCGCAAACTGTATGTGTCTGATTGTTTTTTTTCCATTGTTTACGAATTTAAACCGTTAATTTTAAAGTAAACACGTTTTAATTTTGCCCATTCATACCTGTCTACATTCAACTCTGCCATTGCATCGACAACGCGCATTTGTTTATTCATTGTTTTTTCCAACAAAACAACAAAAGCCGAGTTTTCCTGATTAAACACTTGTTTATCGTGTCTAAATTTCTTTTTATCTTTCGGATTCATGACGTTTATTTTTGATTATAAAATTAAAATGCAAAATTACAACATAAACATCTTTAAATATGTAATTTTAATAAAATTAAATCTACACTCCCCTACCCGACTGCTTGTAAACGTTTGTGTATCAAAAAAATAAAACTCAAAATGTTGATATATAAACACTTAAAAACAATATTTACTTTTTGATTTTTAGTGTTTAAATATTAGTAATCAATTGTATAACAATTATTTAACAAATTATAAATTATAAGACAAATTGTAATTACCTGATACACAAGTGTTTACGAATTGTAATTTAACATAATTTCATTGTTTTTTGACATTTTTTTTTCGTCATTTGGAAGGATTTTTTGCGTTTGTTTACAAAAACGTATTGTCATCGAAAATTTTTTCCATTTCATTTTCTATTGTTTTCAAAAAAAGTTTCAGTCCATGCTTAGCAACAAATTTTGCTTTATTTTTAATAATATTATCTCGTTTACGCCCAAAACTTTCTGTTATATAATCATCAATTGCACGCTGAAAATCTTTGTGTTTTTCTACCAATTTCAAATAGATATATTGGTCAGTGATTGGTATTATGGCATAAATACGCCCTTGTTTGCGTGTACCATGAAAATTTACGTATTGTTTTAACTGTTTAAATGTACATTCTTTGATGCCTTTTGAATAAAAATGAGTAATAAAGGCTTCACGCTCAACAATTGTTGCGGGTACACAATCACTTATATTGTAATTTTTCCCATAATAGACAAGTTTTTTACGAAAATCAAGATAAACAAAATCTTTATTACTCATTGAATTACAACATTTTAATTAAAATCATCGGGTAAATTATCAGGCAACGGAGGCAGATTGTTGTTAGGCAACGCTTCCTCACTTTTTACCCATTCAACAGGTTCAACCGTATCGGCAACAATTTCGTTTGTCTTCATAACTTGCTTTGTGGTTTCGTTACGAAATTCACCAAATCGCAAAGTGCCTGAAATAAACACTTTTTTACCCTTTAATAAATGTTTTGTCATTTTGTCTGAACCAGAAAAATAACTAACACTATACCATTGTGCTTGATAAATAGTTTCCTGATTTACCTTAATCGGCACATTTTCACACACAGAGAAATTTACGGCGAACCGTCCCTCTGAAATTACATTAAC
>JAIRVY010000114.1 GCA_031253655.1 Bacteroidales bacterium
TCTTTTTGGGCAATAGCCATTTTATGCACAAAATCGGCTTTACTTTCCGAATGTTCCGCTTCCCGCACCATTGCTCCAACCGAAGTTCCGCTACGCAAAACCTGTTTCGACAGCACAAAATCCTTTTTCGTATCACACAGATACTTATACAAATTCACAATTCTTATCGCAAAACTAAAACTCTTACTTTTCAATATATTCTCTTTCATCTCATTAATCATTTATCATTAACCATTAACCATAAACCATTTATCATTAACCATTAACCATTAACCATTAACCATTTATCATTAACCATTTATCACTAACCATTAACCATTAACCATTATTTCTTATATAATTTTTTGCAATTCGCCAAATGCCCTCTTGGCGGAAAGCCGGAATGGTTTGTCGTTTAGCAGCATTAGTTATCAGCGCTGCACTTATATTTCTGTTTTTGGCGTATTCCGACAATTTTACAATTTCATTACCACGAAGGTAGGAAAGTCGTTTGTTAAACGATTCTGAAAGAGCGAGATAAAGATAATCTGAAAACTTATCTGCTCTGTTTTGAGTACGCCACTCCTCGAAAATGGGGTAATAACTTTCTCTTTTACTTTTGTTTTGAATAATTACCGGTGGGTAGCCCAAAGCAGCAAACTGCAAGTTAATAATGAGTCTTCCCATTCGTCCGTTGCCATCGCAAAAAGGATGTATTGTTTCAAATTGTAAATGAAATTCGGCAATTTTTTCCAAAAAATATTTATTGTCTTCGCTGTTGTACTGATTTATCAGGTTAATGAGTAACGGTTTTACCTGTTCGGGCGGTGGGGCGATATGCCAACCCACGCGCACATATTCACCTGTTTGCCGAACACGCCCGGCATAGTCGTCATTTATTCCGCCTAATAACATTTGGTGCAGTAGTTCAAGATTTTCAACCGTGAGTTCGTAGTTGGGGCGCGTCCAAAGATATTTTATCACACGTGCTAAATTTGTTGCTTCGTAGGTTTCTCGTAATGAAACTTCACGCATCAACGCTTGCGCTAATAGAATTTTTTCGGTTTCTTTAAGCGTAAGTGTAGAGTTTTCAATAGCATTAGAGTTATAAACCATTTCGGGCAATTCCGATTCGGCAATCATTTTTAGCAAATCAATGTGTGTTCCACGAAGTTTTTCATACTCCAATTTCAATTTGCTCAAGTTCTCTTTTTTTGTTTGTGTAATCATAAAACACATTTTTATTTTTCAACCGCAAATAAATAAAATATCCGTGAATAAACAATTGTTTTTGCAATAAATTCACGAAAAAACAATATTTATTCGTGAATAATATAGACTTTACAGCAAATATTCACGATTATTAACAATTAACCATTAACCATTATTTAAAAATTTCGCTAATAATTATTTCGGGTACAAAGTTTTCTTTTTTTGTTTTCTCTTCGTCCTCTAAACCAGCCGAAGGGTGTTTCTCTTCGTTTTCCTGTAAAGGGTAATTTTGAACAATTTTTAGCGCTGCTTCTAATTGCCTTACTAACGGCATGGATGTTTTTTTGAGGCTTTTTTGTAATGCACTTACTTCTTTTGCCAATTTTTGAAATTTTCCTAAACCTACCGCATCTTTTGCTAAATTCAGCAGTTCTTTTTCTCTATTGTCTGCAAGTTGCAGATTGATAATTGCATCAAGAAAATTAAGGGCTATTTTTTCAGCAGGATTATATGAAACTACAATAGTTCGCTCTGTCTGCTTTTCAATTTCCAATTTATGTTTGAAAAGCGAAATTGCTTTTTCAACTTGCGTATGATGGTTGTTGGTAAGCGTTGTGGACTTTTCCTCTTTATGTGCGCGATAAATCTCTTCTGCCTGTAAAAAAGTCAATTCTTTCGGTTCCTCATTTTCTTTAACCAACAAAAACGAATTTCGTTTTTCGCTACGAATAAAAGTAATGGTAGTATCTTGTAACTCTGTGTTTTTTCTTCCGGTTCTTGCTCGGAGTGTCATGTTTTTTATTTTCTTGAACTGTTCGGGATTTTCATCTTTGAATGCGCGAAGAGCAAGCAAAATTTTTAGTTTTTCGTCTTTCTCTTCTTGCGCATTTTTGTCAAAAAGTCCGAAGCTTTCTACAATCTCTTCATCGGAATATATTTGGCTGTCTTCGCCCAATGCGCTGTGAAACGCCTGCAATTTTAGGATTGCCTTTTTTTGCAATTCAATATCATTATCCACTTTGGCGGTAGGGAAAAAGTTGAAAATATGCACTTCCTCTGCTTTGCTACCGATACGATTTACACGCCCAATGCGCTGCATCAACCTTGTTGAGTTCCAAGGGGTATCGTAATTCACAATTACGTTGGCGCGGTGCATATTCACGCCTTCTGCCAATACTTCGGTGGAAATCACAATGTTATAATCGTTTTTCTGCTCTTCACTTTTAAGGTTTGCATCAAAATTTTCACGAATTTTTGGAAATATCTCTTTTCTGTTTTTGCTGCTGCATATCAAAATTTTGTCAAAACCGGCTATTTTCAGTTCTTTGAAAAGATATTCCGTGGTTTCTTGAGATTCGGAAAACACCACCAATTTTCCCTCTTTATTGATTTTTGAAGATAAGAGTTTGTTTTTCAAAAAATCAATAAAGATATCCAATTTCGGGTCAACATTTACTATTTCCCATTTACTGACTAAATTTAGTAAGATAGCGGAATCTTTTCTCAGCCCTTCCACAAACCCCGCTTCAAAATCGGCAGCGGTGCAAATTTCAATGGTAGGATCGGTATCTTTTAAATTAATCAAAAGTTGCAAAAGTTCTTCCTCTTTGTTTTCTTCAATATATTTATTCACCTCCAAATTCGGCGCAATAAATATGCAGTTGTTTTCAAACATCTTTACCATATTTTCCGTTGTTTGTGCAAAACGTTCAAGCGATTTTCCGAAAGCGTGAAAACTGCTGTCTAACCTTTTCACGAGCAAGGTTTTCATAATGTATTTCAACTGCAACGAAGCCAACTCTGCATTTTTATATTTTGTTTTCTTATTGGGAACAAGAAATTTAATTGCCTGATACCGATAGTAAGTCAGTTCCTCGTGCAATGTTTTTATGGTGTAATCATAAAGCGCTTCCAATTCGCTGTTTAATTGATAAAATATTTTTTCAGGTTTCTTCACTTTTGGAAATCTAATGCCCTGAGCGGCTAAATCTTTTTTATAAGGTTCGTTTTCTTCTAAATCGGTGCGAGTTCGGCGAACGGTAAACGGTTCTATAACATCTCTGCGGATCTCCTCATAAAGTTCTTTTACCCCCGCAGCCATTTTTCTCACGTCTTTTTCTTTTTTCAGTTCTTTATATTGTTTGATTTTTGGCGCAAAGAAATGCTGCAAATTGCTAATTTCGAGTGTTGAATCTTTTTTGTCTTGAAACAAATAGACCTGATTGGCAATATCTTCCGGTTTGTTGTTTAGCGGCGTTGCGGACACCAACATTACCTTTTTATCAGTTCCTTTGCGTGTTTGCGTTTTGCAGATTTTTTGCAAAGCGTTGTACATCTCTGCTGTATCGTTACGGAATTTATGTGCTTCATCTACCACTATCAAATCGTATTTTCGCGGATCGCGAATTTTGTGCAAACTGCCATTGGTGTATATTTTGTACTCATTTATCCCGAAATTGTCAAAAGTTTCCTGCCAGTTTTCATAAAGAGCCGGTGGACAAATGACAAGTGTTCTTGATAGATAATCGGGAAACCCGTTGTGATAGAAAAAGTTTTTTGTAATTTGCGCTGCCACCACAGTTTTTCCCAAACCCACTACATCGGAAAGAAAAAAGCCGTTGTGTTTTTCCAATTTTGCATAGCCATCGCTTACTGCATCTGCCTGATAAGAAAGTTTTTTGTATTCTTTTGGCATATCTCGCAAAGAATTAGGGTCATATTCCACACTTTTGCCAAAATATTCAATCAAAAACTTATAGTAAATTTCGAATGGTGTGAAAGTATCGTTGAGGTATGTTTCGATTTTCAGTTTTTCAACAAACCGATTATCTATAGCCACACTTTGCTCCCAAAGTTTTTCAAAAGTTTCTGTTGCAAAGTCAATATCCGCATCTTCGCGAAGTTCAACATTAAATTCAAAATTGTGTTGTAATCCGCAGTCGGTTAAGTTACTTGAGCCGGTAATAACAGACCCGTAGCCGTGCGCGTGTTTCTCTTTTTCGCGGAAAATATAAATTTTGGCATGCAAGTTTTGTCTTGGATAAACGCGAATTTGCACTTTTCCTACAATCAAATCTTTAATAAACTGCAACATTCCCTCTTCCACCTCTTTGTCATATTTTGCCGATTGAATATCTTTTTTCAGATTTTCAATGTAAGTATCAATGCTCTGTGCTTCATTTACAGAAAACTGTAATCCTATATTATTGGCATCATAAATCTGTTCGTCAATATTGATTCCCGCCAATACACGAATCTCTGTTGCTTTTTCAATATATGGGCGCACTCTAAAATAGCCCGAAGCCCTAAAATATCCCACAAGCGCATCAAAAAAATGCACATTTTTATGCTCAAAAATGCCCTTAATCTTGTTGAGTAAGGTGTTTTCGTGCTCGTTTGTGAAGAATTTTGTTGACATATCGTAGTTTGTTATACATTTTTAAAAGTTGCTGCAAAAATACAATTATGTTTTTACACTATGTTCCCTTGATTTCACTCCTCAAACTCTCCAACTTTACACGTTGAACCTCTGTAGTTTTTCTACTCTCTTTTATTTTTTGGATGGTTTTCAATTTCGTTTTCTTCGACAGGGTGGAATGTTTTAAGAAACTCAATATTAACTCATCGCTTTGGGGAAACATTTCGGAAATAACCCATGCTATTGCCATAAAAGTGTAGTATTTCTCGCTGTCTTTAATGCTTTTCAAAAAATCATCGTACAGTTCAACCCGCGC